>NZ_JAALXT010000002.1:932847-1243797 GCF_011634775.1 Thalassoroseus pseudoceratinae
GGCCGTTAGAGTTGGCGACTTTGATTGTGTTCAGTCTAATTCGAGAGACACGACACGCGGCAACTCCGCGAATCGGTACCGTAGTATAATCGTCTTCGATCGGAATGACGAGGGGTTTTTCGGTTTGGAATTTGGGATTCCTTTCGAAGAAACCGTCGGATTTGCATTCTTGGCCATCTATTCGTATGTATCTATGGGCCACAAATTCGATGCGAGAGGGGATCAGAATGGCTGCCGAACCGCGTATTGTCCGCTTGTCCGAACTGGAAACCGGGCAGAGTGGAGACTGTTTTGTGATCTTAACCGAGAAGAATCGTCACACCACTCGCGACGGTAAACCCTTCTACCGCATTGGTTTCCGTGATTCAGCGCGGGCGGTGACGGCGATGGTTTGGCAGGATTCCGCTTGGTTCGAAGAGTGTGAGAGCCAATGGCAACCCGATCAGTACTACAAAATTCGCTGTCGATACGAAGAAACCTCGTACGGACCCCAGGTCGACATTGATCGGATTCGGGAAGTGGTCGAAGCGGATACCGCCGACGGATTCGACATTGCGGAATTTCATCCTCATACGCGATTTGACATCGATGAACTGGAACAGCGACTTCGACAGATCGCTCAGGAAGAAATTTCTGATCCTGCGCTCAAGCGGTTGGTGTTGGAATTGTTGATCGATCATGCGGAATTGCTGCGGAAACTACCGGCCGCCACACGGAATCATCATGCTTATACCGGCGGGTATCTGGAACACGTGGTTGCAGTGACGGAAACGGCGGTGTATTTGGCTGATAAGTACGACACCCACTACCCCAACATGCAGCCGAGGTTGTCCAAGTCGTTAGTCGTAGCTGGTGCGATTTTGCATGATGTCGGCAAGATCGCGGAATTGCGTTATCGACCGCAGGGCAGCCAATACACGGCCGAAGGACGGTTGATTGGTCACATCCTGCTCGGTCGTGACATGGTCCGCGAGAAAGCGGCAACGATTCCGGATTTCGATGCCGAAGTTTTGCTTCGGTTAGAGCACATCATCGTCGCTCATCAGAACCTGCCGGAATGGGGCTCGCCGGTAGCTCCGCACACGCCAGAAGCTCTCCTGGTGCACATCGCCGACGATGCCGACGCGAAATTCCACATGCTCGCGATGGCGTTGTCGGCTCCTGCAGACAATTCCGAATTCACCGACCGTCAGAATCCACTCCGACGAACAATCTTCCGCGGGTTCGTGGATGAATAAGGGACGTTCCGCCGTTTGGACCGAGATGCCATCTGAAATTGCACACGCTTGACCGCAAGCAGTCGGAATCGCAAACTGAGCCGGTGGTTCCGAGTGGACGGAGACTTTTCGGCAGACTTAATAGATGAGGTCCATCATGCGAATGCGTTCTTGGCAGGCGGCCGTTGTGGCTATGGGGTTGATGGCGGTGACGGGGTGCGGCGGTGGAGAGAATCCACCGGATGTGAAAACCTCGCAACCGGGGGAAACGGCGAGTTCCTCTGAAGAACCAGCCGAGACCACAATGATGCGACTCGAAACCGAACCGTTTGGAAAGTGGACGGACCCGGCCGGTGAAACTCACCAGGTGACGAAATACATTCTCTCCAATGGACGTGTGACGGTTTCGATTATGGACTATGGCGCGATCGTGCAATCGTTGATGACGCCGGATCGCAACGGTGAGATGGAGAACATCACGCTGGGATTCGATGACCTGGCGCCCTATGCCGACATGGACAAAAAAGACCCGTACTTCGGCGCGATTGTGGGGCGATATGGCAATCGAATCGCGGACGGGAAATTCAAGATCGATCTTCCCGAAGGCACCGCTGCGACCAACAACGGTGAAACCTACACCTTGGCCACTAATAACGGGCCGCACCACCTGCATGGTGGTGATCGCGGCTTCAATGATGTCCTCTGGCACGCGCGACCGATGCCGGCCGACGTGACTAGTGACGGTAGTGTGGGCGTCCATCTGACATACATCAGCGCCGATGGGGAAGAAGGGTACCCAGGGCAGCTACGAAGTGAAGTGGTTTATCGTCTGACACCGGACGACGAACTCCACATCGAGTATACCGCAAGCACCGATGATAAGGCGACACCGGTGAATCTCACGAATCACTGTTATTGGAATCTCGGTGGTGTGGATTTACAGAATCCAGAGGCATCGGAAAGCATTTTGGATCATGAATTGATGCTGAACTGCGAACGCTATCTCCCGGTGGATGACACATTGATTCCGACGGGCGAATTGAAGTCGGTCCAAGGTACGGAATTTGATTTCACAAAGGCTCATCCAATCAAGAAGCACTTCGCTGATCTCAAAGGTGATGACGAGAAGGGGGGCTACGATCACTGTTTCGTCACGCCGAACCTCGGGAAAGATCAACCGAAGCTCACATTGGTGGCTCGATTGTCTGATCCGAAATCCGGCCGCGTCATGGAGATTGAAACCGATCAGCCCGGCATTCAGTTCTACACCGGGAACTTCCTGAGTGGCGGACCGTCGGACGCCGGTTTCCCCCAGCATCACGCCTTGTGCTTGGAAACCCAACAACTTCCGGATTCGCCGAACCAGCCCGAGTTCCCTTCTGCGATTCTTGAACCCGGTCAAAGTTACAAGCACACGACAGTCCATCGGTTTTCGACAATGGATGAGGATGAGTAAAGTTCCGGGATTTGGCGGTGATCGATCGGACATTCGACTTGCGATAGATCCGATCGACTCGTTCTGCTCAATCCCTATTTCTAGTCTCTCGATTTCAAATCCATGCCCCAACCAATTCTGGAACTCTTTCGCACCGTTGAGCCGCCACGTCAATGTTCGTATCTGCCGGACGAGACTGCATCGCTCGAGTACCGTGTGGTAGGGCAAATTTCCGCGACCGAATATGAATCGTGGCTATCACGCGGTTGGCGGCGGCACGGTTGGCATTTCTTTCGGCCCGCGTGCCCGAATTGCGTGAAATGCCAATCGTTGCGAGTCGATGTCGCGGCATTTCAGCCCACGAAGAGCCAGCGTCGCACGCTCAAACGCAACTCGGATGTCCGGGTGGTCGTGCAACCAGCGAGTGTCAGCGAGGAGCATCTTCGTCTCTACAACGATTGGCACGCGGACATGCACGTTCGCAGCGGGTGGCGAGCCGAGGAAATCGATGCCCGGCAGTACTCGGAATCATTCTTGATGGGAGATTGGGAGTTCTCACAGGAGTTTCTGTATTTCCGGAACGATCGCCTAATCGGTGTCGGATTGGTGGACGTTCTCGCGGATTCGCTCTCCAGCGTGTACTTCTATCATGACCCGGAGTGGCGGCCGAATGGTCCCGGCACATTCACGATTCTTCAAGAGATCGAATATGCTCGCGCTCACGGCAAACGTTGGGTGTACTTGGGATACTACATCGCGGAATGTCAGTCGATGGCCTACAAGAACCGCTTCGGTCCCCACGAGATTTTAGCCTGGTATCCGGAAGCCGATGAGTCTCCGCAGTGGAATCGTCCCGCGGACACCGATCCCGAAGGCCCAACTGATGGGACGACTTCGGCTACTCGTCGATGAACGGAGACTCGGCTTCGTTGGCGACCACATCGGTTTTGCCGGCGTGCAGGATGGTCGAAATGCCTCGGACCATCGGGACAAAATTGATGAAAACCGCCAGCACCGACAGGGACGCCAGCACGGGCAGCACATAGTGGATATCGGTGTGGCCGGAGTCGATACGCTGCACGGTGGTGAATGGGTCGAGTAATTGCATTGGGTGGTAGGTGCGGCGGTACTGACGGAAGTATTCCAGACTCAGTAACAGTTGCGGACCGGCCACCGCGGCCATCATCAAAATAAAGGTGACCAACCGAGCATGTGCCGGTTTGATCCCGACACCAGCGGCATGCCCCCAACGTCCCAAGGCCGTGTTAAGACCACAGTACATCACCAAATACAGGCAGATTGCTACAACGCCTCTCAACTCGCGACCAAACTGCGAAACCAGCAAGGTCAAACGATCGACAAAGTCCGGAGCGATGCCGGTTCCTCCGCGAACACCATCGAACGCTGCGACTCCGAACAGGTAGAACACGAAAATCATCGTCACATTGAGTAGCAACAGCAAATAACCCCGTGCTCCGCCAGGCATAAACGGCGTTTTGATCAACCGCCATAACGTGCTGCCGCCAATGTGTCGACGGATGCGACGGGAAAGAGCATCGGGTTCGGCGGTCATTACCAAACCAAAAATTCCCCAGTGGATGCAGGATACGATTGCATAACCGTAGAAGATATCGCTGTCGATGCGTCCCAAGTCAACCAGTGCAAACACAACGAACGAAACGATCCAGAACAGCCAAAACTGAGCGGTCATCGTCAATCGGATTGCAGTGCTGCGGTTGTCTGTTTCGAAGGTGAGTTGTGCAATTGCGATTTGTCGGAGCAAAATGAAATAGGAAATCGCGACTACAAGACTGAGTCCGTTGACCAGCCAGAATTCACCTTCTGTAAACGGCAACGGTCGGAAATAGGTGGCTGCTGAGGCATATGCGATCATGGCCCACATCGCTGCGACAACCCCCATGAGCAATCCGACGGCGAGGGCCGCCTGTTGCGAGCGGTTTGTCGTCAGGGTGCTTGCCGTCACACTGATGCAACACAAACAGAGGGAAACCAAAAACGACAACACCAGCAAGTAGGCTGCCAGCGCGGCGTCAAAGCCTTGCATGGTCGAGGCAAACGCAATAAACGGCGTGATAGCCGAGTAATAAATGAAAAGCTGCACGACGGCCGCCAACAGCTTCCCATTGACGATCTGTCCTGGCAGTAAGGTGGTCACGCTGAGCACTTCAAACGTTAGAAAGTCGCGTTCGGACTTCAAACTGAGGTAGGCATTGAAGGGGACAACCACCAGCGTGGCGATTGCAAGGGCGATGTAGAAGTAGAAGAAGAAGTCGCGACCGGCGGCTTCGTACTCGATTCGCTCACCCCACATCAACAGTCCGAACACGGCCGTCAGCCATGCGCCGGCGACGAGCAAAAAGAATGTGACGACGAACTGGCGGCTTTTCAGAGACTGCCGAACTTCCTTGATCAAAATCGGATTGCACCAGTCGGCAACCCGATCGACCCATGGTGGCACGGTGCGGATATTTTCGGCAGTGGTAGTACTCATCAATTTCAATTTCGATTAGGTAACGTCGACATCGCGGGGCCAATAAACTTTCGCCGGTGTCCAGTCATCGGTGCAACGCACGAGGACGGTGTGCCCGGGGGCGATGAATTCACTCCGCACGTATCCCAATGCCCGGGCGTGGCTGTCAATCGGTGACAGAGTGTACGACGTGATGTGTCCGATCTCACGGCCCTCATGGTCAGCGATGCTCGAGCCAGGTGAGGGAAGATCGCCAACCTCCAATCGCAGCCCACGCAATTCCCGATTGACGTGGCCTAATGCATCGATACGGGCGATCGGCTCCTGACCGAGATAACATCCCTTTTTGAAGTTGATGGCCTGAGGAGTTCGGGAGACTTCCTGTGCCAAATGATCTTCCGTGATGTCGATGCCATAAAGCGGAAAGCCGTTTTGCACACGAAGTGTATGAAACGCAAACGCACCCCCTGGTTGCACGCCGTCTGAGTACAAGGCGGTCCAAAGTTCCGCAATCGTGTTTCGCTCGCCAGCCACCAGGAAACTCGGCATACCGAGCCAGTCCACATACCGAACCGACACCGTTGAATCCGACCACTCGTCTTCCCGGTGATGGTACGGATCGGGTTCCGGTAACGGGAGTTTCAATGCCGCCAGTCGCTTCATCGCGTCTGGTCCGCAAATCAGCAACTCACTGAGTTCGCTCGACCACGATTTGAATTCGACATCTTCGGTAATGAGGTAATGGTTGAAATGCTCTAGCAACGCTTCTTCGGACCCAATGACTGTCTCCAACCATAACGAGTCCGTCGTCGCAAACACGAAAATATGGGCGAGTACGCGACCTTTGGCGTTAGTGACGAATGCTTCACACCCCTGTCGGGGAGCAAGATTCTGAATATCGCCGGTGCAGAAGTTGTGGAGAAATTTGACGCGATCCGCGCCGGTGATTTCGATGTGTGACCGCGTCGAAAGATCGAACATCGCCGCCGTTTCGCGGGCTGCGGTGATCTCTGCGACCGGATCGCCATAATGGATGGCCTCTTCGAAGTCGTCGAATGGCTCGAACGCGGTCATCAGGGCGAATTCGCCACTGACGAATTGCATGGTCGTTGTGGCGGCGGCGTCGGCATCCGCAAAGACGCCCCCCTGTTTCCGCTGCACGGCCTTAATCGGACAAATCGACATCGAAACCCTTCCCCTAGGACGAAATAAATCCCGACCAGCCCAATTTCCTCCTGCTGGCTGAAAGTCAACGCGGTCGATCCCGTTCGACCAAGTTTGATCCATCTCGCATTCGATCAGCCCGGGACATGAGATTCAACATCCGGCCCGTCTCACGCTGATCACTTGATACATATTGTGTTCTCATAGTCTAGCCGGACCAATTTGCGAAGTCATCGAAGTTCCACCAAGTTTTTTCTTGTTCGTCGAGATGAGAATTTCTCCACAGGTAGATGACGTTGGTTCGACGTCTGTTCGTCCGCTAGTTTCGCCGATATTCGTGGTGCTGTTCGACGATGTGGGGCTGTGAGCGGTTGATTTGTGATTGTTAAGATTTCTGTCTTGTGAGAGCCCAAAATCAATGGTCTACTCGTGTGTGTGTTCGGGGCCGGGGAAACTTCCGTCACGGACTTCGCGGATGTATTCCTGCGTGGCGGTGGTTGCGATTTGATGTAAGTCCGCGTAGCGTTTCAGGAATTTCGGTTGAAATCCGGTCGTGAGACCGAGGAAATCTTGGCTGACGAGAACTTGCCCATCACAGTCTGGACCGGCTCCAATGCCGATTGTTGGAATGGTCAAACTCTCGGTGATCTTATGAGCGATGTTTCGAGGAACCATCTCCAAGACGATTGCGAACGCACCGGCGTTCTGAGCCGCTTCGGCGTCCGCCAGAAGTTGGGTTTCATCCCGTTGGATTTTCCCCATCGATCCGACCTTTCGGACCGATTGTGGTTTGAATCCGATATGAGCCACCACCGGAATATCCGCTGCCGCGAGAGCCTGAATTGTGTCGGCTTGATTGACACCACCTTCCAACTTCACCGCTGCCGCTCCGCCCTCTTTGAGTAAGCGTCCCGCGTTCCGAACGGCGTCTTGCGGTGATTCTTGGAAGGACATGAAGGGCATATCCGCAATGACCAAACACCGCTGCACCGCTCGTGAGACCATTTCGGTGTGGTAGATCATTTCATCGACTGTGACGGGCAGCGTGGTGGATTTTCCCTGCACAACCATGCCGAGCGTATCCCCGACGAGAATGCTGTCGATTCCCGCATCATCGAATAGCCGTGCCCATAGGAAATCGTAGGCCGTGACCATGGTGAGCTTCCGCCCCTGCGTCTTGGCCGCCACAAACCGAGGCACGGTCATTGGTTTCGTCGATGGCGTTGGCTGATCGGCAGCAGATGCGGACATAAATTGCAAACTCCTCCAGCGGTGATTTTCTCGCTGCGGTGGTCATTGGCCAATGAAATGATGGAAGTCGAACGCCGCATCACCTCGTTATTAAGGATGTTATCCAGAATGATACGTGCTGGTGTCAGTATCGAAATCGCTTCGTCCAATCGCAAGAGCCAGATTGTCGAGCATAATTGGAAATTGTAAGAACGCACATGCAATGCTATTGCAGCAAAAGAGTACGGCCAAAAAACACCATGTGTTGCAATTTGCTACGGTTGATTTCCTCGCGGTTGCCGAGGCAGATTTCGTTTCAGAATTTTAAAGTGAATCTGAATAACGGTTTATGGTCAATGTTGTAGCTGGTTTCTTAGTTCGGCACGAGGAATGCATATTTAGGTGGCTGTCGCAAGGCAAGCGTTGGCCCGCACTTGTCTTGTTGGCAAAACCAAAACGCCGTCATTGGTTGTATACCTTTGGCGGTGTTTTTTTTATGCGCGATGAAATTAGCAGGGCGGTTCATCGGACATTTCCCACTTTGGTTGCTCCCGTAGGTGGGGGCGATCGTTGAATGAATGTTCCGCAAACTCGAAGTCCGCGTTGAATCGGTTTGTCAAGATCAATCCTTTTGTTCCAGTTCTACCGGCCGGTCGGACGATAACGTCTGTACGCATCACTTCGGATGCGCTGAGCTGAAGCCATCTGCATCTTGCGGCATGGATCGCACTGCTGAACAATCGACAACGGATTTCCGGGGGGAAACCATTCATGGGAACGTGCCGAAAAAAAGCACGGGGAAAGTCACTATTCCTACGTGCCGCCGCAGCTGCCGGTTTGAGTTGGTGCCTATTGACGCCAGGATCGGCGAAAGCTCAATTTGCTCCGTCCGCGGGGCCGAATGCCTATCCACCGACCGTTTCGGATCCGTCCGCGGGGCTGTATGACCCATCCGGCTATGCCAACCCCGGAATGGCCGGTGGGGATCAATTTGCAAGTGATCCCTACGCGGCTGGCCAAGTTGGTCTCGGGAGTGAAATGCAAGGGATGGGCGGACCGCAGGGCCCAGCACCGGGGCCAAGTGCGAACGTTTTCGCGGGTTCGAACGCGGGAATGTATAGCGTAGGAGCTTCCGTGTCTTCCGGCGATAAGATCTGGAGTGACCTCCGGGATTTCCAGGTCGGCGGATACCACATTGAGGATCAGACGTTGGTCGTCGGTGGGGGCACGCTTGCCCTGACCTACGACGAACGGTATTCCATCGCCGGGCGATCACTGCTCGGGGGGGCCATTAACGATCATTTGGATGACTCCTTCCATTACACCGGAGACTTGTTCGCAGGCTACCGTGCCGAGTTGACCATGGAACACTGGTTCAAAGCCGGGGTTCTCTACGACTACCAAGAAGAGTTCAGTCGTGTCGGTCCGCAATTCGGTGCGTTGCTTTACGCCAATGGTCAACATCCGATTAGCGTCGACGTCGCTGTTAGCTATGGCAATGGTGATCCAATCACGACAGGCCTATCTGGACAGCTCGGTGAGGTCGCCGGAGTTTCGGATGAAGACATCCAAACCCGTGTGGGGACCTTTATCACCCCAAACATTCAAATCGGTGGAACGGCGGTGTGGAGTTTCTGGGACAGCGAAACCTTTGAAGATTACGACGGCTTCGGTGGGTTCCTCACATTCACGCACAACTTCTGCCAACTGACTCTCGACGTCACCGCGAGTGATGACGAGGTCAGCGGGTTCGCAAACTTCGCTCTGACGACGGATGCATTCGTTCGTGCCCGTACCCGCGATCGTGGTACCGGCATCGTGCCGATGGTCCATCCGCGTGACTGGCTGACCCGCCCGGTGATTCGTGACATCACCGTTCGCACACAATCAGTTCCAACGAACATTCCGTAACGGTCGATTTGATCGAATCGTCGTCACCGCATTCCAATTTGGTTTGCCCTCGCTTGATGGCAAGCCCGAAATCGAACGGAACGAGAAAAGAACAGCCACGCGGTTTCTGCCGCGTGGCTGTTCGTCGTTTGACTGTGTGCTCTTGGGATTCCACAGGCAATTCAAGGACAAATGAAGTTGCCAATCCGGATGAGAGCGGTATCGCCGGTATCGCAATCGTATCGTGCTGTGCTTTTCGCACTGATTTCGAACGGACCGACGGGAATGCCGAATAGGTCTTGGCAAAGACTATCAACCATCACCGTTTTCTGTGCTCTCACGGCTGGTGTCGATCCCGCGGCGCCTGCGATACTTGCTTCCGAGTAATCGTTGTTGATGCCGTCATCTTCAAAGGTCGTGGTGAGTGTTTCAGTCGTCATCGTATCACTATCAAAAAACGTAATCGAAATGTTCAATCCGGCAATTCCGATCGCGTCGGCGTCGTTGTTATTGCCGCCAGTCGCGTCAGGGACTGCTGGCGGGTTCAATCCGTTGACAGACGCACCGTAGCGGACAAAGTCGGTGGTGTTCATATCGCCCGTCGATGTAAACGAACCATTGGCGAAGTGGATCGTGAGAGTGCGAAACCGCAGTGGTTGGCCGGTGACTTCGTCGGACAAGGTCATGCAGATGTCCCCGTTAGGATTTGCCAGCACCGGCATCGCAGGGCAAAGCCAGACGTTCGGGGCAACTACGGGATCCGGGTCAAGACCGCGAACATCGGATGGGGAAACGCCGTTGTTCCGATTCAATGCATCCGGACCAACCGTGTTGCTGTTCGAGACCACGATGTCTTTGGTGATATCGAAATACGGTTGTTGGTTCGAATTCTGGACCATGAATTCCGGAATCGTGATGGAGACGGACTGAATGGAAAGATTCGGCGGGCCGGAATCGTAAAAGATGCCAAATAGACGAGGTTCGGTGTTCACCAAGCTTCCGTTCCCCATGCCGCCACTGGGTTGGGCGGCGTTGATCAGAACGCTCGCCGGCACACATCCACCGGGTTCGCCTGCATCGAATACAAACGGCGGAGACGTCGTGGTAATGGCTCCAAAAACCAAGTCACCGGTGCAACTGGCATTCTGATTCGGGCCCCCCGCGGCAGAGTCATCGAAGTTTTTTTCCAGGACGAGTTCTTCGCCACGGATCAAGTTCGCTGCGGCCAAGGCTTGACCACGTTCACGGGCATCTTCGGTCTCGTTGCCACCGTTTTGGCCCCATTCTTTGACGCTCGCCAACGCTGCTGCTTCCAAGGCTTCCTCAAGTTCGACACGCGCGAGCCACAATCGGCCGATATCAATCACCAGGCAAAGCATGATGACGAAACACGGAGCGGCTGCGATCACCCAGAAGGCGGCAATGCCTCTGCGTTGATGTGCGGGGAAGAACGATGGAACCGCAAGACGGCGGCGTGAAATCATGATCGGAGCCTATTCCTCGTAGGGAAATGTGGTCGAGAGTTCGACTCGTCGACCAGCGATTGTGAACCCAAATGTTCCTAGAAGATCTGGTGTCAGGGTAGAAAGCTCGACACACACCGTGACGCGAACGGAATCGGTTGGGATGGCTGGATCGTTTTGCTCGGGGCACGTTCCATCGGCTGCGGAGCCGTTTCCGGCAACCGTGTGTTGCAACCGAACTCCGGCCGAGGCGTTGGCCCCAAATCCCGCCGTCTCCAACTGTTCGTCAACGATCGCCCGCAATGTGGATGCCACCGTTGCGGTGTTGCCGGAATTCAGTCCGGTCGTTTCAGCAGCGACTTTCGCTCCCGTTCGGCTCGCCAACTTGACTTGTTTCATGTTGGCCAGGATCAGCCCGAATTCGATCACCGCTGCGAGGAAGATCATCAAAATCGGCAACGACATCAGCAACTCAAAGACGACGACCGCCCGTCGGTTTTGTTGCTTGGTCAATGAAGATGAATTCCGATGTCTCAACATGAATTTCCTCCGAGACGGCTAACGGAATCTTTTCCAACCATCACGGGAGCAGACGGACCTTTGAAAATGGATGCTCAACCCCAATGCATTCTCCGTGCCGAAATGCCAATTGTCACGGTTTCCCGCAAGTCGCGTCGGTCAACCAATCCATGGGTGTATGCTTCCGTTGACAATTCCGGTTTCAGCTTCGCGATTGTGTTGTCAGTCCGACGCAATTCCCTGTGGATGCAGTCTCAAAACCGGATCGGCACAACACTTGCTAAACTTGGGCATCACCGGCATTGATCCAAATGGCAACGGCTGCGGCAGACGAATGCGGACAGCCGTGACGTTTTATCGTCGCTGAAAATCACGTGGATCATGTATGAACACAGAGTGTTAACGGCCGGGAACACTTGGTTACAATTCTTCTCGCATGGTTAACAACGGCTATGGTTTCACGACCGAGGCGACGACGAACCGCAGGGACAAACATGCGACGATCAGTCGATCGCATGGAGGTTTCTAAGTTCCGCAGTCAGAGTTCCAAGCGAAGTGGCGTTGTCACGCTGGAATTCATCTTGGCTTTGCCCGTCCTGCTGATTGCGACGCTTGGAATCTTCGAATTCGGTTTCTTGGTTCTGGTAAATCAAGCCGTCAGCTCGGCAGCGGTTGAAGGAACTCGTGAAGCGGCCAAAATCGGAACGACCCCCGATGAAGTTGCGGAAACCGTTCAAGAGTTCCTGGCGGTACACAATTTGACGTTCCAGACCGATGGCACCAACACCACTGATCCAGTGAGAGTGACGATCGAAGGCACCCTTGTTAATAGCGATCCTCATGCCGGAGAACGTGGCAATACAAGCATCACCTACACGCCCAACGGGCCGAACGTTGATGCCGACGAGGTGCGGGTTACCGTGTGCGTGGAAGTGACCGACACGAACGGGATGTCGCCCGTGCCCGATTTGCTGGCCACGTTTGGATTTTCCCTGCAAGGCCGAATCTTCGAAGCCAGTTCTCGGACGGAAATTGAATAATGGAAAACCTTTACCACGATTTCGGCCAATGGCTAATCAAGTTCGCTATCGGCTCAATTTGTTATCTGGCGCTTGGTTCTTTGATCATCTACCGGATTCGTCGATCCGGGAAGACAAGCGAATAGGGGGCACAATGCGGTTTCGTTTGTCGCGCGCTGCTGACTGATTCGTTTTATAAAATCCGTCGGGAGTGATTAAACTGAGAATTGCCAACGCTGACAAACTTGGTTATTCTCGACCGCAAGAAACCCGTTGGGCGTTCGATCGAATGGATCGAACTGGAAGTCGGTGAGAATCCGACACGGGACCGCCGCTGTGTGCAAGAAGGCGGCCGAACACGATGCCACTGCAAGCTGGGCTTGTGGGAAGGCGTTCGGCAACCGTTCGACTTGCGAGTCAGAATACGGCCCAACCGGTTTGCCAGGATATGCTTCGGATTCAAGCGTCCTTGGGAGGCATTGTTGAGTGCGCACGGTGTCTGCGCGATTGCCTTTCCGCAGCCGAAGTTCTTGGCGCTGAAAGGACCGGACTGATGTCTCGCTGCTTCTCTCCGTCGCGTATGCTGCGCGGCCGTAACTCCTCAATGCGAGGAACGTCATCGCAACAGCGTGGTTTTACGTTGATTGAGCTTCTTGTCGTCATCGCGATCATCGCTATTTTGATCGCATTGCTACTGCCGGCGGTTCAACAAGCTCGCGAATCTGCACGACGTCTGCAATGTAAGAACAATCTCAAGCAAATCGGGATTGCGTTGCACAATTACCACTCGAATTACCGCAGTTTTCCGCGAGGCGGTTACGGTGGTTCCCTGTCCGCCACCAACGCGTCGAACGCGACGGTGAAGAATTCGTCACTCACCCTCAGTTGGGGCGCTGCGATATTGCCGGGGATGGAACAGAACAATCTCTACCAGCAGATCAATCAAAGCGAGTGGTACGTTCACGCGGATAACATCCCGGTGGGCCAAACAGTGCTCACCACGTACATTTGCCCCTCGGTTCCGTCGGGAGAAATGCTCAAGCCGAATGGTGATCAGCCATCATCGAGCACACTGTTTGCGCGGACCGACTACGGTGGCAATTACGGTGAACGCGGTTTGCGATGTTATCCGGCGACGAATTGTCAGAATAGCTATGGGAGCGGGACCGGTTCCGCAGCTTATCGGGGCATGTTCCCGTTGCTTTCGTCTCCGAGCGTCGGCATTCGCGATGTCACCGATGGAACGTCCAACACGATTTTCGTCGGTGAGGCACCGGAAGGGATTCATTCGATCTGGATCGGACACAAAAACGTCTTCGACCAAAGTGCCCCGTTGAATGAGCGTTATGCATCCGCGGGTGACACCAGTTGGCAAGCCTGTATCACGTTCGGCGGCACCGCGAATCCGCCGGGCAAACTCGGCTGCGATTTTGGTCAGGAGTTCCACAGTTATCACAGTGGTGGCTCGCAGTTCCTGCTCGTTGATGGATCGGCACGATTCGTGAGCGAAACGATCGATGTAATTACACTCGCGGCATTGTTGTCGCGGCAGGGCGGTGAAGTCGTCGGCGACTTCTAGATCGTATCACGGTCTTTGATGTCGGCAGTGGCTGCGAGAAAGAACACCGCGATGAAGAGTCATTGACTCGATCTGCACATTTCCCGTCGCATCGACCACGCAGCTGACTTGTACGATCGCCGTACGCACAAGCAATCGGCTTTTGATTCCTATATTTTAGCGATTTTCCACAGGATTGATTTTATGACATTGACGCACTGGCTGAAGAATTTGCTGCCCGGACGCGTTCCCAATCGAATGGCACGTCGTCGTGCGAGTCTGCAACAAGTTGCGGTGGCATGCGTTGAAACACTCGAAGAACGAACCCTGCTGACCGCCGTGGTCGATTTTGAAGATATCCCTCTCGATGCGGAATCACACTTCAATGGGCCCGATCCCAATGGCACGATTGAACAAGGTAGTTTCGGTGATGTTCAGGTTGGGAAGATCGAGAGTGGCGGGGTTGAGTTCTCCAACGTGTACGACCTGACTTTCGGGAGTTGGAGTGGGTTCGCGGTCTCCAATGAAACCGACACGACGACGCCCGGCTTCGGGAACCAGTTCAGTGCCTTTCCTGGCACTGGAGTCGGCGCAGGAGCCGACAATTACGGACTCGGTTTTGGGCACATCGGCGGTCTGGATTCTACGGACGAAGATCAGCTTCGCGACTTGCCGACCATTACACTGCCGGATGGTTATCGAATTGAAACGGCTCAGTTCACCAATACAACTTACACAGCGCTCTCCATGCGGGATGGCGACCTGTTCACAAAACAGTTTGGTGGCCCAACGGGTGACGATCCGGACTTTTTCAAACTCAGTGTTTATGGCATTGATGCAAGCGGCGAAGCCCTCGGAACGGAAGTCGAGTTCTATCTCGCCGACTTCCGATTCTCCGATAATTCGCAAGACTATATTCTTGATACGTGGGAAGCACTCGATCTGTCTTCGCTGGCGGATGCTCGTACGTTGCACTTCAATCTGACTTCGTCCGATGTCGGTGACTTCGGCATGAACACGCCTGCCTACTTCGCGATTGACAGTCTCGTCTTCCAAACGCCACCGGACCCCAATGCCATTGTTGATGCTGGCGACAGTGCGAATGACGGGACGGCTGATGAGTTTATGGTGGATGTCGATGGAACGGATCTCGTCGTGACTGTGAACGGTAACGAAGTCTTACGACAGCCGTGGGCCGAAACCGAGTCGCTGACACTCAATGGTTCCAGCGATGATGATTCTTTCACAATCGACCAGAACGATGATTTGATCGAAATCCCGATCAACATCAATGGCGGTCTGCAAACCAATGCGGATACGCTCATCGTGGATGGCGGAACGTTTGACACGGTTACGATTGATCACACCAGTCTTGCAGACGGTTCGCTACAACTTGATTCCGCGGCCATTCAGTTCACAGGCATCGAGCCACTAAATGTGACCGGCTCGACCACTACGAATCTAGTCATCAACCTTACCGATGTGCCCGATACCACTGATTTGAGTGTGAGCGACGGTAGCCTCACGATTGAGAGCACTAATGGTTCGCATGGCGACGACCGTCTCGATCTGAATGGCGTGACCACAATTTCGATCAACGCCGCCGCCGGAGCCGACACGCTCACGTTTCAAGACATTGCCGTCGATGAATACACGGGAGACTGGAACGTCGAAGGTGGAACAGAGATTGATAGCTATGTCGTCATGGCGACGGCGACAGTTGCGCTCTCCAACGGATTCGCTCTTGAGGATGATGAAGAGATCCGTGTTGATGGCGAACTTCTGCTGCCATCAATGGCGTTCTTGAGTCTCGGTGATCTCAGTCGCCTCACCGGTCATGGAGTTGTGCAGGGCAACGTCGTCGCGGCGGGAGCAGGCCGTGTATCGCCCGGTGAAAATTTTGGCCAACTCACGATTGACGGTAATCTCGATTTGGCGGGTGGTGAATTGACCATTATCCTGGGAGGTCAAACTGCTGGAACGGATTACGATCAGGTCGTCGTGACGAACTCGGCAACCGAAGTTGACCTGACGGGGACCACACTATCGAGCGGCTTGGAATTCGCCCCGATGACGGGCGATGTCTTCACCATTCTCGACAATCAGTCAATGGAGCCGATCACGGGCACATTCAACGGCTTGGCCGAGGGAGCCGAGTTTGAGCTGCAAAATCCCATTTTGGGGATCACCAGTACGGTGCAAATCAGTTACATCGGCGGAGACGGCAATGATGTCACGCTGACCGTTCTCGAGCCATTGGTCACGCCGGCGGAAACGGATGTGATTCTCGCTGACGGAGCATTGACGATCACCGACGTTAACGGCGGCGACTCGGATGACTCTTTGACTCTCAGCATTGCCGATGGCATCCTTCGTGTGTCCGATCCTTACAACACACTTGCTGGGTCAGGGACCGGAGTCGTAGAAGTCGACGAACATATCATCGAAATTCCTGTCGAAAACATTACTGCAGGGATCTCGATTAATACTCAGAGTGGAACCGACCAAGTCACGTTCGATTCCGCATTCGATCTCAACGACAATTTACTAAGCGTCGAAACGGATATCCTGAATCTCGATGGCTCGTTGACGACCACCGGTGCAGTCACCCTGAATGCAAATGTCGAGTTGAACCAACCCCTCACAATAACAGCGTCAGCATTAGAATTCGCGGGAACGGTGACCGGCATTGGTGACACGGCGGTGACGCTAATCACAGACAACTTGGAACTCGGTGGCAGTTTGGTTGATATTTTTCCAACCCTTGAGCCACTGACTCCGGGAACTTCGATTGGACTTGGTGGTGCTGCCGGGACATTAAATCTTGACGATGCGGAGCTTGCAAATCTCGGCGCTTTGGGGGCCATTATTGGTGACGCAACCAAGGCCGGGACGATCACGCTCGATTCCGCCATCTTCGCTGGTGATGTGACTTTGATCGGTGCACTTATCCTCGGAAATGCTGGTGTTGATCTCACGGCAGGTGGTGAAGTCCAACTGCAAGCCACAGTTCAACCCGGCGGGATAGAGTCCGTCGGCGAATTGAGTGTGGACTCACTTTCCCTCACGTTCGACGCCATAGTGTCGACATTAGTCTTCGACGCAGTGAATGCCGGCAACGCAGGTATTGACTACGATCAATTGCAGATCTTAGGAATTGGCCAGCAGGTCAACTGGAACAACGTCCCGTTGACTGTTCAATTCGATCCCAACTACATGCCGACCGATGGGGACGAATTTACGCTCGTCAATTTCGTCGATGCCGGAGCGGGGTCAGTTGGTGTTCTAGGTGGTCTGGTCGAAGGTGACTCAATCAGCTTCGATGGGTTTGAAGCAACAATCAGCTACATCGGTGGGGATGGGAACGATGTCACACTGACCATCCAAACGCTCAATCGTCCGCCGGAAATCACAGCTCCAATCGAGCAAACTACAGACGAAGATACGCCGCTGATCTTCCGTTCGATCAGCAACAATCGCATTTCCATCTCCGATCCCGACGCCGCAGATGCCGACGTTGAAATCACGCTGGCTGTCACCAATGGAACACTCACGCTGGGACAGATGAGCGGCTCAACACTGACAGTTACTGATACGATTGATAATCTGAACTCGTTGCTCAACGGGCTTGTGTATCAACCGCATGAAGATTTCTTTGGCTCTGATACATTGACTATGAGTGTCGATGATCTCGGAAACACCGGAAATGGCGGGCCACAGATCGGGACAGCGTCGATTAATCTAAACATTAACCCCGTCAACGAAAGCCCCATTAACACGGTTCCCAGTCCGCAATCGGTGGCTTACCTGACCGAACTCGTTTTCTCATCCACGACCGAGAATCGCATCTCGATTGCCGATCCCGATATCACCACAGGGGCGGAAACCGTCGAAGTCACCCTGAGTGTTACTAGTGGCATAATCAGTCTTGCAACGACTAGCGGACTGCAATTCATAGACGGTGATGGTGCTGATGACAGCACAATTACAGTCCAAGGGGCTTTGAGTGATATCAACAACGCTTTGGACGGCCTAACATACCGATCGAACATAGAGTTCTTTGGGGAAGATGTTCTAACAATCACCACAAATGATCTCGGACAGATCGGCACTGAACCACTGGACGACACCGACACTATGTCAATCACAGTGGCAGAGCCGATCATCGATTCTCCACTTTCCCAATTGGAAGAGACACCAATTTCGCCTTCGTTGATCAATGGTGATTTTACGAACGTCGTCTCAGGCAATTTCGATGGCGACGGGGCGGCTGAGAACTTGCAGGATGACCTCTTCTATTGGAATCCCACGACAGGGGCCAACCGGTTAGTTCGTGGTGATGGAACCATACAGAATTCCGTCATTGATCCCCTCTGGATTAATGGCGACGACTTCTTCGAGATGATTGCTGCAGATCTCGATGCCGACGCTCCGGATGACCTATTCTTTTGGAATCCGGTCAGCGGGAAGAATCGTTTGGCTCACATCTCATTTGATGAGCAGGTCTCGGCAAGTGTTGAAGCTGACGCTGTCGACCGCACGTTGATTAACGGCAACGACTATACAACGTTAGTTGCAGGAGACCTTGATGGCGAGGGGCCTGCTGACCTCTTCCTTTGGCACCCGGCAACAGGTGCGAACCGCTTGATACACTTATCGGAAGCGGATGTTGCTGCTGTTGAAAATGATGTGATTCCTCGGCAGATGATCAACGGGAACGATTATGAGCAGATTCGACTCGGCGACTTTGTGGCTGGAGGTCTCGCGGAATTGGCATTTGTGAATCTTAGTACCGGTGCAAATCGTCTCATCGAATTGACAGCAGTCACGCCTGGTCAAGACACCGCATTCGATCAGTTAACCACGAGTTGGATTCAGCCGACGACTATAAATGGCGGAGTTTACTCTCAAATTGTAGTCGGTGACTTCGACAACAACGGTCTTAGTGATGTCTTCGCTTGGAACCCAGTCTCCGGTGAGAATCGCTTGCTGCTTGCTGGGATTACTATCGAGGTCATCGATCAGCCAATCACACCAAGTATGATCAATGGCGGGGTGTTCGATACCGCAACGCCGCTTATGTCTCAGACTGACCTTGGTTCCGGTAGGACAGACTTGCTTTTCTGGGATAGTGTCACAGGCCAAAACCGCATGCTCATTGGAGAGATAACAACGAGTGTGCCAGACTAGAATGTCTCAGTAGCAACCTCTGATGATACACAACGTGTTTGGTCGACGTTGCCATTCCGCTTTCTGATTCAGCAAAGCGGAATGGGAGCAAACTAGCCTACAATCGAGGTTGAATTGGGAGGTGCATTGCAGCGTTACACTGCACTTGGTCGAAACGATGCGCGCGTGATGAACGAGACAACTATGCATCGTTCGATTCAAAACGTATTGTGCTAGCGAGGTCGCCAAAGTTCAGTTGACCGCTAGGGCGACTCTAGTATCAACCCACCCAAACTGTCTTTCGATTGACGAACGCTAGCATTCCATCTTCTCCGAGTTCTCGCCCGTATCCCGAGTTTTTGATTCCGCCAAAGGGAATCCGTGGGTCGGATTTGACAATTTCGTTGAGGAAGACCGCGCCGGCCGAAATCTCGGAACTCAGTTCGATGGCATTGTCTGGCTGCGTGGTCCAAAGACTGGCGCCGAGGCCAAAACTCGACCGATTTGCTAACTGAATGGCCTCCGAGATATCACGGAACGGGACCACTGCCGCCACGGGGCCAAATGTCTCATCATCAAACGCGGGCATGCCCGGCGCGACGTCTGTGAGGACAGTTGGCTCATAAAACCAGCCTTTCCCAGGAAGGTTTCGACCACCGCAAGCGAGTCGGCCGCCGGCTTGGATCGTTTCGAGAACTTGCCGATGCAATTGGTCCCGCAAGTCCGAGCGTGCGAGTGGTCCCGCGTCCGTGTTCTTGTTAAGCGGATTTCCGACCTTAATTTGCATCATTTGCTTCACAAATTGTTCTTGGAAATCGCCAATCACAGCTTGGTCGACCAAAAAACGTTTCGCGGCGATACAGCTTTGCCCCGTATTCTGAGTGCGTGCTTGGACGGCTTTAGGGACGACCTTCGATAGATCCGCATCGGCCAAGACAATGAACGGATCTGAACCTCCGAGTTCGAGTACAGTTGGCTTGATGTGCTCTCCCGCCTTCGCCGCGACAGCACGACCGGCACGTTCGCTTCCCGTTAGCGTGACACCACGAATAGCCGGAGACGCAACTAAGTGTTCCGCGCGCTCACGCGAAAGGAAAACAACTGAGAATACTCCTTCCGGAAAACCCGCTTCCGAAAAAAGTTTCGCAGTCTCCGATGCGACACCACAGACATTATTTGCATGCTTCAATACCACAACATTGCCACTAGCAATTGCAGGGACTGCAGCGCGGAAGACCTGCCAGTATGGGAGATTCCAGGGCATGATTGCTAGGATCGGACCCAATGGGTCGTTCTGAACCCAAGACTCTTTTGCATCGGTTGTGACGTTCTTTCGTTCTAGTATTCGTCCGCCATTGTGTGCGTAGAACTCACAAACACTCGCACATTTTTCAACCTCTGCCTCAGCTTGCGAAACCGGCTTACCCATCTCGAGTGACGCAAGTCGAGCTAACTCTGCTTTCCTTTGCTGTAATCGAGCAGCTAAATTGATCAAACGCTCCGCCCGTTCAGCGAACTTGAGTTTTCGCCACGCTTCAAATGCTTCTTCCGCCGTCTGGAGGCAATGCTCAAGTTCACTCTCAGAGGTTTCTGCATACTCGGCAATTGTTTCCTCGGTGGCGGGGTTGATCGACTGAATTGTATTGCCCATGATTTCTCCAGTTATCCAAATCGACTAATGTTCAAGACATCTGACCGACGGTCACTCGTTCTATATTTCTTCATCCACAAATATGATGTGCCGAAAGTAACGGTGTTCTTCGAAACTCGCGCCCAGAGCCCCGACAATCACAGAGAACGATGCCACAATGACCGAAACAATTGCATAGACCTGCCAAGTAATGTCGTCGAGGCCAGTCCATCGCTTTATGAGTTCAGGCTGAAATAGCAAACATGTGACAGCAGTCAAGAGTGCAAACGTCGCGGCATACATTGCTAGCATGCCGATGAGTACGACAGAAACTGATGTGACATTCGTGATGACTGATTGCTCACTCATTCGCTGTTCACGTCGGACGAGGAGTTGCTGTCGAACCGTGACATAACCAGCGGTCACGAGAATCGTTGCGATTGCAAGAAATACGGAGAGAGCAATCGGCTGGACGACGGAGAGTTCCCAGGCCTCGGCAGTCACGATAAGTATCAAGGAACTCGACAAGGCTGCCGTCGTGAGGCGGTTTAGACGCACGGGAAATTCCCAGGGTCTTGCGCCAATCACAGCATCCGCAATTTCATGGCGATTCAGCCAAGAACTTTGAATGTAGAAGGAAATTGGATGGATTCGGCCTTGCTCTGGGACTTCTTCTAGTCGAAGGTCCGCAATTAGACTCAAGTTGTCCTTGAGGACTTCACGTTGCTGGTCGGACCAATCGGCGTCGTCTAGTGAGTCTAAGTCGACGAGCGTCTGAATTCTGTTCATAATCGTGTCAGATTCCCTTTCACAATCAAGAGAGTTGATCTGACCAAATGCCTGCCGTGCTAGAGTCTTAAGTCGACCAGCAAGGCAACGAACCCGAACTGAAGAGTCTACCGAATGGTCTTCTGTGCGAGGGTCAAGCCGAGCGGTTGAGAGGACTGCGGAATCCATCGATCGGGACACAATGCCGTATGCAAACGGCTTGTAATGCGAAACGAGGTCGGCGGGTGTGACAACAAACACAAAATCCCAATCGCGGGCGTCACGTTCTTCTCTCGCAATGTCCAGGAGAACTACAGGCTCGGCTCGGGTATTGGTGGAAGTCAGTTCGCGTCGCCACACCGTCTGAAACTCCCATTCAAAATCTGGGAAACTAGTTGAGAGACTCTCCTGCAGACTTAATCGAAACTGCTGTAGCGCTTGCGTCGTAGGTTGATCCAACTCTTCGGCGATGATTAAGCCGATCTCAATGGGGCGGAGTGCTGTCGTTTCTGTCTGCGTCATGCCTGAGTGTCTCCTTGATCCTGTTTGTTGGCGATCTTGGTCGTCTAGCATTCGTTGGCTGTCTTGCAGCCCAATTGGCACTCAGGGACTAAATCGCTAACGATGATCGAACATCTTCTGGATCGGCCGTTCAATGTCTTTAGTTGTATCGATCTCGTACACGAAGTTGCGTTCGTATTCCTCAAACGGTTCATTGTTCGTGAGTTGCATTTCGAGTACTCGCAGATCCGCGTCGGAAACGTCATCGGCTTGCTTGCTTCGTGCAGTGACACGTGACTGTAGAGTTTCGGTGGGGGCTTGTAGGTCGAGAATGATGAATTCGACGTCATTACGTTCTGCAATATGGCGAAACCGTGCTCGGCGGTCTTTTTTAAGGAATGTCGCATCAGCAATGACTGGGAAGCGAGTGTTAACTACCAATGCCGCAACTTGGGCAAGCCGTTCGTAAGTCTTCGTGGTTGCATCGTTCGAGTATAGGTTCGCGTCTTTGATTAGATGGTTAAATAGACGTTTGCGTTCGACATCGGATCGAACACGGATTGCGGCATGTTGTTCAAGTGCAGTCTGCGTCACCGTTGTCTTTCCGCTTCCCGAGAAGCCATGAGTGATCAGCAACGGAGACCGGCCAGGATTCGAGTATTCTTCGGCCAAACGTATCAATGCATCCATCGCCTGAATTTCTTCATGCGGAATATCGTGTTGATCATCGTTTTGACTCCATCGAATTGCCTTCACTTTTGCGCGGACGAGCGCACGATAGGACACGTAGAATGGAAGCAAGTTCACGCCGTCATAGTCTCCGGTCAGTTCGAGATAGCGATTGAGCAGTCGATAGGCATATGGACGAAGATTTCGGTACTCGAGGTCCATCATGATGAAAGCAATTTCGCACATGACGTCGATCCAGCGAAGTTCTGGATTGAAGTCAATACCGTCAAATACGGTAACTCTACCATTCACGAGAGCAATGTTGCCTAAATGTAAGTCGCCATGACATTCTCGGATATAGCCGTTTTCACGTCGCATCTGCCAGTTAGCGGCAGAACATTTCCAATGTTCATGGAGTTGGCTTGATATTCGTTTGAGCCGCTGCAACTGGGCCTCGTCTGTGAGTTGTTTCTGAAGAGGGGCGATGCACCCCTCGACGGCTTGCCAGATCAGATTGCTGGTTCCGTACGCTGAATCGAGTTCCGCAGTGTCGATGTTTGTATGGAACTGGGCTAGCATCTCCGCCAGTTCGTCAATGTGGTTTTGTTTCAGGTCGCCATCGGCGGCGACCTGTTGGAGGAGTTGATCCGAGTTGAAACGCTTCATTTTGACTGCATAGTCAATTGGTAGTCCATTTCCTTCCAGTTGTGGATTCTCGATGCTTCCGGTGATTGGGACCACATCCAAGTAGAGTTCCGGTGCCAGTCGTCGGTTCAATCGGATTTCTTCGTTGCAGTAGTGGTGACGCTTCTCCAATGTGGAGAAGTCCGCAAATCCTAAGTCGACGGGCTTTTTGATTTTCCACGCGTAGTCTCCATCAAGGATTACCCATGAAATGTGTGTCTCGTGCAGTTGAGGTGGATCTTGTTCTGTCGATTGTTCTCTGATCTTTGCGAATAAGGAGTGCCCCAGATTCTTCATTGTTATGAGCCGTCTTTCGCATAGGTGACAGGTTGATTTCGTCGATCGATTTCCGTGTTGTATGGCGGACGTGCCATTGCGTCAGCCGAGCGCCACGTCCAGTACCATCATGATTCCAAAGCCAATCATTAGCCATAGTGTCGACCAATCCACATTTCCTTCATGTTGAGATTGTGGGATCAACTCTTCAACGACCACGTAGATCATCGCACCGGCGGCAAAGGATAGTGCATAGGGAAGGATTGGTGCGGCGTAGACGACTGCCGCGGCACCTAGGACTGCGGCAATAGGCTCGACAATGCCAGAGATCTGTCCATAGAAGAAGCACTGCCGTTGAGTTAAACCGTCGCCCCGCAAGGGCATCGCGACTGCAATGCCCTCGGGAAAGTTTTGGAGACCGATCCCGATTGCCAATGCGATCGCTCCACCGATCGTTGCTGATGTTAGTCCTGCAGTTGCTCCACCAAATGCGACACCTACGGCAAGTCCTTCGGGGATATTGTGAATGGTAATCGCTAGGACTAGCAAAACGCTCCGTTCCCAAGCCGTTTTGTGTCCTTCGGATTTCTCGATTGGGAGATCCGGATGTAAATGCGGTATTGTTTGGTCAATCACCCAGAGGAAAGCCCCTCCAGTTAGGAAGCCGATCACGGCTGGAAGCCACGCCGGAATTGATGTTGACTCCTGGGATACTTCAATTGCAGGAGCCAATAGAGACCAAAAACTAGCCGCTATCATGACTCCCGCAGCAAACCCTAACATTGCGTCAAGAAATTTGCGATTGACAGTCCGAGTTGTAAAGACAAGGGATGCGCCGACTGCGGTCACTCCCCAGGTAAAACACCCAGCGAGCAATGCTTGCCAAACGGGGTGTGTGTCCGTGTACCATTGGGGAATGACATTACTAAAATTCATAAGCTTTCAGTGTGATGTCTATGTTGGTGCTAGTCTTGTCGTGCGGCCGGCCGTCTGATGTTCTTGGATGAAAGATGCAGGATAATGTTGGCCGACGCGATAGATCTTTGAGATTACTAGTCATTGGACGTCAGTGGCGTTTCGGGATAGATGTTGTCGGGATGCGGTAGCTGCCAAGCTTTTGGAGGCGCAGTGGCTCGATTTGGGATGACTCCGAACATCATGAGCAGCAATCCGACGAGAAGATGGTTCTGCGCCATTGCCGTTGCGTCGCCAAATCCTTTGAGATAAGCAAATGCGACTAACCAACATCCAACGAGTGGTTGAAGCCAATGTGCAGCACGCGTTGGTCTCCAGTAAGACAGTATGGCCAACAGAATGACAACACTACCGCAAATGAGATTGTGTTCCCAAAGACCGTAGTTGGGTTGTCCGTAATAGAAGATCAACGGACTCATGATTAACCAACAACCGAGAGTACCTTCAAGATCTCGACTCCACATATCGTCCTCATGCTTTCTTTGTTTCTGGGAAGGTGATCATCTGAGCGGCGATCTTATCTCCTTCAGGGGTACGAACGCCGAAGAAGATTTTCCAAAAGATGGAACGGTCATCAGTCTGAGTCCACACACGATAGAGATACAGCAGACATGACCAAACTTCGTCAAACGCGAGCACAACTAAGATGAGAGAAATGACTGCGGTGACCAGGCAGAGGAAACACCAGGAACCGACAGCCGTGCCTTGCAAGATGACGAGGATCACGCTCACGAGACCAAGCGGGATGACGTCAATTCCGAAGATCAAGACCAGCCACGGGCGATATTGCCAGCGTCGCTGAGAACCAGCCAATCCGAAAATGGCGTCGCCAAGGTAGGCCAAGGCTCCGAAAATCGCATCCGGGACAAGAAACCAGTAACGCATTTCTTCGGAAACGTCGGAGTCGAGAACCGACGCCGTTTGCTCGCCAAACACGGG
This sequence comes from Thalassoroseus pseudoceratinae, assembly GCF_011634775.1. Lineage (NCBI taxonomy): Bacteria > Pseudomonadati > Planctomycetota > Planctomycetia > Planctomycetales > Planctomycetaceae > Thalassoroseus > Thalassoroseus pseudoceratinae. Next base: position 958,445 of record NZ_JAALXT010000002.1, read on the forward strand.
ATCCCAAACGTCGTCAATCAATCGCCATTGATACATGCCCATGTATGTTGCGATTGCGAAGGCCACCATCGCCAAAACGCAGATGGGAATCCTTTGGCTCCACGCCGATGGGTTGTACTTCCACGGTTGTGGGATCGCGTCGTCACGACACGCATTTTGTTCCTCCTGCGACGTTGTCGACTGGCTGTTCATGGCACTGGTGTCCCCGGGAGTCGAATGTTGAAATCTGAACATGACTCCCAGCAATCGGTAGACCAATCTCGTCAGAGCGGACAAACCCGGCCAATTGGCAAATCGGAGTGCGATCGATGGTCACTTTGGCCCCAGAGTGGTCGATGAACTGGCAACCAGAAGGGCGACGCCAATCATAGGTTCGATTTCCCTTGGTTTTCGCTGGTCTTTGGGGGCTTGAGGATGGCTGGCACGGTTCGTGCACAACATGCTCGGAGAGAGGAGTAATCTCATGAATGATCCCATTAAGAATTCTAAGACCAGTCAACACGCGGATGCAACCTACGAACCACTTCGGACAATTCTGGAGCGGGTTCAGCAGTACCATCAGCGGTTTCGAACCGGTATTCAACACGATGGCCAATGTCCTGACAGTTCCAGTAAGGACTACCTTCTGCGTTGGCTTGCAGCGACCGAGAAAAGTGAAATCGAGTTGCTGGAACTGATCACGGCCGAGTCCAAGTCGGATATTCTCGATACGTGGATTCAATACGTCCCTGATGGTGAATGTATCGAACGTCTCGAGTCGTTGAAGTTGCGACCCGAAATGAGCCTCGATGAGGTCTACGAGTCCACAATGAGGTTCTATCAGTCGCTCAGCATGTTCTACACGCAGCTTGCTCAGCAGGTGAATGCAGAAACCGTGAAGGAGTTTCTGCAGCGACTCGTGGACCGTTACGAGGCTCATCTACGGACGCAAGCCTGGATGATGCGGGACTGTGATACCGCATCGTAATCGAAGGGGGAACCCGCGAGGTGTTTTGTCAGACGGCGTTGAATCGTCGTTGCACTCGTTTTCTGATCTTTTCAACGAAGAGCGACCATGTCACAACCGCAAGATCACTCGAACGCGAGCAAACCCGTCGTTGTTGTCACCGGGGGGAGTGGCCTGATTGGAACTCATGTCCTCGATGAACTGGGCCAACAGTACGAGTTGGTGGTGCTCGACCAAAATCCGCCGCAGACAATGCGGGATCAAGTGGATTTCATTGAGACCGACTTTACAGATGAGAGTAGCGTGAAGGCGGCTTGCGAGAGCGTTCGCGAGCAGCACGGGCCGCGAATCGCCAGTGTGATCCACTTGGTGGCCTACTACAATTTCTCCGGAGAACCGAGCCCACTTTACGATCAGTTGACCGTCGAGGGAACGCGAAAATTTCTGCGGCAATTGAAGCAAGCGAGCCTGACGGTGGATCAGTTCGTCTTCTCAAGTAGCTTGCTGGTGATGAAGCCGCAAGAAGGTGAGATCGACGAAACTTCCGAAACCTGTGCGGAGTGGGCTTATCCACAATCGAAGCTGGATGCGGAAGATGTCATTCGAGAGGAGCGGGGGGAGACGCCTGTTGTCTTCTTGAGAATCGCCGGGGTTTATGACGAAGAGTGTCATTCGCTGCCGCTCTCGCAACAGATCACGCGGATCTACGAGAAGCAGCTTGAGAGTTGGGTCTTCCCAGGGGATACGAGTCACGGGCAGACGTTGGTGCACTTGGAAGATTTGGCCCGCTGCATTCATCGTGTGATCGAGAAGCGCAACGAATTGGGACGCGAAGAGATTTTCTTGGTCGGTGAACCTGAAGTGCTCAGTTATGGCGAACTCCAAGATCGGATTGGCGAACTGATCCACGGGAAAGAATGGACGACAATTCGGATACCCAAGGTTGTTGCCAAAGCCGGCGCGTGGGTGCAGGGGCATCTGGCCTCTGATGATGACTCACCCTTTATCAAACCGTGGATGGTGGATCTCGCGGACGCCAATTACAACGTCAACGTCGACGCGGCTCGAACGAAACTCGATTGGGAACCGCGACATGAACTAGCAGAGACATTGCCGTCAATGATCGAATTTCTGAAACGAGACCCCGATTCCTTTTACGAGAAGAATAACTTGGGGGCATCCTAGTCTCGTTAAATATCTGTGACGGGACAGCTGACGAATACAACATACAACGACGCAAGAGCCGAACAATCGGAATCGGCTCTTGCGTCGTTTCTTTTTGGGCCGACTTCTAGCGGACCCAGACAGTGTGAGTTTCGATGCATGATCGGGTAATACGGGGCCTACTTGCGGAGTTTGGCTTCCTCTGGGTATGGTGAGATGCGGCGGTTATCCTGTTCGTTTGATCTTGATAAGATGCTTGCCGACTTAGGAATTCGGATAATTCCAAAAACACCGCGTTTCCAGTGACTCGACATGGCGTCTGTGTATCGATTGACCCATCTCATCGGAATATTGACGCGAAGAAATGCTCGCGATTTTGGATGTCGGACGGATTGTTCGCTACGAATCTAAACTTCATTCTATAGTTGGACCAACCAACCGGTTCCGATTGGGATCACCAGATCTTCATTGAGGCTGTCGTGCGATGGCATGGCGCGATTTGCAACGACACATTCTCCGAATTAGTCCTGTTATAGCGGGATTCTTCGTCGCAATGGTCGTTTTCCTGGTGGTGCTGGATGTCGATCGTTCGAAGAATGTGCAATACCGCAAAAGTGTTCAAAACAGCACACTCGAACAACTCACCACCCTGCGGGCTCACGCGGAAATCGCAATCAACACCCGTGTGCATCTGATTCGTGGCTTGCGAGCCCATGTCTCGACAAACCCGGACATCGACTCGCGAGAATTCGCGAACTTGGCATCCGCGATGATGAAGGAATGCGAAGGTGTCCGCAGTTTCTCACTGCTGAAAGACAACATCATCAGCGACGTCTTTCCTCGCGAGGGGAACGAGGGAGCAATTGGCTTAGATTTGCTGAAGCATCCCACACAAGCGTTGGCCGCACGCGAAGCCATGCGAACGGGACAACCATGGCTTGATGGTCCAGTGAAACTCGTTCAAGGGGGAAATGCCTTCATCAACCGAGCTCCTGTCTATGTGGCAGAGACTCTCGATCATCCGCGGGCTGGCGAGTATTGGGGAATGGTTTCCATTCTGTTCGATGCGGAGGAACTTTTTTCAGAACTCGTGGATGAACAACCAAGCGGAGTGCAATTCGCCATCCGTAGCCACGACAAACGAAATGAACGGACCAAATACATTTTCGGGAACTCCACCATTGAAGAACTCGCTCCCCTGGAGCTGGAGATTTCGCTGCCGACAGGGGCTTGGCAACTCTTGGGAGTGCCCAAATCGGGGTGGCCGATTCGTGCACCGTCGTCCATATCATTGCGTGTAATTGGCGGAGCGATCGCACTGTTGACGGGAATTCTCGTTTACCTACCACTGCGGTCCAATCAGCAACTCCAGCGAGCCCGTCAGTCGGCCGAAGCGGCTTCCATCGCGAAAAGCGCTTTTCTTGCCAATATGAGCCACGAGATCCGGACCCCCATGACGGCTATTCTGGGGTATGTCGAAGTCTTGCGAAACGACCCCGAATTTGCCGATTCACCGCACGAACGAAATAGGGCGTTGAAAACGATCCAACAGAATGGAGAACACCTCACCACGGTCATCAACGATATCCTCGATCTCTCGAAGATCGAAGCCGGCAAGATGACGGTGGAAAATGTCTCGTTTTCTCCAAGACGATTGCTCGAAGAAGTCGTCAGCTTGATGCGGTTCCGTGCCGAGTCGAAGAAATTGGATTTCAAAATCGAGGTTTGCGAGCCGATGCCTGCGACCGTGAAATCCGATCCGACTCGGATTCGGCAAGTGTTGGTCAATCTGATTGGCAATTCGATCAAATTCACGCAGTCGGGACACGTGGCTGTCCGCGTGCAGTTCACGCAGGAGCCGACGGCTCGACTTGAGTTCGACGTCATCGACACCGGAATCGGAATGACGGTGGAAGAGCAGCAAACGCTTTACCGGCCATTCACTCAGGCAAATGAAACAACAACCCGTCAATTTGGCGGCACGGGGTTGGGGTTATCGGTTTGCAAACGGCTTTCCGAAATGTTGGGAGGCGATATCGTCGTCCTACAGTCGGAACCAAACGAAGGGACCACATTCCGATTTTGGATGAACGTGGACTCCTTCCAGATCGATGCGGAAACCAGTGCGATAACGTCCGACGCCCCGCCGCGAGTATGGACTCTCGAACCGTCAACGCAACCAAGTGTAACCGCGACCAAGCTCGAACCCGGCTGCCGGATACTGCTCGCAGAAGACGGAATCGACAATCAACGCCTGATTTCCTTTATTCTCAAGAAGGCCGGTGCCGATGTGACGATGGTGGAGAACGGACAGCTAGCCGTCGAAACCGCCATCGATGCCTGGCAGACGGAGTCGCCCTTCCATGTCATCCTCATGGACATGCAAATGCCGATCATGGATGGCTATGAAGCGACATCATGCCTGCGTTCACGCGGGTACGATTGGCCAATTGTCGCACTGACGGCCCATTCCATGATCAGCGACCGCGAGAAATGTCTTGCGGCCGGGTGTGACGAGTTCCTCACGAAGCCCATTGATCGCTCGCGGATGGTTCAAGTTGCGAATGAGCAAATTCTGCGAGCCATGAGTCGGACCGCGTCCCAAGAAGGCAAATGAGCCGCGTGTCGAGCATCTGAACGTGCGTTTTACGAATGGTCGGCGGTTCGACCTACCCTTTGACGATGTCGCCGGTTACAATCTGGCAAATTGAAAATTCTCGGTTCCGCAGCGGATGGGTTCGTCGATGACGATTTCGATGCAAAAATACTTTGAGACCCGTAAGGCCGATCGGAAAAAAGAAACTCGGTACCTGGCGGTTATCAACAAAGACAATTGCACCTCCTGTAATGCCTGTGCAACGCAATGCCCGGTGGATTGCATCTACGAAGTGGTTGATCCGATTCCCTCGGAAAGCTACCACCAAATTGATACGTCTCGGTGCATCGGTTGCCAGCTGTGTTATCGGGTGCCGTCGGAGAGCAACGACCACTACACGCTGGAGATCTGCCCCTGGAACGCGATCGACATGCTACATAATCCGAATGTGAAGCCGTCGGATGAAAGCGTGCTGCAGCCGTATTGGGTCGGCGAAGACACCGACATGCCTTGGCCGAAAATCGAGGAATACGGCTACCAACTCCGCATGGATGGCGAGGTCTTCCTACCTACGAGCGAAACCGGTCTGCAAGAGATCATGGGCTGGCTGATGCGGAAGGATTGGTACTACGACGACGATGTAACCGTCGAAATCGTGCAAGAGATTTCCCGCAGCGATGACTACATCCTCTATCGAGCCACCGAAGACGGGCGCGACGTGCTCGACGTGGCATACGAAGATTACCAGCGAATCTTCCTCGATTGATCAATGGAAGATATCCGCCCAATGGAACTCTACAAAGATCTCACATTCGAAGCGGCTCATCGGTTGCCGAATTTGCCGGAGGGGCACAAGTGTCGGCGATTGCACGGGCATTCGTTTCGTGTGCGGGTTTGGGTATCGGGGCCGGTGGATGCGGAAACCGGTTGGGTGATGGATTTCTCCGAGATCAAGAAGGCGTGCGCTCCGCTCATCGATCAGCTGGATCACTACTATCTCAATGAGATTGAAGGGTTGGAGAACCCGACCAGCGAGAACATCGCGCGTTGGATTTGGCAGCGATTGGCAAGCCAATTGCCCTTGTTGGACCGGGTGGAAGTCCGCGAGACCTGCACGTCCGGCTGCGTGTACCGCGGCGAATGATTCTGGTATCGTGAAATCAGCCAGTGTTGCCGAAACTCGCGAGCGTTGTGGATAATCCACGGACAAACGCGTGTCGCAGAGTTGTGCCATTGGTTCAAAATGCTGCGATTCCCAAATCTCTGAGCGGGCCGGTCAGGAGTTTGCGATGCGTTGGGTGATTGGTTTCGTTCTGGCGATTTTGGTCGATTCCGTTGTTCAGGCTCAGGGATTCGCACCGGTTGGCGGCGGCGTCGCGGTGCAGGGCGGACAACAAGGCCAAGTTGCGGGTGGGCAACAGGGCCAGGTCGCCGGCGGTCAGCAAGGCCAAGTGGCCGGCGGAGTCGGCGGGAACGCGGGGGGCATCGACATTGATGCACAGGGTGTGGTCTCGCCCAAATTCGGTCAGAAGCAATCGCTCAAGCTCACGCAAGCGAAGATGCAAGCTTTGGCTGAGAAAACCCTCAACGCCGATGTCAATCAAACCAGCGAACTGCGAAAAATTTCCTTGGTTCGGATGGAACAAACCATCGAAAAGCATCTCACCGATGGGACACCGATTCCCGTTGAGATGCAGTTCCTCGCGGGGCTCACGCGGATCGACTATGTGTTCCTCGACGAAGACGGGAAGGACCTCGTCCTCGCGGGACCGGCGGAAGGGTTTGCACCGGATGATGTCGGTCGAGTGCGGGGCACGGAAACCGGTCGCCCGCCGTTGCGTCTCGATGACTTGATGATTGCACTGCGGACGTTGGAACGCACGAGTTCGCTTGGATGTTCGATCGACCCGGATGAACAACGTCTTGCTCAGTTGCAGCAGTGGGTGCGAGCGAATAGCACGCCCGCGTCCCCGGCGGTGGCGGCTCAGCGATATCGGGCGATGGCTCAAATTCTGGGTTTGCAGAACGTCCGCGTATGGGGAATTCCCGCGGATTCGCACTTCGGTGTGGCTCTGGTGGAAGCCGATTGGCGAATGAAACTCATGTCGTTGGGACTCGAACGTCCGCCGGTGAAAGGGTTTCAAAGCCAACTCGCGGGGGTCGGTCTCCGGGGCAACAGTATGCAACGATTTTGGATCACACCACTTTACGACGCCTTCCAAACCAACGACGACAAAACCGCCTACGCTATTTCCGGGCAGCGGGCTCAAGTGATGTCTCAAGAAGAATACGTCGACGGAGCCGGAAAACGCAGCGATGCCCCCTTCACACGGGTTTCGACGCAGCGGTTTGCCAAGAACTTCACAGAGAAATTTCCCGAAATCGCCGCCACCACGCCCGTATTTGCCGAGCTGCAGAATCAGCTGGATTTAGTCATTCTAGCGGCTTTGATGAAGAAAGACCGATTGCCACAACGGGTCGGTTGGCGGATGTCGTTATTCCTGGACGAACAGCGAGCTCACTTTGCCCGCATCGAACCGCCAAAACACGTCAGCACGGCGGCTAATTTCAAACGCGTTGGACAGACGCTGGTCGGATTGATCGGGGGCGGCGTGATTGTCGACCCGATGCAAACCATTCGCAACGCGGAATTCTCTACCGAAACCGCCGGTCGGCTCAACGGAATCCGCAAGGGCGCGCTGGAAGAAGCCGCACCAGAGTCGCATCCTTGGTGGTGGGACTGAAACCGGCCATCAATTGCCGTTAGTCGATTTCAAATCGAGATCGATTGTGTTGTGTCCGGACTCGACTGTGATCAGCTGAATCTCTTGATAGTATTCCTTAGGAAATTGCGGTCGTTTCGGTTTGGATGACGGGACTGGCTTGCCGTCCGGCCCGATCTGGGGCATCGTGTTGCTTCCAGAATCGTTTCCAGGAACCAATTGCACGCGATGCTCACCGGCTTTGATACCTTTTTTCTGAAAGCTGAAGGCAGCTTCGTAATGGCCGTCGGCATCGGTACTGGCATACGAAGGTGATCCGGTGCCGTCCGCTGGAGTGAACGAAAGATTGATGCCCTCTGGTGCGGGATTTCCATCAACCGTCACGGTGCCTTCGAGTGTCGACAAACCATTGCCACAGCCCATGAAACCTAAGACCATCGGTATGAGTAGTATCAATCGGTGCATGAAAAGACCTCGACGAGTGAAACATGGGACGCCCCGGTTGCAACACCAGGGCGTCCGTGACATGAGAAGAATTCGTAGGAACAGTCGTTAAAACTCGCCGTTGAGAGGTTGGCCGTCATCTCGGCAACCGAGCCGTTGATATAGACCGATAGTCGATTTGTCGATGTCGCCGAACGACGTGCTCCAGTGGTGTGGGTTGCCACTCTTGTCTAGACCATTGCTGTATTGGATAGTCTCGCTAATAAATCGCACGCTGCCATCAACCAACAAGAAGTTTGCACCGCCAGGGTGATAGCTGGAAAATGCCGAGTAATAGCGACCAGTCAAAGGTTGATTGAGTTTCATCAAGAACGAACGTCCCACCACTTTCGGTGAGGACCACGCGCTTTCGCTATTGACGTTGCCCACACCGACCCAATAACCCGCTTGGTGGTCCCAACCGCGTTCGCCAACAAGAAACGTGTTCGACGTGCCGTCGATGATGTCCGCAAACGTGGTCCCCTCTTGAGCTCCAATCGCTCCGTGTTTCTCGGAGACAGCTCCGCTCGCGTTCCAGTTGCTGTACTGATAAGCGTACACACCGATATAGTTGCTAACTGCGGGTTTCGTATCGTCGGGACCGCCGCTGTGACAAAAATCGGCGCTGGTGTTGATATCTCCAGGCGTGATGTCACTGGGGCAGCGGTAAATCGAAAGCGGTGTACGGATCGCTGCTACGATGTCGGCGGGCCAACTTGAAGAGTCGTTACCTGGAAGTGCTTCGTTGAATTCGCGTGTGCCGACACCGAGCAGGTTGTACAAGTTTTCTTGTTCGATAAATGGCAGAATTCGTGCCCCCCAACCCCAGGCTTTCGTCCAGTTCGCAGCATTGGCAATGTCATTGAAACTATAACCGGCGGGCAATTCTTGGTTGGTGTCATGAAAGTTGTGCATCGCGACCCCAATTTGTTTGAGGTTGTTCTTACACGACATCCGACGAGCCGCTTCACGTGCCTGCTGGACCGCAGGCAAAAGCAGGGCAATCAAAATGGCAATAATTGCTATCACCACCAACAGTTCAATCAGCGTGAATCCGGTACGCCGGGGGTTCAGGGCAGGTCTCATCATTAACCTCTAGGAAAGAAACAGGGCACAAAATAATGTAATACTGTGCACAATATCAAAAGTGATTGATGCGAAAGTATGGAAGGATATTGGCAGGGTTGGGGTATTATAGCAGGACATGAGGGTATGGAAACGAAAGAAACCTGCCAGCTAATTGATTAGCTGACAGGTTTCGGTAAAGGCAATGACAGCAACAAATTACGGGCGAATCCGCATGGTTGCTTCAGATTATCAGACGGCGATTTTGCCAGATTCGACGTCTGGTTGATTTGAATTGGAACTGTATTTGCGATCTGTATCAGTGCTCGCAACCGGCAGGGGCCGAACACCTCATTTATGAAATCTGCGGTTAGAATCCCGACACGATTCAAGATTTATTCGAAGTCGTCGGGGTCGAATCCAAGCTCGTCGGCGTCGGGTTGATAAACCAGAGCATCACGCAAATCGACGGCGCTGGTGGTGTTGTCCATGTCGTCGGAAATCGAGGCCAAAAGATTGGCGGTGCTGGCGATGTGCATAGCTGTCCTCTCTGGACCCGTATATCGAATCCGTCTTGAATTGAAATCGAGTTGAAATGTTGAGGTTGATAGGACGGTTAGCAAGCGGAGTGCCAATTCGAAAAATAATTTGGAAAACGCAGTTTTCGCTGGCGTTTTCGACATTTCCCGCAAAGTGACCGCAGATTGCCCAACCGGATTGCGGAACAAATTGCATTCGGAAAGACCAAATTGAACAAACTGAGACCGGACTACCGAGACACGGCTAAAATTCCCCTCGGAGATTCGTCTGTGCAGGATTGCGGTTCTGAATACAATCCGTGTCATGGATTCGCGGTTCGCTGGGGAAAAAGGATTCATCCGCAATGCGTAGTTTACTTCTACTGATGTGCTGGTTGGGTATGGTGATGGCTGGCTGCGCTCAACAATCGGGCGAGGATCGAGCTGCTTCAAAAGACGAAGAAGAGTTCCGCTCCCCGGTGGACCCTGCGGATGTGGACGTTCCCGATACGACGGAAGACATGGTCGAACCTGTCGTGCCGGAGGACGGAAGTGGCGAACCGAATATCGCGGGGCCATTGGTTCCGCTTCCGCCAGTTCCTGAACCGGCTCCTGAAGACTACCCAGACACCGAACCGCGAGTTCGCATGCGTCCGGACCGTCTCCCCGTCCGTGCAGTTCCAGACCAACCTCAGCAGCTTGCGAGTGAACCCCGAGAAATGATGGCCGCACCGGATCAGCCCGGCGTTGAAATGATGGCCCCACCCAAACCGGAAATTCTGGCACAACCGCCAGCCGAAGAACCTATCCCCGAAGAAATGGCTGCGGAAGACGTCTCGGAGGAGCCAGCCGAGCGGAGTCGGGTTGTTCAAGTCTTCTACGCAACGGATCGCAACCCTGAATCTGCGATTGCGTTAACTCCAACACGTCGATTCCAAATGTTCTACCTGCCACCGGCCATCGTTGGTGGTTTGGCCGGTCTGTTCGCGATAGCGATGCTCTTGCACCGGCGGCGAATTTTGCTGGGGCTGGGCATGATCGCCTGTGGCGGGGTCTCGGTGTGGATGTTCCAAGATGCCAGTTTGCAAGCTGAGGCTTGGGACCGGGCGGCGGATTATGGAGACCGTGTGTATGGTCCGAGTCGGCATGAAGTTGATGGTGTTCCTCAAATGGAATGGGGACGCTGCGAAGTCACGCTTCCGCCTAATCACCAGCCCGGCCAATTCGAAACCGCTTCGCTGATGCGAATGGAGTTCTCGCAGGACCCCCAAAAGCACATCGTACTACAACGCACCATTCGAATGCCCGAAGATGAGTTGCTTCTCGATTTACAGAATGTCATCGTCAATTCGAAACGACACGAGGCCTTCGTGTTTATCCACGGTTACAACGTGAGTTTCGCGAAGGCGGTTCGGCGGACGGCTCAGATTTGGTACGACTTGGAATTTGATGGAGCCGCATTGTGTTACAGTTGGCCATCGCAAGGTGAGACCGCGTCTTACACCTACGATGAAGCCAGCGTGGATTGGGCCGTATTGCAATTCGAACAAACGCTGAAAACGGTCATCGAAGAAAGTGGAGCCGAGAAGGTCCACGTGATCGCACACAGTATGGGCAACCGGATACTCGTCCAGGCACTCGAGCGGATGTCTCTCGAAAACAAAAGTTTCGGGTCCGAATCCCGGAAACTACGATTAGGGCAGATCATCATGGCGGCTCCCGATGTAGACGCCTCCGCCTTTCGCAATCGTTATCTTCCCGCCGCTCGCGAAATGGCGGACCGCGTGACCATGTACGCCTCGTCGAAAGACCGTGCTCTGATTGCGTCCGCGAAAATTCACGGGCACACACGAGCCGGGCTGTCCGGCGAGTACTTGGTCACGGTCGAAGGTTTGGAAACGATCGACGCTTCCGCGATCGACACCAGTCTGATCGGGCATTCCTACTATGGCGACAATCCGCTGCTGATCCATGACTTACGAAGCTTGATCGACCGAAACGCCCCCGCGAAAGCCCGACAGTGGCTCACCGAAGTCGCCAAGCAATCAACCTTACCGCACTGGGTGTTTGACCCGAATATCCTCGCAATGCAACACGAGTTGCTTCGTCGCGAATAACGGGCGAGTCATCGTTCAGAGTGTGAGAATGCACGGCTCAGCGGATTTGTGTCCTGGCTCTCGGAATGTCACTGTGCGCAATTTCGATTGTCAGCGGCATTCCTACGGTTAGACTAGATTGGTCTCGCATTCGTGCCGTGACCGGTGTTCTGAGTTCCTTGGAAGTTTTCGGATCATCGGACTCTGCCCAGCGGCAAGACATGAATCAACGAAATCAAAACGAACCTACCTGGGAGCCCGCCCATGCGTGAAATATTGTGGAGTTTCTTGATTGTGACCGTAGCGTCGGGGGCACTTTCAGCGCAGCAGAAGTCCAGCGTGACGGCATTGGATGCGAAAGCCAAAAAGGCGGTGGAGAGTTTCTCGCGGGAAATCTTCGTCATCGCGAAGGAGTACGAAGACGAAGGCGAACTTGAAAAAGCCAAGTCGATCCTGGAAACGCTGTCCGAGGTGCATCCGGACCTCAAGGGACTCAAGGAAAAGATCAAAAGCTTGGACGAGGAGATTCTGTCCTCCAACGATTTTGAGATCGGTTGGACGCCGGCATCGGTCTGGAAGACTCCGGTTGCTCGTGTTGCCAAGGGAAAGACATTTCGCGTGCAGGTGGCTGGTGCATACCGGATGTCCGCGAATTTGAACATGACGGCCAATGGGATTCCGCAAGGTAAGAGCATTGACTCGGCACTTAATGCTGCTCCGTTCGGTTCGCTTGTCGGGGTCATCATGCCGTTGGACAAAAAGAAAGCTAAGAACACGGAACCGTTCCCAATCGGGGATGGAAAGGACATCAACCCGAAGACCAGCGGATTCCTCTACATCCGCGTTAATCTCCCGCCCGGTAGCCGTCCAACGGGGAAACTCGACCTCAAGTTCAGCGGTTATGTGCTGAAGCTCAACGGGTAGAACTGCGGACCGAATCGGCTGTGCTCACCACTCGGCTGCAGCCACTCGACTCCTGATCCGCCATCGGCGGCGCTCGCCTTTGAGGATTGGCTGAACTACAATTCGACCTCGGATCGTCTTGTGTGTTCGCTGGATCGGGAGAGGTATGTCTGCATCGGAATCCACCGCATCGCCGAGTGGGACCGCCACCGAGGAGTCGGAGGAATCGGGAATCTTCACGCAGCATGAAGGACCGGATGAGCGGTCGCGGCAGATCGAACAGCTGCAGACTCGGAATCTGGTGACGTTGGCATTGCATCAAATTGTGATGCGGACGTCATGGATTTTCAAAACCGAAAGCGTGATCATGCCCGCTTTCGTCGATGCCATTGCCGGGGCGGCTTGGGTGCGTGGCTGGCTGCCGGTGTTGAATCGATTTGGGCAAAGCGTGCCACCGTTGTTGTTCGCGGAACGCCTGCAATACGCACCGCTGAAAAAACGACTGCTGATCGCGACAACGTGGATCATGGCGATCCCGTTCCTCACACTCTCCGGAATCTGGCTGACCCTACAGGCGACGAATGCCGAACTTGACGGTTTGTTCTGGCTACCGCCGTTGTTTCTGTTGCTGTATACGATTTTCTTTTCCACAACCGGCTTGAATCTGCTGAGTTTCAATACTCTGCAGGGCAAACTCATTCACGCCACGCGACGCGGCAGACTAATGACCCTGACCGGCGTGATTGGATCGTTGACCGCGATCACATGTGCTTGGCTCGTCTTGCGAACGTGGCTCGAACGAAAAGGCGGCGGATTTGGGTTCATCTTCGGAACTACGGGATTGGGATTCTTGGTGGCGGGGGCAGTGGTCTTCTTGGTGGCCGAACCAGTCGATCAACTGGAACGACCCCCTCGACGACCGTTCTGGAATCACTTCCAAGTGGGTTGGGAAACGTTGAAAGTCGATCACAACTTTCGCTGGCTCGCGGCGACAGTCATGCTGTTTATCACCACGATGCTCTTGTTCCCCCACTATCAAGCGATGGGACGGGAACGGTTGCAGTGTGATCACAGCGAACTTCTGACTTGGCTGATCGCACAAAATGCCGGTGCGGGGCTATTCAGTGTGCTTGCCGGCACGCTCGCCGACCGCTACGGCAATCGGCTCGCGATGAGAATGATGATGACCGGAACCGTCGCAACACCCTTGATGGCCCTAGCCATCACGAACGGAATCGTTCCCGGCGGGCGGTCAATCTACTGGGTGACGTTCGTGCTCCTTGGTTTAACACCGATGGCGATTCGAACCATCTCGAACTACACACTCGAACTTTGCGATGAGATGAACCATGCGAAATATCTCAGTACCTTGAAAATCTGCATGGGCATTCCGATTCTGTTCGCACCGCTCGTCGGCGTACTGATCGACTACACGGGGTTCACCCCCGCGTTCCTGGGGGTGGCTGTGTTGCTCTTCGCCTCTGTGCTGATGACGTTCCGACTACCAGAACCACGGAACGGACTTCACTAGACCGAATCACGGTCTACTGTGTCCATGATAGAAGCGGAAAACGCGTATGTTTCGTAACCCCCGCGAGACAGTACCCGCTACGATCAAAAGTAATCTGCTCTGGAACGTCATCGACACGGACACCCGCTACAAGGGCCGGACTACGGAGAGGCTGCGGGTGTAGTCGAGGTAAGTTTCGACAGACAACACTCCGCCGCCGATGCCGCTTTTGTTGATGCCTGCATACGGCACACCTTGTGCGAACACGTTGTGTGCGTTGATCCAACTGTTCCCGGCAATCATACGTTCGGCCACCCGGTTGGCACGGTCGAGGTCACTGGTCCAAACGCTGTTCGCCAAACCGTAATCGGACGAATTGACCATGTTGATGGCTTGCTGCTCGTCATCGAATGGAGCGAGGTAGGCCACCGGTCCGAAGATTTCCTCGCGAGCAGCTACGTTGTCCAACGAGCCGGCCAAGAGCGCGGGTTTCACGTAGTAGCCGTCACGCCCTGATACTTCGGCGGCTCCGCCGGGAAGGACCAACTCAGCACCTTCGTTCTGGCCTTTCTCCAAATACCCCAACACACGCTCGCGTTGTTTCGCGTTCACGACCGGTCCCATCTGGGTTCCATTCTCAAGCTGATAGCCGATTTGCACTTGCTCCAATCGAGACTTACAGGCATCGACGAAGCGATCGTAAATTGGCTTGTGGATTAGCCAGCGGGTTGCGTCGCAACAGACTTGACCGGTGTGGAAGGTAATCGCCCCCACCAGTTTTTCGGCGGTGTCCTCAATATCGACATCGTCGAACAGAACGGCCGCCCCTTTGCCTCCGAGTTCCAACTTGACCGGTGTGAGGTTGCGACCACAAACCTCGGCAACCATTCGGCCGACTTCCGGTGAACCGGTGAACGACATGCGTTGTAGTCCCGGATGGGATGACAATGCGGCTCCTGCCGTCTTCCCATAGCCAGTGACAACGTTGATCACGCCGTCCGGAATGCCAACGTCTTTCGCGATCTTGGCGAAGTACAACGTCGAAAGCGGAGTATCCTCCGCCGGTTTGACCACGATTGTGTTCCCTGCCGCCAGTGCCGGTGCAATGTTCCAGCCCAACAGCAGAAATGGGAAGTTCCACGGAAAGATGAACCCACATGGCCCCCACGGCATCCGAACGGTGCGAGCATCGTATCCCGCAACTGCGAGCGGTGTGCGACGTTGAATGTGTTGCGACATCTCTACGAAATATCGCATTGTGTCGACGAAATTCTGGATGTCGCCTGTCGCCTGCGAAAGCACTTTTCCAGCATCAAGCGATTCCAACCGTGCCAAAATCGGGCGGTGTTTCTCGACGGCATCTGCTAGCCGATGCAGCAGCACGCCGCGTTCGTTCGCTGGCATCTCAGCCCAACCGGAGTGCTTGAATGCACTGTCTGCAGCGGCGACGGCTTTGTCGATATCGGCATCGGCCATCGCAGTCACGTCGGCAAGTTTTTGTCCGGAACCGGGGTCGGATGTCGTGAAGGTCTCGCCACTTTCGGCGGGAACCCATTTCCCGCCAATGAAGCCTTTCAAAGGGGCTTCGGACAAGAATTGATCGACAGCATTTTGAGTGTCTTGGTCAGTCATGTTGAGCAGCTTCCGTGAAGACTGGATGGGAGATCGTTGAGATCGAATTATGGTTGAAGGAATCGAACGCAAACCGGCATCGGCACCGAGACCGGTTCACCCACTGGATCGAGTTTGCCGGTTTCTTGGTCGATTGTGAAGACCGCGACGTCATCCGAATCTTGATTGGCAGCCAGTAAAAATTTGCCGTCGGGGGTGATGTTGAAGTTTCGAGGTGTTTCGCCACGAGTCGATGCATGGCCAACCGCCGAGAGTTTTCCGGTGTCTGGATTGACTCGGAAAATTGCGATTGTGTGATGGCCTCGGTTAGAGACATACACGAACTTACCGCTCGGATGCACGCGGACTTCGGCTGTGGAGAGATTCGTGCCGTTGTGTTTCTCCGGCATCGTTGAAAGCGTTTGCACCGGAGTCATTCCGCCGGTGTCGGCGTCGTATTCCAGCGTCACTACGGTCATCGTCATTTCGCCGTTGATGTACGCCGTCTTGCCGTTCGGATGGAACGCGAAATGTCGGGGACCGGAACCGGGTTCAATCTTGGCAAACGGCGGGTCGTTCTTGGTGAGTTCACTCGTGTTAGGATCGAATCCGTAGATCAGGACTTGGTCCAAACCGAGATCGCACACGTAAGCGTGTTTGTTTGCTGGATCGAGATTGATGCTGTGGGCGTGCGGTCCTTTTTGGCGACGTGGATTCACGCTGGAACCTTCGTGCTGCATGACGGTGGCAGGGTCTTGCAGGGAACCGTCGTCTTCGATCGGGAGGGACGCACAACTACCGGCCCCGTAATTCGCTACGAAAACGGTCGTGCCTTTCGCATCGACAGACACATGACAAGGCCCGACACCGCCCGACGGCTTCCGGTTCAATTCCGTGAGCTTGCCGGTTTGGGAGTCGATCGCCAGAGCGGTGACGGCCCCGGTCTTCTTGCCTTCGAAATTGGCCATTTCACTGACAGCGTACGCGAACTTCTTGTTGGGATGGAATTCCAAAAATGACGGGTTCGGCAACTTCGCCGCCAGTTCGGGTTTCGAAAGCTCGCCGGTAGTCAGATCGAGTCGAGATAGGTAAATTCCTTCGCTCGCGCTATCGCCTCGAGTGTATGTGCCGAAGTAGACGAGTAGTTCGTTTTTGGGTTCCTTCGCGGTCGCGGAACCGGCGGCAATCGTCAACACCGCCAGTGCAAAGCTCATCGGGACCATGCCAAACTCCAGGTATGAGGGGCGAATTGATTTTCCTCAGCATACCACCCTGGAGTCCAAAAAAAAGCCTCGGAGAAATGCCTCCGAGGCTTGTGGGAACTCAAATTGTCGAGCCATTCAGTAGCAGCCCGGATTCTGGCTCGGCCAGTTTTGTTCCGTGGACATTCGAAATCCCCAGGGGGCGAGTCCACTGTGTGGGCAGACGAAACTTAGATGTTAGGCGGCGTCATATTCCGAGATGCGGTTTTGCGGCGCAAATGGTGAGAACACGTCGTCGACCGGTTTGAGCCGGTACTGCATCGCGTAGGCGTCTTCGGCAGTGTCTTCGTAGTAGTTCCGAATGACCTCGACGGCCCGGAATCCTTGCTGACTGAAGAACAACTGTGCGGGCAGGTTTCGTTCCCGAACTTCCAGCACGATTTCCTGACGGCGTTGCTGCGAAAGCTTGTCCACCAACCGACGAACCATCTGACAGCCCACACCATGTCGTCGATGCGAGTCACTGACAGCAAAATTGAGGATCCGGAGCCGCGATTTGTGAAGCTCGTAGATCATGAACCCGACGATATCGTTCCCGGCTTCCGCAACCATGCCGATGCAGTTGCGTTGCCGTAAACAACAGAGGAAATCTTCCTCGGACCAAGGGAACTCGAAACTTTGCCGTTCGATTTCAAGGACTTCCGCCATGTCTCGGCGAATGAGCCATCGAATTTGAACCTTCAAGCTCTGCTCTTGTTGCGTGTTTCCGTACGACACGGTGGCCTCCTTGCCCCAGACTGACGATGACGGACTCGGTCTAAATACTCCGCAGATAAATACAAAACCGCAGGGCGCAGATCATTCCCGCAACACGCGCCGCGTGGTTGTTATTTGTACGCTCGTGGGAGTTGATAATGTAATGAGAGAGGACACCCATCGGTTGGTCATTCAACCAACGGGTGGCGAGAAATTATCAGATGATGCCTTCGACGTATAGCCGAGTTTTCCAACTTTTGACGTTTTTTTGGGCTTGCTGCGGAACCGATTTCCGACAGACAATTGGAACAAACTGCTCTCAACGAATCGGAAAGGATTCGGTGACAATTCGAACGTCTTCAGCATTCGTGTGACCTGTTACCCTTTGAAGGGCTTTGTCCACACGACCAGCTTGTTCAGGATTTCCGTCGCTCCGGTGACCCGGCTCACGAAGCCTGCCACTTCACTCACATCGGTCTCGGAGCACATCACCCCTTCCAGACAAACGCCACCACCCGGAACGCGGCGAACAACCAAACGCTCAAACTCGAAATCAGGGTGGCTCAAGAGTTCACGGCGGAGCCGAACTTCCAGCCGATCGGTGAAGTCGACAGCAGCAGTCGCATTCATGGGAGCTTTTTTCGGAATTGGGGATTGAAGGGAAGGATCGAGCGCAGGCTTCATTTTCGACTCCAGTCCGATGAGGATCATCCTGTGACCACATTGAATCACGCGGCCCGTAACGCCGAGTTTACCGTGGCATCAAAAAAAACAAAGGTAAATTCGGGCGTTTTGTTGCAAATAAATTTTGCATAATCGCCACGCGATGCAAAAGATGTGCCCCATTCCCCAGGTGTGAGCTTTTCTCAAGTCCGCTCCCTGCAGAAATTTGCGTCTACTGCAGGCGAAAGTGTCGGGTCTCAGGAACTCAGAATTTCTGAGTTTCCGCCGTGGCTTCAGAGTAGAATGCGGGAAATTGAAAAAATGCCGTGAATTCCATCGCCGCTGTGTAAATTTAGGGCAGGGGTGATCAACGGCGTTGCGGGCGAGCAGGGGCCGGACAACAATCGACCGGACAGACATCATGATTCGGGCCAAATTCCCCAATTGCTCGCCGGGGAATGTCAGAGTCTAGACGTTCCTGAATGAGTTCTCTCAACATCTGCACGAATTTCGGATGCGTGCCGACACTCTTGGCTCGCACCATTTGCATGCCAAGTTCATCCGCTTTTTCCTGCGCTTCTTCGTCCAAGTCAAACAAGACTTCCATGTGATCGGACAAAAAGCCAATCGGCATAACGACAAGATTCTGCACGCCCTCGTCGTGGACTTGCTGGATGTGGTCAAGGATATCTGGTTCCAACCATGGATCTTGCGGTCGCCCACTGCGACTTTGATACACAAGTTGCCAACGATCCTCAGACACTTCGAGCGACTCAGCGACCAACCGACACGTTTCTTGAAGCTGCCGTTCGTAGTTGCAGTGATTGGCCATCGACATTGGGATGCTGTGGGCTGTGAAAGCGATATGAATGTCGCTGGCCGGGCTCGAAGCAGCGAAGGCATTCATTGCATGTCGAACACGGTCCACATTGGCGTCGATGAACAGGGGGTGATTGTAGAAGACGCGAATCTTGTCGACTTCGGGGACGCCATCGCCCACGGCGTCCTGAGATTTCGCCACATCCTCGCGATACTGACGGCAACTCGAATATGAACTGTACGCCGCCAGGACCAACCCCAATGCTTTCTGAATGCCATCATCTTTCATGCTTTGCATCGTGTCTGTGAGCATCGGATGCCAATTTCGATTTCCCCAATACATTGGCAAATCGACCCCATGCGATTCCAACTCCGGTCGCAAAGCATCCATGAGTTCCCGCACTTGGCCGTTGATCGGGCTCACGCCGCCGAAGTGGTTGTAATGCTCGGCGACTTCCAGCATCCGTTCCCGCGGCACATTCCGTCCTCGTAAGACGTTTTCAAGGAACGGAATCACATCGTCGGGGCCTTCCGGACCACCAAACCCAATCAGCAAAATAGCATCGTAGGCGGAATTCATTGCGAGTATCTCGTCGGACAAACTGAGTTTCGGGAGTTTGGGGGTATTATGGTCGGTCTGGTCGGAATGGCAAATCGAATGCGACACCTCCTGCCGCGCAAACAACCATGCATCCCATGAAAAGTCGTGTAACTCTTACAAGCACACCGAAAATCGGCCAAATGCAGCTTGCAGGAAATCGTTGAAATAGCCACAATCCCGCCCGCTCGGTTGGACCTGGTTCAACGAGCAGACGCAGTAAAAATCACGCCCGGAATCGAATCGACTGATCAGGATGAGACGTTGATTCCTTCGTCACAAACGTCGTGAGGAAGCTCCGGGAATTTGGGGCACGGAGGCTGAGCAATGTCGCCATGGCTGCCGCAAAGTCAAGAACCGGTCAGTTTGCGACAACTGTTTCCGGCTGCCAGTTTTGTGGGATGTGCGGATATCCGCATCACCGACATCTGCGAAGATAGCACGCGGTGCAAACCTCGAACAATGTTCGCGGCCTTGCCTGGAACGCGTTGCCAAGGAACCGCTTTCGTCGCCGACGCTGTGAATCGGGGAGCCGGTTCCGTTCTCGTCGAGCGTCCACTGCCGGATGTGTCGGTACCGCAATGCGTCGTGCAAAATGTGCGGGCGGCGTACTCCTATCTTTGTGAAGCGCTCCATGAATATCCGTCGCAACGACTCAAAACCGTTGGAGTGACCGGAACCAATGGCAAGACGACCACCACCTATCTGGTTCGCTCGATTCTCAAGTCCGCTGGGCATCCAACGGGGATGATTGGCACGATCGAATATGACGACGGAATCGAACAAAAACCGGCCCAACTGACGACTCCAGATTCCGCAACATTGGCATCGAGTTTGTCGCGGATGGTACACAACCGCCAAACTCACGTCGCGATGGAACTGTCCAGTCACGCATTGGACCAAGGGCGAGCCGCCGGAACTCAACTTGATGTGGCCGTGGTCACCAACGTCACTCACGACCACTTCGACTATCACCGCGATTCCCAGGCATATGCCGAAGCAAAATCCCGAATCTTCGATCAATGCAAACCGGGAGCAACGATCGTACTGAACGCCGACGATCCGTCGTCGCAAGCATTTCAAGCCCGACTTGCCGGTCGCAAGGTGGTCACCTACGGCATGAGACCCAATGCCAACGTTACCGCTGAGGTCTTGGAGCACTCACTGCACGGAACCCGATTCCGCGTACATGTCGGCACTGACTCTCAAATGTTCTGGACCAGCCTCATCGGTCCGCATAATGTCTCTAACTGCCTTGCTGCCATCGTTGCGACATCGACGTTCGGTCTCTCTCTTCGAGAGATTTCCGCCGGAATCGAACGGCTCGAT
This sequence comes from Thalassoroseus pseudoceratinae, assembly GCF_011634775.1. Taxonomy (NCBI): domain Bacteria; kingdom Pseudomonadati; phylum Planctomycetota; class Planctomycetia; order Planctomycetales; family Planctomycetaceae; genus Thalassoroseus; species Thalassoroseus pseudoceratinae. Next base: position 979,427 of record NZ_JAALXT010000002.1, read on the forward strand.
GTGGTTCCCGGCCGTCTGGAGCGGGTCGTACACGATCGCGACTTTCACCTCTTTGTGGACTACGCTCACACCCCCGATGCACTCACGCATGCCATCGAAACATTGAAACCGCACACCGCGGGAAAACTAATCTGCGTCTTTGGTGCCGGTGGCGATCGTGATCAAAGCAAACGACCATTGCTAGGCCGAGCGGCGACTGAGGCGGATGTGGCAATCATCACAAGCGATAATCCAAGGTCCGAAGACCCAGCATCGATCATCCAAGATGTCGCCGCAGGTGTGACAAACGCTCGCTGTGAATATCACACCGAGACGAATCGGAGAGCTGCAATCGAACTAGCAACTTCGCTAGCCACGTCGGGAGACACTATTCTGATTGCCGGCAAAGGACACGAACGGTTTCAAGAGATCAAAGGGGAACGATACCCATTTGACGACCGGGAAGTCGTTCAAAACATTCTGCCTTTTCGACTGCCGCAGCCACAACCTGTTCTTGATCGCATGAGTGCTTAGCTCGACGTTCCCGGCATCCAACACAATAGTTTTATATAGCCCACACAATGCAGCCAACCACCCTCGACAACTTAATCAACGCTGTCCACGGCCAAGCCGTCGGGGTGACGGGTGGGGCGGTGTTTCATCGAATCCAGACAGATTCCCGGAAAGTTCAGCCGGGCGACGTGTTTTGGCCACTGTGTGGTCAACGATTCGACGGACACAACTTCGTTACTCAGGCTTTTGAAAACGGAGCCATCGCGAGCGTTGTTTCTCGGCATCACGCAAAGTGCACTGGTTCACAGAAGAGTACTATTCTCGTTTCGGACACAAATCAGGCATTGCAAAATTTCGCGCGATGGCACCGACAGCGATGGGGGAAACCAGTTATCGGAGTGACTGGTTCCTGTGGCAAAACGACCACTCGTGAAGCCATCCATTCTGTGCTATCAACTGTAATGACCGGCTGCCAAAGTCATTCGAATAACAACAATCATTTTGGTGTGCCTTATACACTTCTCAATATTCGGCCTGACGATCAGTTCGCCGTCGTCGAGTGTGGTGCGTCGGCACTTGGAGAAATGCAAGATTTGGTCTCGTGTTGTCAGCCGACGATCGGTGTGATCACCGGTGTCAGCAACTCTCATCTCGAAGGTTTTCAAAGTCTACAGGGAATCTATACAGAAAAGACCAGGATGGTCAGCTCCTTGAAGTCAGACGAGCTTGCCATCGTAGCCGGTGATAACCGGAAGCTAAGAAGCTTAGTCGAAAAACTTAGCTGTCGAACACTATACGTCGGTGAGAACTCTGATAATCATGTACAGATTGAATCTGTTCGACTGAATAACGAGCAGACCGAGTTCCAGGTTGGCAAAGAAACGTTTTGTGTACCCCTAGCTGGCAAACACAACGCTCAAGCCGCCGCGATCGCCGTTGCGATTGGTCGAGAATTTGGCTTGTCAACAAATGCGATCCGCGAAGGGCTCCTGAACATTGAGCCAATCCCAGGGCGTTGCCAAGTCGAACGGTTCGGCGGCTGGACCGTCATCAACGATACTTATAATGCCAGTCCGACATCGACGTTGGCTGCATGTCGATTGCTGAGAGATTGGGATGCTCCGTTCTCAGCGCAAAAGCATCTCGTTCTCGGTGACATGTTAGAGCTTGGCGATCGGTCAGCGGCCTTCCATCAGAAGCTAGGACGGCAAATTGCAGCTAGCGGAATCGATCAACTTCATACATATGGCGTGGATGCAGAATATATTGTCGCGGGAGCCGTCGAAGAGGGCTTCCCTTCGATGCGAACAAATGCTAGTAACTCCTTAACGGAACTATGCAAACAACTTGCAGGCAGCCTTAGCCAAAATGACGTCGTCCTCGTGAAAGGTTCGCGAGGAATGCGAATGGAACGGGTTGTTGAATTCCTACGATATCAGTTCCTATGTTCGAATTTGAACCTCGCAAAAGCAGCCTAATACAAACTGAATACAACTGGATATGTCGAAACTAACCTGTTAGATTTTGTCGTTTACGTATGGGTTTGCGGGGATCCGACGTGACGCTCAACTCGCTTGAGTGCGAGCAAATCGGTAATGGACCAAGTGGTTACTGGGTCGATCACTCCATCTACCGCTTGACGACAGAATCTAAAGACCGGATGTCGGGAGCTTACTCCCGGCATCCGGGGATACAACTGAAGTTGCTAACTCTTGTCCTTGATCTAGTAGGTTCCCTCCGTGCTGTTTTGGTTGCTTCAAGACTATGCACGCAGTATATGGCAGCTGGAGGGGACAGCAAGTGGTTCTAGCGTCTTTCTGATGGCTCGAATCGTGTTGGCGACGTTGACATCGTTTTTGTTTACGCTGTTGTTCGGTCCCGCAGCGATTCGTTGGCTGCAGCAGCGATTTCGTGAACCGGTCCGAAGTGACTCCACTCGTCTCGATGAAATTCAAGCTAGCAAGAACCAAACGCCGACAATGGGTGGCTTGCTAATCATATCTGCGATTGTGATAGCGACTCTGCTTTGGGGAGATCTACTCAATCACTATATTCAAATCGGGTTGGTCGTGGCTTTAGCATTTGCAGGGCTCGGCGCATGGGATGATTGGACGAAGCTCAAGACGTCACGTAACGGGCTGAGTGTCAAACAAAAACTATTGGTCCAAGTGGGGATTGCTCTGTCTGTTGCGGTCCTGCTGTACCTCGCTGAACGGCAACATTCAACAGAGGCAAGTCTCTTCTGGCCGTTTGGTGGACACCGAATACCACTCGGAATCGGTCTGGTCGTTTGGGCGGCATTCGTGACCGTCAGCGTTTCGAATGCAGTCAATTTGACAGATGGGTTAGATGGTCTTGCTAGTGGCTGCATGATCTGTGTGGCGACAACGTTTGTCGGTCTGACATTCATTGCGGGCAACCAATTCTTCGCGAATCGCCTGACTGTCCCTTATGTGAGTGGGGGCGGTGAGGTTGCCGTGCTCATGAGTTCGATGTTGGGCGGGTTGCTTGGATTCTTGTGGTTCAATTGTCATCCCGCGCAGGTTTTTATGGGGGATACGGGATCCCTATCAATCGGTTCACTCCTCGCGTTTGCAGCGGTGGTCGCACGTCAGGAAGTTCTGCTTGTCATCTGCGGAGGTGTCTTCGTTGTAGAAGCGATGAGTGTGATTCTGCAAGTCGGATGCTATAAGCTCACTGGTCAACGAATCATACTCTGTAGTCCATTACACAATCACTATTTGTTTCGAGGCGATCCTGAAACTCGAATCGTGATCAGGTTTTGGATTGCGTCCGCAGTCCTTGTTGTTGTCGGGATTGGTACCTTGTTGATTCGATAGGATAATGAAGTGCCATGCTGCCACGAGAATCGATCGATTCGCAAGGTTCTCGAGTCGTGGCGACTGATCTCAATGAAATTTGATGTGTCGTTAGGGAGAGAGGGAATAGAAGCCGGCTTGGCTAGCTGATTGCTAGTCTCGCCGGCTTCGCCCTTTTATGAAAATGGAATCGGATGTTGATCCCTTCAATTTGCTGACGTTCGTTCAGCTTTGGTGATCATCTCGTCTTAGTTGTATGTCGGTGAGCTCTCGAACTCGTCTGGCGACGTGTTTAGATCTGTTATGGACGCGACTCGAAGCCTGTTTCTTTCACTGATTGCAGTTCTCGCAAGCTGTGGCTTATTGATGGTCCACAGTGCGAGCGTCACGTCATGGCCGACGGAAGCCGATCAAATCTATTTGTCCCGTCATGCCGTGTTCGTTCTACTGGGGGGCATTGCCGCCCTAGGGTGTTCGTGCATTCCTGCGAGTCGATTGAGACAACTGGCTCCGTGGATGTTCGCAGGGACAGTCTTGTTGCTAGTCGCGGTTTTGGTTCCTGGTTTTAGTGTCCGAGTCAATGGAGCTAGACGTTGGCTACGGGCTGGTGGTATTTCGTTGCAACCATCGGAGTTTGCGAAGATTACGCTTCCTCTCTTGCTGGCCTCTCTGGCAACGACGCGGACACAGATGATGCGGCATTGGCTTTGGGGAACGTTACCTTTCTTGTTGCCAATCGGTCTAGTTGGTGGACTTGTGCTGGTCGAACCGGACTTGGGGACCGCCGCATTCCTGATGGCTAGCGGGTCGTTGTGCTTGTTCTTCGCAGGATGGCCTCTGAGAAACTTCATATTTGGCTGCGTGTTTGGTGGGCTTGTGCTGGGCTTTGGAGTGGGGCTGAGGCCGTATCAGCTTGAACGGATCCGCGGGTTCATCGGAGCTTGGACGGATTTCGATTCCGCACCGTATCAACTGAAACAGTCTCTCATGACATTGGGGGCGGGCGGGGTTGATGGCGTCGGGATCGGCAATGGTTGGCAGAAGCTGAGTTTTCTGCCTGAGGCAAACACGGATTTCGTGATTGCGGTGGTTGGGGAGGAGCTTGGTCTCGTTGGTACGTTGGGATTGGTTGCCGTCTGGCTGGGTGTTCTGCTGACCGGGTTTCGCCTGCTGGAACGGTGCGAACCTCACAGTTTTTCCGCGATTGCTGGTAAGACTCTCATCGCCCAGCTTGTGTTGCAGGCTGCAATAAACGTTGCTGTTGTGACCGCCATGGTTCCACCGAAGGGGATTGCTCATCCACTTGTGAGTTACGGTGGTAGCAATCTGTTGGTCAGTTTTATCTCCGTTGGATTGATTCTCAGCCTGACCAAATCATCAGCAGATGGCTAGAGAACTTGCGGGTTGCTGGAATCTTGTTGGATATCCATCTATTCTGGCCGATATGAAAACCTCGCAACTCACACGCCGACAAGTTCTGCTCGGGAGCGCCGCCATTCTCGGCGGAGTCCGTTCCGGAATCGTGACCGCCGCTGATCGAGAATCGCAACTCGAAATCATCGATTGCCATACGCATTTCTATGATCCGACTCGGACGGAGGGCGTTCCGTGGCCGCCGAAGAAATCATCGCTCTATCGAACGGTTCTGCCTCGGCATCTGAAGGAGTTGAAGACCTTCCGGCCGGTCACGGGTACGGTCATTGTCGAGGCAAGCCCTTGGGTTGAAGACAACGCTTGGCTACTCGATCTTGCCAAGGATGATCCTTTTATCGTCGGCATTGTCGGAAACCTAACGCCGGGCGAAGCCGACTTTGCGAAGCATCTAAAACGGTTCGCAGCAAACCGACTGTTTCGTGGGATTCGCATTTCGGTGAAGCTGTTGAAGAACCTCTTATCGAACGGCAATTTGAACGATCTTCGGTTACTAGCAGATCACGATTTGGCGCTCGACGTCAACGGCGGACCGGAAACGCCCGCTGTCGTCGCAGAACTGGCCGGTAAGCTCTCGGATTTGCGGATCGTGCAGAATCACATCGGCAACGTTGCAATCACGAATTCGCCGCCACCGAAAGAATGGCGAGATGGAATTCGTGCGGCGGCGAAGCATCCAAATGTATATTGCAAAATCTCTGCACTCGTCGAAGGTGCTACTCGAAGGACGAAGGCTGCTCCACCGTCGGACTTAGATTTCTATCGTCCCTATATCGATGTTGTTTGGAATGCGTTTGGAAGCGATCGTGTGATTTACGGCAGTAATTGGCCGGTGTCCGAACGGGCAGCAAGTTACGAGACGTTACAGCGACTTGTGTTCGAGTACGCCACAGAGAAAGGTGATTCGGCACTTCGCAAGTTCTTCTCAGTCAATGCGAAGGCGGCCTACAAATGGGTAGATCGTCCAGGCCGAGTTTAGCAGCCGTTGTTGACTCGTAACGATCGTCTCATCCATATCTTTGACTTCTTCCTTGTAGGGTCTCGTGCATCCACTCGATTTTGTGACTGTGGCTGGGTATCTCGTTTTGATGCTTGGCCTGGGGTTTGTTTTCGGGCGTAACCAATCGCGACAAGAATTCTTCCTAGCCGGCCACTCGATGGGCTGGATCCCGGTTGGGTTGAGTGTGATGGCAACGCTGTTTTCCTCGAATAGTTTTGTCTTCTATCCCTCGGCAGCATTTGGGGATAGTCTGCGTATCGGCCTGTCACTCGTGGCCTTTACATTTATGACTCCGATTGTGGTCTGGGTGTTCATCCCTGTGTACTCTCGTTTGGGAGTCGAGACGGCCTACGAATACTTGGAAATGCGGTATCATGTTTCGGTTCGCACACTCGCAAGCGGACTGTTCATCTTTCTGCGAATTGGCTGGATGGCGTCGGCAACCTATGCCGCATCAGTCGTCGTTTCCAGCGTGATGGAAGTGCCACAGACGGCGGTGATTATCGTGCTCGGTCTTGTGTCCATCGGCTACACCATGCTCGGTGGATTGCGGGCTGTCATGTGGACTGACGTCCTACAGTTTGTCGTTTTCGCAGTGACAATCCTACTGACTCTAGGTCTCGTCATGGAGTTGACAGGTTTCGGTCCTAGTCAGTTGTTCGACACTTACTTCGCGAACCGAAAAAACCTAGTCGTCGATTTCTCCCCGTCGCTGACACTCAAGCACGGTAGCTGGGCAATACTCATCGGCGTGTTTTTGGAAGGGCTATCTGCGTTTGGGGTCGATCAAGTTGCGGTGCAACGGTATTTGTCGTCTAAGAACGAACGAACATCGCAATGGGGAGCAGCCTTGAACTTGGCTGCAATGTGGATTGTGCTACCGGGTCTACTAATGATTGGCGTCGGTCTATTTGCGTACTACGCGCAGAACCCAACCGATCTTGCAAGCGGATCTCTTGCCGAAGCTATGGCTGCGGACGAGACTCTGGCCGATCGAGCCTTGCCGGAGTTTGTCCAACTCCATTTTCCTGCAGGATTGGCGGGGTTGTTCCTCGCAGCATTGATGGCAGCAATTATGTCGAGTATTGACTCCGGTGTGCATTCAGTGACAACGGCTTTGATCGTGGACTTTCGTGATCGTCTTGTCCCCCATTGGCGGCCGACAAATGAACGTGGAGAAGTTCGATTCATCCGTGGCTTGATTGTACTCATTGGTGGTCTCGCAATCGCACTGGCCTGCTATGTCGAAACACTTGGCGACGACGTGTTTGATGTCGGCAAGAAACTGACTGCCGCATTTGGCGGGCCGTTGCTTGCGATCTTCTTATTAGCATTGTTCTCGCGTCGTACAACCACGCGAGGAGTATTGTTGAGTGTCATCGTTTCAACGATCTTGACCTTGGTCTTGATGTACACACAAGACTGGTATTCCGTGTGGTATTGGCCTGTCGGGTTTGGGATGGCGATGTTCTTGGGATACTTCCTTAGCCTGTTTGGGACCGCTCCACAAACACGATACACATACCTTGATATTCTCAAAAGAAAGATGGACAACTCATGAAGTACATGGAAATGACCGCGACTCAACTTGCGAAAGTTGATCGTCAAGAAACCCTCGTCATCGTGCCGATTGCTGCTGTCGAGCAGCACGGTCCACATATGCCTGTGGGCACCGATACGGTTCTTTGTACGGCGGTTGCTGAAGCGGCGGAGCAAGAACTGCCCTCACAGGTGTTAGTTACACCCACTGTTTGGCTCGGAGCAAGTTCCCATCACCTGCGGTTTGGTGCGACATTAGATGCCGATTTAGACACGCATATTACGGTGCTTTGCGACATCGCCGTGTCTCTGCTCGATGACGGGTTCACGCGGGTTCTGTTTTTGAACGGGCATGGTGGCAACGTGGATCCGATGCGAGTCGCCGCCAGGAAGTTGCAGCCAATGTACCAGAACGCAGTCATCGCAGCTGGAAGTTACTGGGATGTTGCCGTCGCCGAACGCGAGCAACTCTTGAAAGGTGATCACAAGTTCGTCGGTCATGCTTGTGAGTTTGAAACTGCGTTGATGCTTCATGTTCGGCCGGAACTTGTTGACAAACAGTTCTGTAGCAACGCAGGCGAACTCGTACCGAGCGAAGTTGGAGACATCTTTGTGAGCCGCGATATGACTCAACGGACGCAAGCCGGTTTCACTGGACGCCCGGATCTCGCAACCGCCGAGACCGGCGAAAAACTGTTTCAAGCCATCGTCACCAACCTCGAAGCGACGATTCAATCCTTACTCTCTCAACCGCTTGGTGACAGTTACAAAGATTTCGTATCCTAATACCAACATTGTCGATCGCGAATGACTGAAGCACCGGCCCGCTGTGATAGGTTTCCGTAGCGAACGAAATCGGCGGGCGCTCTGCTAGGACTCTGATCGTCTGGAGTCACGCGGCTCGTCGAATGCAACTAATTGGACATCCCGCCATCAGCTCGGATCTGTTGACCAGTTATCCAGCCGCCCTCACTGCTAGCCAAGAACGAAGCAACAGCTGCGATATCGGTTGGTGTTCCGAGTCGGTCAAATGCCGATAGGTCAGCAAACTCTTGTTTTTCGGCTTCGGTACGCTGATCGACCATACCTGGGCTAGTCGCACCAGGGCGGATACTATTGACGGCAATCCCACGATTGCCAACTTCTTTGGAGAGTGAAACTAACATGGCATCGATGGCGGCTTTCGTCGCAGAGTAGATGCCCGTACCGAGGCGAGGCCGTTCCGCAAGCTGCGATGAAACGAATAGGATCCGGCCGTCGTCTCGCACGTGTCGCGCTGCTTCGCGAATCGTTAGAAAGGCACCACGCGAGTTGACTGCGTGAACCTGATCAAAATCCTGCATGGTGCATTCGGCAATTGGGCCGCTCGTGATCGTTCCTGCGTTCACGACCACCACGTCGACACCACCAAACCGTTGAATCGCTTCGGCAAATAGTTGTGTGACCTCCGACTCCTGGCGAACATCCGCGTCCATTGAAAATGCAGTGCCGCCCGCAGACTCGATGTCAGCGACAACGGATTCGGCAGAACGTTGGTCCGTGCTGTAATGGACAACGACATTGAATCCGTCCGACGCAAGACGTCGGCAAATTTCGCTGCCAATTGCACCTGAGCCACCCGTTACGATTGCCGTCTTAGTCGTTGCAGTCATACGTTCAGCCTTTTCACCGATGAGAGTACCCAGTGAATGATCTGGCAGTTGACGAGGAAACCATATCTTGTTGGAAGTCGCCATCTTAGGTGATCGTCATCTGATCTGCACGCTCAATCGGTGTGAGCAGCCGACGCGGATCGTGAGATTCTCGGACTCATACTAAATTCGTATATGCGTATGGTCGAATATGCGATATAGTTCGCTCGCACCCATCAATGTCGGTCGGGAAATGAGATTCGATGTTGTGGCTGGAATTCCGTAGTCGCTGGGGAAGATCGTCTTTCTTTGAGCGACCCGGAATTGGACCTTGCACGACGATCGTTTGTTTAGTGTGTAGGTGGGCACAGTTTTCGTTGCTCTTGGAAGGAGTCTGAGATGGCTAACAGGTTTTTCAACGGCAAAGTGAGGATCTTGGTGATCTGCATAGTCCATGCGATGTATGCTGGTGTCCACGCGAATCACAAGGCCGAAGATTCGCAGGGCGCCTCTGGAAGTCCCGCGTTGAGTATGCTGGCAACCTCAGCCGAAGAAGGGTGTTTCACCTATGTCCTATTTTGGCGAAACAATGACGACGCCACTCAACGAATGGGAACCAATCTTCAGCAAGCGACTTCGAGGATGAAGTTACGGGTGAACACGGTTAGTGTCCGTGTGACCGACCCGCATGAGTTGGAAACGGTGAAACGATTTGATGTGGAACGGGCGCCGTTGCCACTCATTATTGCGGTAGCGCCGAATGGTGCGGTCACCAAAGCATGGTTTCTTAAGGCGTCGCGAGAACAACTTCACGAGGGGCTCGTCAGTGCGGGGACCGCTGCATGTCTCAAAGCTATGCAGCAGAAGAAACTTTCGTTGATTTGCGTGTACAATTCAGTGACTGCACATCGCGACTCCCTGAAGCAGGCTGCGATTGGCATCAAAGCTGACAGGCGTTTTGGCGCTGCCACCGAGGTAATCGAAATTGATCCCGCCGATGTCCGTGAGCATGCGTTTCTAGCGAGCCTTCAAGTCAAACCGAACTCAAACGAGGCGGTGGCGGTGTTAGTCTCACCGGCAGGGCATCCGATTGGCAAGATGACAGGTGCTGTCACGGCTACGCAGTTGATCAAAACAATCGAGGCGGCTATGCAAGGCTGCTGTCCCGGCGGAACTTGTGGACCGGAGGGCGGTTGTCCTGGTGGTCAGTGCCCACCTCAACGGAAATAACACGAGAAGGAGTTCACATTATGAATCTTCGCACTCTAGTGTGGCGCGAATTATTTGAACGCAAAGGCCAGATGCTCACGATCGTTGTGGGAATCCTGCTGGGCATCACCACCGTTGTTGCTATTCAGAATATTACTTTCTATTCCGAAAAAGCGGTCGCGGTTGAACTCGATCGCCTCGGCGCAAACGTATTGATTTTGCCGAAATCCGTTTCACTTCAGGACTACTATGCCGCTGACATGCATCAGGAAGTGATTCCTGAAGAGTATGTCATGCGGCTGACGTTATCAGAGTTGCAAGGAGTCGATAATCTCTCACCAAAACTCTGTGTTCCCGTTGAGCTACACGGGCGCAAGTATCCGCTGACAGGCATACTGCCGAAGAGTGAATTCCAGGCCAAGGCGGCTTGGGCAGGTGCGGGGATTTTTTCACGTCCTATTGGCTGTGGGGCGTTGGAGTTGGAGACCGAAAACGCTCAGGAAGACCGGAAAGATCTTGTGCGGAATCGAGTCATCAAAGATCTTGCCAAGGACGAGATCTTGGTTGGTTCTGACCTGGCTGAGACCCAACAATTGATGGAAGGGGAGAGTGTCGAACTTCTCGGCGAGTCGTTCAAGGTCATTGCTGTTTTGCCAGAAACTGGCACTGTTGATGACTCACGAATTTTTGCTCATCTACACCAAGTACAGGACCTGACGGGCCAAGGGCCAGTTGTCAATTGCATTGAAGTTGTTGGTTGTTGCAAGGAGATTTCTGCCGGGCTCGTCGAGGGGGTGAATGAGTTGCTCCCCGACGCGAAGGTGGTGACTATCAAGCAAGTCGTTGATACTCAGGTCAAAGTCCATCACATGATGGAGCGGCTTTCACTGATATTTGTCGCGATTATTGTCGTTGTTGGCGGGGCGGGTATTGCAAACTTTATGTTTGCGAATGTCTCGGAGCGTCGTCGAGAAATTGGCACTCTCATGGCAATGGGAGCACAGTCGCGACTCATTCAACGATTGTTCCTTGCCAAAGCCTTAGTCTTGGGATTTGCAGGTGGTGTGGGAGGCTTTGTTATCGGCACTATGTTAGCCGTCACTCTAGGGCCAAAGCTTGCCGGTGTCCCTGTGCTGCCAATGCCAATGCTTTCCCTGTGGGCAATTGCAATTTCCGTGGGCGTTGCTCTGGTCGCTAGTTACATTCCAGCTCGACGGGCTGCTATGCTCGACCCTGTCACAACCTTTCGGGAGATTTAGCCATGTTGAGCATGGAACATGTCAGCAAGAACTACACGCTTCGGAAGCAGAAAGTCCCTGGGCTTATCGATGCTTCGATTGAGATTGAGCGAGGGGACTTCGTATCACTGGTTGGTCCTAGTGGGAGTGGCAAAAGCACACTCCTATTGATGCTGGGGGGGATGCTATCGCCGACTTCAGGGCGCATTACACTCGATGGTCATTCGGTCTATGATCGTACGGCGGACCAACGAGCTGAGCTGCGTCAGCAATACATCGGTTATGTATTCCAAACCTTCAATCTAGTGCCGTATCTGACGGCTTTGGAAAATGTGCAAATACCGATGTTCTTGGCATCTGTACCGAAGTCTGAGCAACACTCGCGGGCTGAAGAATTACTACGCCGAGTTGGACTAGGCGATCGCATGCATCACAAACCGACTGAGTTGAGCGTGGGGCAGCAACAGCGGGTCGCACTCGCCCGCATGCTTTCCAATGATCCCGCGGTCATACTCGCTGATGAGCCAACAGGCAACCTCGATCCGGAGACGGCTTCGCAGGTGATTGGCTTCTTCGAGGAGTTCAACGAAGAAGGCCGTACGATCGTCATGGTTACTCACGACCCCAATGCTGCGAAGCGTGCGAAACGGATGGTCCGCCTCACTGAAGGGCGGCTCGTGGGTGAGTTGCTATCGACAGCGACATCACGAATCGCATAACATTTGCGGGCAAGGTTAATCGACGACGGACGCATAACGCCAGAGGTCGGCATGGCTAACAACACCAAGACTCATTCAAGATCTGATCGCAAGGTCTCTCGTAATCGAGCACCCGTTAGCACGTCGTCGATTGACCCTCCCGATAACACGATACCAGAACTGTTCCAGGCATTCTCGGACCGTACGCGATTGCGAGTGTTGCACTTGTTGTTACGTGGCGAGACCTGCGTCGGCGATTTAGTCAGCGTCTTGAGGTTGCCGCAGCCACGGGTTTCTCAGCAGTTGTCTCGTCTACGCAACGCGGGATTGGTCGTGGGGCGAAAAGAAGGTCAATGGACCCACTACTCGCTGGCGAAACCAGTGTCTGCGGTTCATGAACAGTTGCTAAAGTGTCTTGAACTGTGCTCCGAGGAAATTCCGGAACTTCAGGTCGATGAGTCGCGTGCAGACGCATTGGATCAAGATGGACATTGCTGTTCGTAGATTGATTCTGTGGATTGTCAACTAGCGGTCACAGCGACCGACAGCTGTCGTCTCTACATGAGACAACCCAGCGTCGGTCGGGCGAATACGGATACTCAAAGAGAGTCTTCCCTAATTCCCTAGGTGTTCGCGGTCATCTCTGTGATTTGTTTGTTGGCGATTCCGATTGGGCGGTCCAGTGGGATCCCGATGCAAGTTAAGATGGTGGTAAGTAAGTCACCTTGATTGCCCTTCACGTCGGGCAGGAACTGACCCGTTTTGATAGCACCGCCCCCACTTCCAGCCAGGATGAACGGTAAGTTCGCACGAGTGTGTCGGTCGCCATCTTCGAGACCGGAACCCCACATCATAATGCAGTTGTCCAGCAACGTGCCATCACCTTCCCGCAAGCTGGCCATCTTCTTCACCATATAGGCAAACTGCTCGATGTTGAATGCCGTGATGGCTGCGACCTTGTTGACCTTCTCGGGCTGGTTATTGTGATGCGTTGTCGAATGGTGTTTGTCGGTGAAGCCCAGTTCCGGGTAGGACGCTCCATTCGGAGTGGAACCGATATAGGTGCAAACGCGTGTGGTATCGGTCTGAAATGCGAGAACGTTGAGATCACACATGACCTGCATATACTCGCTGCGTTTGTCGCCTTCTGGAATTTTGATCTCAATTGGAGGAGAATCTGACTCGTGACGACGACTGGAACGAACACCCGCTTTTTCCAATGCTGCTTCTTTTTGGCGATGTTCAATAGCGGCAATTCGTCGTTCCACCGAGCGAACGCTGTCTAGATATTCGTCGAGTTTTCGTTGATCGGTTGGCCCTAAGTTGCGTCTCAGATCCCGCGCTCCGCCTAGCACAAGATCCAACATGCTTCGGTCTAGAGGACTGATTCCTGTGGATGCTGCTCCACCGCCTTGTTCCTTTGTGTTGAACAAGCGGTTCAAGACGTTTCGCGGATTGATTTCTGCCGGGACCGCCTGGGTCGGTGAGCGAAAGCTACAGTGAGAATAGTAGGCCTCATTCAAACCCGCTTGGTTTTCCTTCCAAGTTTGCGGCATGGTCGCCAGTTCCAAGGATGGCAGTGTGGTGAATGCTCCTAATGCGTTGGCGGCGATCTGATCGGCGGAGATGGAGATACTAATCTCATCGCGTTTCGCAGGATTTGGCAGTGCAGCAGTCAGCCAGGTCGAAAGTTCGAGGGCGTGGGGGGCACCACGGTAAGGACCGTTCGGCACACCCGCAATCCCCTTCATCATCAGACACTTGTCGAGAACCGGACGTAAGGACTCTAACGCTGATGGTGGATTCGAAAGGAAGCTCTCCGCATCTTTCGGCCAAAACTCGTCCATGATGACGCCATGTGGCATATACATAAATCCGAGTCGGACGGGCGGTTTGAATGCGTTCTTGTCGCTAGCCTCAGCCCAGCCCATTGCGTCTAACATTGGAAGGGCAAGTGCGGCACCTGCGCCTTTGAGCCAAGTTCGACGATCAATGATTGTATTCTTGCTCATAAGTCTAGTCTTCTATCCGAACAGAAAGTTTAAAGTTAGCTTGAGCGATTCTACTTGGTCTGGCGGTGCGTAAATGGATAACTCGTGACGACTGCCGTGATGAGTGTCTGCATTCGGTAGTCATCCTCGGCGATCTCACGCATCAAGTCGTCGACAACTATCTCATCATATCCAACGAGATTTCGACACAACGCGTAGGCTAGCAGCTTCTCAACGAAATTACGTGAAAAGTCATCAAGTCGTTTCGCGATGATAGCCTTTAATTCGTGAGGGCTCGAAAAATGATTTCCACCGGGAAGTTCACCAGACGCATCAATCGCATGACCGTGTTCGTCTTGATTTCTCCATCGGCCGATCGCGTCGAAGTTTTCGAGACCAAATCCGATCGGATCGAGCAATCGATGGCAATTCGCACAGACCGGATCTTTGCGATGTAATTCGGTACGCTCGCGGAGTGTCAGTTCTGCAACCGAGGTTTGATCCTGTTTCTCCAGAGCCGGCACATTGGGGGGAGCCGACGGTACATGATCGCCGAGGACCTGTTCCAGCACCCAAACACCCCGAATGACCGGGCTCGTGCGATTCGGAAATGAGGTCGCGGCAAGAATCCCCGGCATGCCCAGAATGCCACCACGGTTTTTATCGGCCAGTTGAACCTTTCTCATGTCAGGTCCGATGATCGACTCCTGCAACCCATAGATCTTGGCGAGGTCTTCGTTGAGAAATGTGTAGTCGCTATCAAGAAACGTCGCGACGCTGCGATTCTCACGAACAATATCTTGGAAGAACAGACGCACTTCGTCGTACATCGCCGAACGCATGTCGCTCGTCATTTGCGGGAATTTTTCCGGGTCGAACGTTTTCGTTTTCAAGTCGCCAAGTCCAAGCCACTGGGCTCCAAAGCCGTCGAAGAGGGCTCGCGAACGAGGGTCGTCGAGCATTCGTTTGACTTGGCTCTTGAGGACGGCTGGCTCATGTAGTTTCTTGGAATCGGCGAGTGCCATCAACTCATCGTCTGGCATCGTGGCCCATAGCAGATACGATAACCGCGATGCGAGTTGGTAGTCGTCGAGCGGAACAATCGTCGCTTCGTCGCGAAACTCATCCGCTGGAGTGATGAAGAGAAACTGAGGAGAAACAAGCATCGCCTTGAGCATCAATCGCAAGGCAGTTTGATGCTCAAGTTTGTTTCGTCGGCCTAGGTCGTAGACGTCCATTAGGACTTTGATTTCTGCATCGGTTGGCGGACGACGGTATGCCTTTTTCGCGAGTGACTTGGCGATCTCTTGAGTTACTATTCGTGTGTCATCGTCCTTGCCAGGAGGCTCGCCCAAGAGTCGTAGTTGCAGGTCTGTGGGTTGGGGATTGTCTGGTCCAAAAACTTCGGCAAGTGCTTGATCGGCAATCGAAAGGTATTGCTCAAGCTGAAGTGGCGAGAGTGAATTTAAGTATCCTGCGCCGCTTACCTCATCCGGAAGACTATCAACAATGTTCGGATCAACGCCTAACAGATCGCGTAGTGTATTTCCGTATTCCGTCTTTGTGAGCCGTCGAATCACGAATGGCCCGGGATTTTTGGGGCTGAGATACTTAATCTTGTCCAGCCACTCTGCGAACATCTGACGTTCTTCCGCCGTCGGTTGGTCCAAACCGTCTGGCGGCATATCGTGAGCTTTCACCCTGGCGGCAGACATCTTCCATTTTTCGCTGAACGCCGCATGTCCGGGAGTGCTCAGCGCGGGAGTAAAACTCAGTCCGGCCTCTGTCGGTCGTCTATTCTGATGACAATCAAGGCAATAAGTCTTGATAAACGGGACGACTCGTTTATTGAAGAACGTCTCGGCCTCTGCTTTTTGTGTAGTCAAAGTCTCATTTGCGGTGTTCTCAGCCGTGCATGTGCTGGGTGAAAAACACGTTTTGGCCATGAACACGACGATGACGCAGCAGAAAGTTGCAGTTGATTTTCGCATACGAGAATTCAATTGATACCGTTCTAGATACTAATGTTCGTAGTGCACCAATTCTGGTTTACCAGCAATCATACGGGCTAACGCTCTAGCCGTAATGTCAAAGCGAGATCAAACCTAGTTCGATGAAAGCTGGTATTTTTGCTCGACTGTTTTACGGAACTCTGGGTCCGTGAACGGGTCGTGCGTTTGCTTTTGCCAGGTTTTGAGAGCGTCTTTCAAACGCTGTAATTCCTTGTCCATCGATGGATCATCTGACAAGTTGATAAATTCGATGGGGTCACTCTCAAGATCATATAGTTCCCATTCTGGTGGTTCTTTGAGACGCTCCATAGCGATACGAGCGGGATGGTTTGGGTCGAGTTTTTCCGCCATGACATTTGCTCGGTCGCCGTCAACGGACGGGGACGCTGATAGTTCACCGGCACGGATGTTGTGGATCAATTTGAACCGACCATCGGTAATCGCTCGTCTCGGGAAGAACGGTGATGCGCCATGGTAGTGGAATTCCGCAACCAAAGTCTTTCGCCAATCAGTCGAGTTCGAAGGTGTTAGTACAGGTTTGAGCGAGCGACCATGGAGTCGCTGTGGCAGTTTGATACCTGCCGCTTCGAGGATCGTGGGGTAGATGTCAATGCTGCCGACCAAACGGTCAGAGACATGAGGTTGTGAAACCCCTGGCCAACGAGTCAGGAATGGCACACGGAGTCCCGCTTCATAACAGCTCGTTTTGCCCCGAGTGAATGGTGGTCCGTGATCTCCTAAGAAGATGATCAGTGTGTCGTTCCAATGGTCTGTCTCGTGCAACAGGTCATTCAGCATTCCAATCGCAGCATCGATCCGATGCACACAGTTATAATACCCGGCAATTTTTTTGCGTTGTGCGGGGGTATCAATCTGCTGCCATGGCCATGCTGCAACATCGTCTGCTGTTAGGATAGATTTCGGCAGGCCATCAACTTGGTCCGGAAAGTACTGTGGTCCGCGTTCACCGTTTGCTAGTCGGTCTCGGGCCACATGCGGATCAAACAAATTGAACATGAGAAACCAAGGTTGATCGCCTGATTTACTCACGAAAGTTCGTGCAAATTGGACTTGCTTCTTGACCTGTCGACTGCCAAATCCCACACGCTGCCGCATATCGAATCGGAATTGTTTTTCCGGATTCACGTGTAGCTTGCCGATGATGCCAGTTCGATAGCCGGCCCGCTTCAGGACATTCGGCAACAAATCGTTGTATAACTCTTTGTGAAGTTGAAAACCGACATTCGCGTTTGCCAGTCCATAGTGACCGTTTCCATGCGGATACAATCCGGTGAACATCGTCGAACGCGACGGACTACAGGAAGCCTGACTCACATACGCCGTCTGAAACTGAACGGAATGCTTTGCCAACTCATCAATGTGAGGCGTTTTGGCAATTGGATCGCCGTAACAAGAGAGCTGAGTTCCCAGGTCATCTGCCGTAATCAACAGGATGTTTGGAGGCTCTGAAGCACGACTGATGCTAGAGAACAGCACAAAAACGATAACGGTTGTTCGAAGCATCAATCGAGCCACGAGTTTTTCCTTGCTGATAGGCAATTCATGAAACAGGTGATCAAAACCACTTAAACACGCTACTAGACCTCCCAGTTGCGTGCCGCGCGGGAACGCAAGAGGTTTGCTTCGGCGTCGTTGATGAATTCTTCTTTGACGGGATCGAGTTTGAGTTTGCGTCCGAGGATCCAGGCAATGGCTGCTGCGTGGCTAGCAATGTGTGATCGCCGCATGACGTCTGCATTTGCCGCTGTCTTTTCCCGAGTACGAATGCAGTCAAAGAAGTCGCGCGAGTGAGCTGTGACATCCAAACCGCGGATGCGTTTGTATTGGGAGCCAAGCTCTTTGGCGAGCGATTCTGGTTTGGCGACAATTTCGCCGCTGTCTCCGGTTTCGACCGACCCTTCATCGCCCACGAAACGCACAGGGCAGGTGCCTAAACGTGTTATGTAGTGCGGTGATCGATCCCCAAATGGATCTTCAAGGAAATCGATGACCAGTTTCACGCCATTCGCATAACGGCAAATAATGTTTTCTTCTGTCGGTTCGTATTCAATGGGCATGGTGTCATCGGCTTGATTGGCCCATTGACACAGGTCGACGGTATGCGCGCCCCAATCCAGCAGTCGCGCGCCGGAATCGAAATCCCATTGTCCACGCCATTTTCCGTTGACGTACTTCTCGTTGTAGGGACGCCATGCCGCCGGTCCGAGCCAAAGATTCCAATCGACAACGTCGCGTGGCGGTTGCGGTTCTGCGGGTAGCCAAGTGTTATCGAGCACCGGCGTATAGATCGATGCATGCATTGTATGCAACTTGCCGAGTTGGCCGGAGTGAGCCATTTCCACGGCCTTCTGAAAGTTCGGTACGCTCCGGCGTTGTGTACCGGCTTGGAACACGCGCTTCTCACGATGCATAGTGTCCGCAAGTTCTTGGCAGTCTTCAATCGTGATGCCGCACGGTTTCTCGCTATAGACGTCTTTGCCGGCTTTGGCCGCGAGGATCGAAGCCGCCGCGTGCCAACGATCCCCTGTCGCAATCAGAACAGCGTCGATGTCTTTGCGGTCCAGCAACTCGCGAAAGTCCCGGTATAGAACACAGTCACTGTTTTGATAGTGACCGTCGACTAATTTCTTGCCAGCATCCCGGCGTTTCGCCTGCACGTCAGCAATTGCGACGCAACGGACATCCGAGAACTTTAGCATCGACTTCAAGTCGTATGTGCAACGTGGACCGATGCCGATGACACCCAGAGAAATTTTCTCGTTCGGCGAAGTGCCCTCGCGACCCATTACGTGGGACGGAAGCACTGTAAACATGGAAGCTGCAGCGGATGCGGCTGCCGTTTTGACAAGAAACTCTCGGCGTGTTGAATCGGTTCGTGGGGTCATAGGTCGCGCTCCTGGGGCAATTGATTGTTGATCGTATTGCGTCGTGTCTTGTGGTGGTCAGGAAGCAGTGGCTTGTTCGCGTCCAAAACGGATACAGAAGACCGTAATACGTTCTACGTTGATCCAATCATCGGACTCTTATGATATGTTAACGGTTTATTCGATGCGATCGTACTCGCCACTGGCAATAATTCGGATTGTCGGTGGGGATGACATGGAAGGAACATGGCGTGCAATCGACGCCGTTTCACGCAGCGTCAACTGTGAGGAAGGCTAGGTGGCGTCGCCGTCGTTGCTGCCGTTCTGGAGGTTCTCCAAGAAACCTTGCACTCGGTCTCGTTTCTTCGGAGGGAGTCCCGGTGAATCGACGGTCAACGAAAGTTCGAAACAGGCGGACGCTTTTTCAGTGTCGGCTCGTTGTAGGTAGAACAAGCCGCGATTGAAGTGTAGCCAAGCGTTCTCGGGTTTGGCTTCGAGCGATTCGGAGAAGCATTGTTCCGCTTCCTCAAAACGCTCTAACCCCGTCAAGATTCGGCCTTTGCCATTCAGACTGTAGGCCAAGCCTGCTGCATCGTGCGATTCTCGCGCCCGCTTCACCGATTCTTCGATGTATCCCATTGCGTCTGTGAACTCACCGATTTCGGCCAAGATTTGTCCGCACGCGCTGTAGTCATGACGAGAGGCTTCCTCGGGATTTTCCAGCACCGTTTTGTAATCGTCCAGGGCTTCAATGAATTGCTCGTTGTACCAATATGAACCACCACGAACCCGGCGGGCGTCAACACTATCGGGCATGAGTCCCAATGCGATGGTGGCTTCCTCGATCGCAGTGTCGTAGTCGTCTGCGCGGTTGCAGACGATGGCTTTCATCAAGTGACGTTGAAAGGACAGTTCAAAATTGACGAGGTCTTCCCCATCGGTCGCGTCATCCGTCTCGGGAGGTTCATCACCCGATTGCGATACGAACTCTCTGGCGACGCTGCCCCCAACTTTCCAGGCTTCGGATTCCGGGTTCAGTTTCTCAAGCCGATCGTAATCTTGCTTGGCTTTCTCGAATTCTCCCGCGAGGAGATGAAGGTAGGCACGCCGTTCCAACGCGGGCAGTGCATTGGTTTCAAAATCCAGCAAAACGTTGAGATCCGCGATAGCTTCTTCGATTTCGTTCGCTTCCGCCAAGATATCCGTCCGCAAAAATCGAGCGTGACTATGTGACGGATTCAACGCCAGTGCTTTGTCGATTTCCGGTCGTGCCAAGTCCTTTCGCCCCTCGATGATGTAGCAGAGTCCAAGACCGTGGTAAGCCGCTGCCTCGTGGGGGGCCATCTCTTTAACGGCCTCGAAGTCCTGTTTCGCTTCCGTTGTGTTCTCCTGCCGAATCCGGGAGTAGCCGCGTTCGATCACCGGTTCCGGCCACACGGGGTCTAACCGAATGGCTTCGCTGAAATCCTGTTCGGCGATTTCGTCCTCGTCGTTCGCCACATGCACACGAGCCCGATAAAAATACGCGGGCCCATATTCCGGTGCTTCCTCGATGACTTCCTCCAACAACTCTCCGGCGGCGTAGAACTCCTCGCGAGTAATGAGGCAAATACTCTTGAGGAGTTTCGTTTGTGGGGTTTTGAAACCAAGAGACTCCGCATGGGCAATTTCCTCCAACGCCTCGTCAATTTCTTCTTGAACGATGAGGAATTCCGCTTTCGTCAACCGTGCGATTGGGTCTTGGGGGGAAATCTCGATGGCTTTGCGACAGTCGTCGAGTGCCAACTCCATTTTGCGACATGCGGCACGGAAGCGGCTTCGGCAGAGTAGTAACTCGTGGGACTGTGGGTTTTCGGAAACCAATGTCTCGATGAGCGTTTCGGCTTCGGCGGTGCGATCTGCTTGACGCATCGCGGTCAATTCGAGTTCCGTGGAGTCAATCGTTCGTGTGGAGCAACGGTGAAACTCTCGAAGATCGGACAGCACGGCGTCGGTGTCGTTTTCTTCCTGCCATCGGATCTTCGCCCGGAGCAGGTAGGCCGGCCCGTAGTTCGCGTCTTTGAAGATCGCCAGCTTCAGTGTTCGCAAGGCGGCATCAGTGGCATCGTCGGCGAGGTCCAATTGGGCTTTGGCGAGATACAAGTCGCCATGCTTAAGTTCTCGCATACCCTGTTCGATCGTCTGTCTCGCCTCATCTTCGAGACCCAAGTGTCGCTGACATTGTGACAGCATGATCCGTGGCGTGGGGTCCTCGGGAAACGCGGTTTGAAACTCCACCGACTTTTGAGCCGCACGTTCCCACTCTTCCGTTTCCACATAGGTTTCGACTTCCGCGGCCGACCAGAATGGATTCTCCGGTTCCGTCTGCTGCATCTGGCGATAGAGTTTCAACGCTTCCTCAAACTGATTCTCCGAACGCAACATCGTGCAGTGGAGCGCAGTCATGGCAGGCTCATCGGGAAAATGCGAAAGGAACGCTCGCGTGTTCGTCGAGGTGGCTTCGACGGCCGATGTAACCGGTTCGATGTGGCAATAACGAGTCACCACGTCCAGCGGCGTGACGGAATCTTGTGTTTGTAACTGGCGGTACCAAGTCGCAAATGGGGGATCGACCTGAAATTGAGCACGGTCCTCTGGAGAAGAATTGTCGCGTTGCACACAAAACAGAAATGGTCGATCGACCGGCCAAGTGGGAATCTGCCGCAGTCGCGATTTGATCGGCTCGAGCAGCAGGGCAATTTCGATTGCGTTCTCTTGAAGTTCAAATTCCAGACGTCGGCCCGGGAGTAACGCGACCGCCACTTGGATGAGTCCGTTTGTCTTCACGGAAGACTTGCTGTACACATCGTCAATTGCCTTCAGCGTCAAATAGCCGAGGGCTCGGCAGATCACCTCGGGAATCTCGGGCCAATGTTCTGATGCGTCGGGCAACAAACTTTGAACGACTTCGCGTCGCCGCACGGATTCGTCAAACCGCTGAAACCGAGGTTCCCCGTCCCAGTAGAATCGAGTGGCGAGTGGCGTGAGTTCGGAGGACGGGAAGATCTGGAGCAGCAGCCCGTAAATCGTGACTTTCGACAGCAAGTCTTTCAGCTCGACGGCTTTCTCTTCCTGCTGAGTGGATGCCTTCCGTCCCCATTGAAAGAGTTTTTTCAATCGCTGAAGATGTTGCGAAGGTGTCGCGAATGGTGGGCGGCGGCGACAGCGTTTGCAGATCCGAAGCGGTATTACGCAGCCGAAAACATCATTCGTGACGCGAACGTCCACACACTCCCCGGTGACCGTATCACAGACCGCACATTGTTTGGGGAGTTCGCATTTCTTCAGCAACTCTCGGATATTGGAAATGATGAGGTCGCGGAAAAAGTAGACTTCGAACCGTTCATTCAGGTTCATTTGTCTCGGCTCAGATTCTTGACGATGCATCTCTTCGTCGCTTCACGTAGAGTCGAATTTCTTGAGAGAACGCGTGAGACGTTCAATCGTTAGTGACTGTGCCCTCACCGCTCAATGGCTCAAGTGTGATCCGGTGAAAGCGGTATCGGCAGTCGTAAGCCCCGATGAACAGTGCTCGCTCGTCCGGTGTCTTCCAGTAATCCGAGAGAGACAGGCGGTCCGCATCTCCCTTCCATTCGATGATCTTCCGGCCGTCAACATTCACTAGGACTCCTTTCCGCGTGACGGTGACAATCACTTGCGAAAGCTGGTTTTTGCGAAATACAGAGCCGGTCCGCGTCGTGGCATTGCCGACGTTTTGGCCGTCGATGTTTTCCAGGGCACTCAAGGTCTTCCCGTTTGCCATGTAGTTGAACAAGGCCACAAACCGTTGCTTGCCCGACCGCTGACCAAGAATCAGACCGTTCGGTGGATCAAGCGGTTCGACAATGACCGTCAATCGATATTCCTCCGGCGGGACATATGGCAATTGCAGTCGTGCTCCAAATTGTTTCGGACCGAGCAACCGACCCTCGGCCAACGACCACATTCCGTTCTGCCAACATGACGTCGGATCAATCAGCTTCAGCAGGTCGATTTCCTTGACTGGCGAACCGTCACGATTGGATTTGCCCGCTTCCGGATCCGCAGAGGCAAGCAAATCCGAAGATGGCCTCGCCGGTAACGGTAGTTGCTTTGGATCGCTGCGGACTTGAAAATACCCCCACAATTCCGCACGGGTTCCATCGACCAACTCCGCATCGATGCGGTAGCTGACCGGTGTGGGCCGATCAAATGTGCCAATCGAAGCCAGCTCCGGTTCCGCTTTTGACCAACTCTGGGGAACCTCGACCCATGGCCCGGTCACAGAAGTCTGGTAACGCATTCGCACGCGTTTGACTTCTACATCATCCGGCCATGTCAGAGTCAAATGGACGGGTTCTCCTGGCTTCGGTACGCGGGGCTGTGGTGTGGCTGTGAACTCCGTGAATAACTTGGTCTGAGAGTCGGACGGTGCATCTGTCGGTTCCCATCTCAACTTCAACTTCTGTTCCTTGTCCAGCCACGATTCACTTAGCCAACCGCGGTATTGGCCCTGACTCATGACGGAGCCATTTCCCGGTTCTGGATGGGGCAACCCGACCGTGTGGCCGCAACCTTCATGGTAAACAACGCAGTCAGAACCTCGATAAGGCACCCGCCAACCATCGGCACTGACCAAACCCCATCCTTTCCCTTCTTTCGCAAAGTAAGTTGCTCTCGCCCCGCCAGCGGTCG
This sequence comes from Thalassoroseus pseudoceratinae, assembly GCF_011634775.1. Classification (NCBI taxonomy): domain Bacteria; kingdom Pseudomonadati; phylum Planctomycetota; class Planctomycetia; order Planctomycetales; family Planctomycetaceae; genus Thalassoroseus; species Thalassoroseus pseudoceratinae. The sequence goes on from NZ_JAALXT010000002.1 coordinate 1,003,085, forward strand.
CACCCGGGAAATGTTGCCCCCGGTTGTAATTGCCTTCAAAGACCAATTGCCCATCTTGCGGACGAAGTCGATAGAAATCATCAAGCGGCCGCCAGTTGATTTCGCTGAGAACCAACAGAATCGGAAAGGCTTTCTCCGGCAGTGGAGCGTCTTTGAGTCGGCTCTCTGTTTCCCGAAGCGTGCGATAAAAGATCGCATTTGCGTCACCCGCTCTGAGTTCCTCGGTCGTCAATTTGGAAACGAACGGCTCGGGATGCACGTGGGTGGTCAAGACGGATTGGCCTGTGAACTCCCGATGGTGAAACAGTCTGATCCGCCGGCAGAAGTAGTCGACCCGTTCTCGCCAATCTGCGAGTGGTTTGCGATCCGCCGGGACGAAGTACGCCACGCGAACGGCGATGGCACTCGTGTCGTGTTTTCCGTCCCAAGTCCGTGTCCCTGCGAAAACCGACGCAGTGACCCATCCCACTGCAATCACCACGAAACAGGCCAGACGTTTCCAAGCACGTTGATGAGGATTCATGAACGCAAACAATCCAAGAAGGTGACGACTCTTCATCAATGACAACGGATGTACGGGCGATGCAACCAATGGGCAGCATACACAGAGCTGAGACAGGGCACGAGCATCCCCCGTGCCCTGTCTCAGTATACAGAGTCAATGGTGTCGGCAACAATCGGCATATTTTGTTGCGGCTAAGGAATCCAGAATGTCCGATGCGACAATCGTCGACGACCACGTTCGCTGAGTAGTGCGGATCGATTCGGTTGACGGGAAGGGGGTGATTGTGGATTCGCTGCGGGAATTCTAACGCAACGCAGATTTCTGGCCACGCTCGAATTCTTGACGATCCAACACCGTCCCTTTCAAATTCTTGATTTCCACCGTCATTGGACCGTCGTGTTTCACGGTCAGCAGGACGTAACTATCCTCGCCGGCAAGAAACTTCGATTGGGGATCGGGGTACTGATTGCCTCGCCCATTGAGAGCGGTATTGTAGTAAGGGAAGCGGTCCGCCTCGGCGCGTTCGGCATAGTAACCGAAGCCCGTGATGCACGCAGTTCCGCGACGAAACAGCTCATGCCATTGACCGCCAGCTCGGCGACGAATGCTGGCGTTCTGTTCGTTGTAGAGGGTGACAACAAAGCCGAGAGGCTTCTGCATCAATGCCTGGTACCAACGGAACTGTTCTGATTCTTCATCGAAAGCGTGGCAGGTCTGCCAAGTCGTGCCGAAGTCAGACGTATGGTTGAAGTCCAGGGCGACCAGCCTCAGGTCAAATTCGGGTAAGTCGAAATGCCATTTCCACTCGTCGCCCGGAAGTTCGAAGAATCGGCGGAACGCTGTTGCGTCCACATCGTACACCGGTTCGGCAGGTGGTTTGTTTCCGCGAGGGCGTATCTCCCGATCGTGATTGCCCAGCACCGGCATCATCGGCGTGGAGCGGAAAAGCTCGGGGTAGGTGTCGATCAACTCGACATATGGCAGAATACAATTTTTGGTGCCGTCGCCGCACTTGTCCCAAAGTCGGGCAATATTGTCGCCAGCCGTAAGCAGCAGATGGACGTCGTCTGCGTCGATGGCGGACAGATCGGGTTTGCCTTGCCAATCGGCAACCACCGCAACGCGTAACACATCCGTCGGATACGCCTTGAACGAGGCATCCGTTGAATGTTGATTGCCGGTGCTGACCGAGTAGTGGTAGATCGCGTTTCGGTATTGAAGCGGAATTTCGACATGATGCAGCGTCGAATTTTCCCGAATCCGTACCGACTCACCGTATTCTTTCGACAGGCCAAAACGCACGGTGGAATCGCCCGCTTGGTCACTCAGCCAATTCACGACGATCTTACTCGGATCGTTCGATCGGTGCGTGAGCCAAATGCGGGTGATTTCTCCCGCTGCCACAGTTTCCTGAGCAAGCGGAAGCAAAATCAGTGTCAGGAGCAGTCTCATGAACAACCTCAACGGTGGCCTTCCAATTGATCAAACACCGCTAACTGGGGCAGATGATCGCTGAGAGCAAACGACTCAGCATCAGCAACGTTCACGCGAAATGCTCCCTCGAAGAGCGGCCGCGATTCCGTGATTTGCTTCGCAATCGGGCCCGTCGCCATTACGTAGTCGATTCGATGTTTGGGATCGTCGGCCTTAATTGTCAGCCCTTGGCCTTGACCCGCTTCCGCAAAGGTGTCAATCCAACCGGCCTCAATCCAAAGATCGTATTCCTCGGAATCGGGATTGTGGTTGAGATCACCGATCAGCAGCATCGAACGGCCGGAGTCGAGGTCCTCTTTCATTGCTCCCAACATGGCCCGAATCTCTTTCAGTCGGACCGTCGGATCGGCAACCGGAAACAGGTGAGCCGAATGAACAATCAACGGTTCGCCGCTGGGTAACTTGACCGTGCCTCGACCCCAGTGCCGTGTGAACAGATCTTTCGGTCGCTCGTAACTGAGGGGCACATTTTCGGAGTCGGTGATTTCGTGCTTGCTGAGCAGCGTTCCCGGCCAATTGCCGCCGCTCGGGAAACGAACATGGTTCATGCCAAGATGCTTGGCAACTTCCTTCGCAACCGCTTCACTCGGCGACTCTGAGAAGTTGACGATATCCGGTTCATACAATGCCAACTCCATCGCCAGACGCTCGGCCATCTGTCCCTTCGCGACCGCCTTCTTCGCCAACGGCCGCTCGGCGGGCCAACCTTTGCAAGCGTAGACATTGTAAGCGATCACTCGCAGCGGCGGATGTTTCTTGTCCTCAGCAATGCTCGGAAGAGTGAAAGCGGATATCCCGGCAGCACCAAGAGCCGTGCAAAACTGGCGTCGTGAAAACTTCATCGTCGTGAATCCCCAGTGAGGTGTTCGTACAGCCGCACATTGTTACACGGACGATTTCACACGTCCACCGTCGCCATCTACAACCACAAGCTTGGTCGAGAAAAAACAACGCGGCTTTCGGCAAATCAAAGCGACATGATTGACTTAATCTGTTTTGACCGGTTTCGATTCTATTCTACCGATGTTGAGTCGATAGACGATGCATTTCGGCGACGATGTCATTTCCCAAATAGATGCGATTGATCAGGTTACTATAGACCGAGGAAAAACGTTCGTTCTGCCACAAATCGCCGAACACTGAATTCAATTTGATAAATGATAGCTTGTCTTCACGAGAGCGACTAGCTGCCGCATGCAATTCCACCTTCATGTCGTCAACAATGTCAAGTGGTTCACCAGCTTGGTTGACTTGTCGATCGCTATACAAGCACCAAGCGGCGATCACGAGTGTTGCAAGGTCAATGCTACGGCCCTCGTTCAAATTCGCTTCAATAGTTGGTAGTAGGAATACTGGTAGTTTGCTAGAACTTTGCAAACATATACGACTGACATGATCCCGAATATTCGGGTTGCCGAATCGTTCGATCAAACTGTTCTTGTATTGATCCAGATCGATTCCAGGAACAGGTTCCAGCGTCGGAGTCGCTTCGATGTCCATAAATAGTCGTAGATAGTGAGCAAATCGCTCGTCTTCGATACAGTCGTTAATAGTCTCGTGTCCGTGAATTGCTCCTAGTATCCCCAAGACTGAATGTCCCGCGTTGAGCAAACGCAGTTTCATTGTTTCGTAGGGCACCACATTCGGAACGAACTGTACACCGACTTGTTCCCACGCCGGGCGACCGCACGAAAACTTGTCTTCAACGACCCATTGACAGAATGGCTCACACGTTACCGGCCATTGGTCGCGGAACCCATATTCGGATTCGAGATAGTGTATGTCTCTGTCTGTTGTCACTGGCGTGATGCGATCGACCATGGAGTTAGGGAACGTCACATGCGTTTCGATCCACTTGGCAAGTTCATTGTCTTGTCGCCGAGCAAAGCTAAGTAGCATTCGCTGAGTGAGATTACCGTTGTGTTGTATGTTATCACAGGACAAAACGGTGAATGCCGGGAGTCCCCGGTCGCGACGACGACGGAGCGATTCCGTTAGATACCCAAAGACTAGTCGCGGTTGCGATGGATGTTCCAAGTCATGTTGGGCATCAGGGTTGTCGAAATCAAAGTCACCCGTGTCAGTGTCGATGTTATAGCCGCCTTCGGTGACCGTTAGTGACACAACGTGTGTGTCTGCATGCGACATCTTTGCTAGGACTAATTCAGGATCATCGGCACCAAAGGCGAAGTCTATGATTGATCCCACGACACGGGTGTCAATCTGTTGATCGGGATGTTTGACGATTAGGGTGTAGAGACCGTCTTGTTCACTGAGAATATTGCTCATTCGCCGATCGTCTTGGCGGATGCCGACTCCACAAATGCCCCAATTGTTCGCCTCGCCTGTCTGCAACAACTGATCGGTATAGACCGCCTCGTGCGACCGATGAAATCCGCCCACGCCAACGTGTACAATGCCAGTCCGGACTTGACTGCGATCATAAGTGGGCCGTTCAACGGCTTTCGGCAACGCTGACAGATTAGCCTGGTTTAATTTAATAGGATGGCTCACGACGGTTCACCTTGTTGGACGTTTAACGATTTCTCATGACGCAGCGCCCAATACGCCGAGCCAAAGTAGATGATTGTGCAGACGAATCCCCAGGTGTGAAACGCGTCTGCATTGGTTTTGTAAACTTGCATGTTAGGACTAGCGAACATCACACGCAGCGCCAATAGCAAGATAACTGTCAATGAGATCCACGCGATCGTTCGTAGGGTTCGGTAGAACAAACCTTTACTTCCAGTCGGATGTTGATGTTCTTCAGCCTCGCGAGCATGATAGGCTGCAATGTTCGCATTCAATTCCTGCTCGGCAGCTTCTTCTTCCGGGTACGCACTAGCAGCCCCGTAGAATCGGGCCATCACGGTGTACAAGACAATCGTGAAGAGCCAAGTTGGTAGGAATAGATAGAAGAACGACATGACATTGAGTGAACCTAGTCCAAAGCCAAATAACAGACCGGCAATCCATGAAACGATTGCTGGAATACTATGGTCAAGTTTTCGATAGGTGGCCCAATACCGTGTCATTCCCAAGCGAGGGAAAAGCACGTGCTCAGCGAAAACAATTCCTCCAACAGGTACGACAAGTAAACCCGCATACGTTAATAGAGGAAGCATCTGACTGAATACAAATGGGAAGCAGGCGACAATTACTGTAGTGCAGCCGACTGCCAGTGTTACTTTCATTCGCGAGTGGTTGTAGAAGATTGCTTGTGCCGCTAGTCCCGCTCGATACAGGTTGGCATTGGCTGTGGTCCAACCGGCCACGATGACGATGACATACCCCGACCACCCGAGAGCTTGAAAGGCCACGTCGCCAGGATCAAGTTCGACGATCGACGACTTGAGAATTGCTGCGGTTCCAGCCCCCATGATTCCGGCAGCAATCCATGCAATGTAATGTCCAAAGAGCATCCCAGCACTTGTGCAGAGTCCGTAGAGCGAATGTTTGGCATAGCGAAAGAGTGCCATGTCGATCAGACCGAAGTGAGTTAGCGTGTTGGCGGCCCAAGCGAAGCCGATGACTTCGAGCAACCCGACCCCTGGTTGACCATCGCTGTTCAGTCCTGTCCAAATCGAACGGTCGCCGATGGTGATGAAGTCGTTGAAACTCGCGAGCTGCGTTCGCCCGAGGACCGATTCCGCCAAAGCGGGCATCAAAGCCAACGCCCCAGCGGTAAACATAACGACCAACCACGGTCCACATATGGAAGAGAATTCTGCAACCGCGTTGAACCCGTACATAGCGACTAGCACAACAATTATCCCGACCCCTAAGACGATTAGGACGAACGTGCTGTCAGTCGGGTACCATTGCAACTGAGCCGGTATACGAAACAGGAGTCGAACCGCCGTGCTGGAAACTGTTATCATCGCCGCCGAAATTACAGTGAAAATTAGGACGTTTGCCCAGTTATAGAGATTGGTCATTGAATCGCCGGCAATTTTGTGCAGGTACGTATAGAGACTGAGACGTGTTTGCACGGCGATCGGTGCGGTGATTAGGGTCCAACTGGCAATCGCAAGAAGATTGCCGATCAACAAACCGATCAAAATATCGGACGTCGTGGCGCCCAGTGCGACAAAAGTCGCTCCAATCACAAACTCCGTCGCCGCCACATGCTCGCCAGCGTAGAGTCCAAGGAAATGCGGCCAACTATGGAGTTGGTGTTTACCGATTGGGATTTGTTCTGGTTCGAGGTCGGCAACGCTAGGAGTCTGGGGTGTGGATGCGGTAGACATACAGTATCTGACCTGTCTTGATTCGTTCGCAAAGTTTTGATGAAAAGACGGAGCGATGGAGTCATCGTTTTGGGAGTTTGATGCCAAAGCTTCGATTGGTGCTTCGGACTGTCATGCAAGATGGGAAATAATTTTGGCCTCAACAAGAGAGTCATCGGCCTAGGATTTTATCTACGTTGTCTTGAAACTCGACGCAGGACTACTAAGCAGTTCACGCGAATGATCGGCTTCACCATTGGTCTGGCATCGAAGATGATACGGCAAACACGTCGAAAATGCTCGGCTAATGGAGGGTTCCTTTCTCTTCTCCGGTGACGAATGACGACACGGTTTGCTCGTTCCGCAAGCAAAAAACGGTTCTCACAGAGTTCGTCCGTGGATGGGTTCGATAACAACGATGTTGTCCAACGTGTGTCTTCCAGCTCTCTGTGGGCACGATGGTTCTGGGGCCGAGGTCGAATTTTCTCACTTCTGCCAATTTCTCACTTCTGCCAAGTGGTCCCGGATATCGGGTTCGTGACGGCGTTGAAGGGGCGGTTTCATCCTGATGATTGGCAAACTCGGTCGATGGAACGTATCTTAGCATATACCGGTTCAGTACGGTCACCTTGCCGTCCTCGGCCGCGTTCTTCAAACGACAAGTGAGATGATTGATGTTGAATAACCAAATTCGAAGTGATTGTGGAAAATCCTGGAGTTCTCGGGTCTGGAGACCTCGTTTGTTGGCGAAAGGCTGTTTTGTCGGTTTTGCGTTCATCAGCTTGACGCTGTCCGGTTCGGCCGCGGAACCATTCGAGACCTTTCTCAAGAAACACTGCATCCGTTGTCACGGACCGCAGAATGAGGAGGGCGACATTCGTTTTGATCAGCTTTCGCGAAATTTTAAAGCGGGATTGGACACGCATCATTGGGCGGAAGCGCTTGACAAGGTCAACAGTGGCGAGATGCCCCCCGATGGCGAACCGCAGCCCACCGAGGATGAATTGGTCGAGTTCGTTTCGAGTCTCGATTCACGGCTTCAAGAAGGCCGGGCGGCGCGAATGGCGGCACGACCACCGGTGGCTCATTATCGGCTCAGTCGGAAGGAATATCAGAACACGGTCTACGACCTGCTCGGCGTACGCTACGATCCGGCAAAACCTGGCGAGTTGAACGAGGACACGTTGTGGCATGGTTTCGAACGTATCGGGTCGCAGCTTTCGCTCTCGCCGTCCCACGTGGATCGATATTACCGGGCGGCGAACATCGTGCTCGACCGGGCTTTTCCGACGGTTTCCGCTGAGCCTCGCAAAATCCGAAAGACGGCCGCGGATTTGCGTTACGGCGGCGGAAAAAAAGAGCAGGAGACGTTGGATCGATTTGGCATCAAGCGTCCGTTGCGTTTTCTTCACTTCCCGGGACGAGTTCAGACCGCACTTGCGTCCAACTGGCTCGGAAAAACTGGTCCGGAGCACAGCGGACTCTATCGCTTGCGGCTTCAGGCCAGTGGAATTCGACCGCCCGGCGGCCAACCGGCCCACATGAGTATCGGAGTGCGAACCAGCGAGGAAACGGTCGATGGCCTTATCGAATTCGATGTAACTGCTCCTGAGGATGAGCCACGGATTTACGAGTTCGAGGTGTTCCTCGAAATGCCAACCACGCTGCATTTCTGTGTAGTGGCGACCGATATTGTGGATCGACGGGGTGGCGCGGCCTTTCGGAATGCACTCGCCAGCCGAACGTATGTCTTCACGCACAGCAGCGAGACAGCGTTATTGAACCCCAATGCTCCGCAGATGTTCGATGGCGACGGAAACGGGATTTTTTCGACCGTGCTTCTCGACTGGATCGAATGGGAAGGACCATTGGTCACTGAAGCCGAGAAATCCCGACGAAGCGATGTGTTACCACCGGAAGACGCCACGCCCGAGGTCGTCGCGGAGCATTTGCAGCGGTTTGCCGAACGAGCTTGGCGGCGACCTGTCGAGATGCGGGAACTCGAGAACTATCTGCAATCCTACCATGCGGAACTTGAGGCTGGTGAAAAGCCGATCGACGCTTATCGAATCGCGTTGCAAGGCGTGCTGACTTCCCGACATTTCATCTACCTTGTCGAGGGTGATCCTCAGCCACGCGAAGAAGTCACGGACGCAGAACTCGCTTCGCGACTCTCGTACTTTCTCTGGAGTTCAATGCCCGACGACAAACTGTTGCAGGCAGCGAAAGACGATGCCCTGACCGGCGGTCGATTGGAACAAGAAGTGGACCGGATGTTGACCGACAGTCGAATCAATCGGTTCATCGATGACTTTTCCCGACAATGGTTGCAGCTGCACCGCGTCGGTATGTTCCCGCCGGACAAAAAACTTTATCCGCAATACGACGATTGGCTCGAGGCAAGCATGCGAGCCGAACCGGTTGAGTATTTTCGTGAGATGTTCACGAACAATCTGCCTATCGAGGATTTTCTCGACTCCGATTGGACGACGGCAAACGCTCGGCTGTGTGATTTCTACGGCCTTCCCGAACCCAAGGCGAACGGCTTTCAACGTGTGTCTCTGGGGCCGAACGATCATCGTGGCGGCCTTCTGACAATGGGGGCCGTGCTCGGATTGACGTCCGACGGCACACGTCACCGCCCGGTGCACCGTGGCGTTTGGGTCAGTGAGGCGATCTTCAACAAAACACCGCCGCCACCTCCCGCCAACGTGGACCCGATCGAACCGATCCCGCCCAAGGGAAACAAAATTACGGTTCGTCAAAGAATCGAAGCCCACGCTCGAAACACAAGTTGTGCCGCCTGCCATCGAAACATTGATCCATACGGATTGGCGTTCGATCAATACGATGCCATCGGCCAATGGCGAACCCATGAGCGGGTACTCACGGGCGTCGGAGACGATCCCCAAGTCGACGCCTCCGGCAAAATGCCCGACGGGCGTCCGTTCACCGATGTGGTAGAATTCAAGCAGTTGCTACTCGACGACCGTGAAGAGTTCACGCACGCCTTGATCGAACACCTCTGCACATATGCCCTTCGTCGCGTTCTCACTGTGGACGACAAAGACGATATCCAGATGATTGTCAGCGAAGCCCAACGAGAAGGTTATCGCTTGAAGGACATCGTGCGTGCGGTGGCGTTGTCTGATCTTATCAAGAAACGGTAGCGGGGTTTGGCAACTTTCCCTCGCAGTATACCAAAAATCAAATCTCTGGCGGTTATCAACAATCCGCTTCATGCTCAAAGGTTAACAATCGATGGCTAACTACTTATCCCAATCTTGGTTGATCGACCGTCGTCATGCTTTGCGGGGGATGGGGACTTGCATTGCACTTCCGTTTTTGGAGTGCATGGTTCCACTTCGTGCGGCGGAACAAACAACCGATACGCCGCGACGAAGCGCGTTCATCTACCTTGCGAACGGCGTCCATTCACTGAACTATCAGATCACGACGCCGGGGAAAGACTATGAGTTCTCTCGGTCGCTGAAGCCCTTGGAAAAACACCGCGAGGTTATTACGCCGATTAGCGGTTTGCACCATCCGGGAGCGATTAGCCATCACCATAACTGCATCTCGGTTTGGCTAACTGGTGGAAAACTCGGCCCATCGGATCGCAATACCATTTCGGTGGATCAAAAGATGGCCGAGGTGACCGCACAGCACACGCGGTACCCATCAATGGAGATTGCGTTGACGCAAGGATCACTCGCTTGGACGGCTGACGGTGTTCAACTTCCGGCGATGCGTCGTTGCAGTGAGATTTTTCGGGCTCTGTTCGAAGAACCCAAAGGAGGCATTACCGCTCAACGACGAGCCCTGCGTCGCAAAGCAAGTGTTCTTGACGATAACCTTGAGGAAGTTCGCAAGCTCAATCAGAAGATGAGTGCCGCGGACAAGGGACGTCTCGACCAATACCTGACTTCGGTCCGTGAAGCAGAGATTCGCACGCGACGAGCCGACACCTGGCTCGACACCCCACTCCCGGACATCGCCGAGGCCGACCGCAAACGGACCAACCGCGACATCCCGAAAACTCAAGCGGGCGATTACTTCCGAACGGTCTATGACCTGATCTTGCTCGCATTCCAAACGGATGTCACGCGGGTCGCGACGTTCAGCTTGGGCGGCGAAGGGGATGCGTTTGCAATTCCTGAAATTGGCATTACCGAATCGCGTCATCAGCTGAGCCACCATGGCGGCGACGTGGGCTATATGGAAAAGCTCACCAACTACGATACCTTCGCCATTGAGCAGTTTAGCTACTTCTTGACGCGACTCTCAGAGACGAAAGACCTAAACGGCAAACCGCTTCTGGGTTCGACAATGGCACTCTTTGGGAGTGGCATGTCGTATGGTCATAGTCACGGCAACGCCAACTTACCCCTGGTACTCGCAGGCGGTTCGGACCTCGGTCTTAAGCATGGTCGGCATCTCGATTTCAATCAAGGGCACTTCGAAGGTTACCGACTCGATAAACCGAGTCAGCATTACGGTCTCTGTAGTCGCCCTGCAAACTCAAACGCCCACATGAGCAACCTATTGCTCTCAATGGCCCAACGAATGGGCGTCGAGACCGACAACTTCGGTGACAGTAACACTGCGATCGATGTGTAGACCCCATGGCACGAGTGTGCTCTTAAACGAAATCTCAACCCTATGTTCTCACTAGCATCGAGGTGAGACGAGTCGGACAGGGCTGGCGAGGCATTCGAGCGTCCTCCGCGGACATAGAAACACGTGATACTTTCTCCTAGATCAATAACCTTGAATATACCGGAACGCGATGTCTAGTTTAATTGAGAACTCTAGAATAAGAACCGTCCCATTCTTTGCGCTGTCTAGCAAATGTTGCGGGCTGGGTCTCGGTATTTTGTTATTTCTGATGACAAACGTTGCGATCGCGGAGGACGAACCGTATCGGCCCGAGGTCGGAAAGTTCCCTCCAATCGACCAGGCGCTTTCTTATCGAGGTGAACTCGTATTTGTGGATCATGCCAATCGTCGCGGCAGCCTTCGGATCGAAGGTGCAGGCATGTTTTACCGGAACGACCCGCATCCATTTGCGATGCTTCCCTACGGTATCGTTCGCTACCATGGTGCACCGGCGGATCTTCGTGATGTACCCCTCGGTACTGTGCTGCACGCTCGGGCTTTTCTCCCACCAGATCCGAAAATATCGTCGGTGCCGGTGTTGCCGGTCAACAACCGTAAAAAGAATGCAGGCTATAGCGGTGCTGGGACGGCTCCTGCGGAAAATCATGTTCTCCTGCTCGAGGACGAGCCCAGCTACTGTCAGCGTGTCGGCAAAGTTTGGAAGCTGAAAGAATTGGAGATTAAGAACAATCAAGGAATGATTGTCGCTAGTCGGGCAACGAAAGATGGCAGAGACGGTGACGCGAATGAGGAAGCGATGACCTTCGATGCTGCCACCCGCATCTGGCGGGGGCGTGAGTGTCTGGGAATTGACGATTTGATCGCTGAAAAAGTCTGGCCCAGCGAAGGCAAGAAAGCATTCGACGGTCAGCCTGTGTTTCTCGGGATCACTTGGAAGCCCACTCCCGGCGGCGTGTTTACGCGGTTCCATATTTCGGATATCTGGCTGGATGACACCGCCATGCAACGTGCGGCTCAACAACAGACGGAGACACACAAAGCGTTTGTCCGAAGTCGTTGGATGCCTGCTGTCGTCGATGCCGTCGAGTATGGAAAATTCGGCCGGGCCAAAGTGTCCGCGACCTTGTTCGGTGGGATGGATGAATCACTCTACGCTGACTTCAAAAAAGGAAGCTCAGCGATGATGAATGCTGTTGAGAATACGTTGAAGCACACTCATGGTGCATACGGCCCCTCGCACATGGCGTCGAAGGGCTCCATTCTCGACGTGATCCAAACGGAGGACGACATTCCTTTGGGAAGTAGCGGTATTCAGATTCAATTCGAGACCGACCTTATTATCGAAGGCATCCGCCCTGGTCGAGTGGTTCGCGTCTGCCCAGGCAACTGGCCTCGCGTCAATGTGCCCCGTGAGGAATACCTCGGAAGTGGCAGCCCAGAAGAACGCTTCCCGACTCCCGACATCTTCCCGAAGTACTAAGACCAAGTGGCTTCCGCAAATATCTTCGCTCGGGCGTCAGGTAACGACATCGGTTGTTGTGTACCGGCCGCGGGTTCGAAGTCACTAGACGTAACCCACAACTCAAACCTACTTTGCACCCGGACTTCTCGGACTCATCGACCATATGAAACTTCTTAGCGTTCTCTGTTTTGCTTTGTCATTCGTCTTCGTCGCCGTCTCTGATGTGGCTTGTCTTTCGGCCGGTGAGAACTTGGTTCTCGCCGAATCGCCGAGGCAGAATACCGATCAGAAAACAGCAACACGAATCGCCAAGATGGAGAAAGTGGCAGACCATGCCCTCGTTCCTCCCGTCCTGAATACATCGCCTCTGCCCGAGTACGACTATGAGAATTTAGACTATGGCATGACGATTGGCATCGAACGCACGCCGGGTGGTCGATTGCGGGCCTGCTGGGTTGCTGGTGGTGACAGTCCGGCAGCTTACTTCGTATTGGCGACATCAGATGATGACGGTCGGACATGGTCGAAACCACGGTTGGTGGTTGATTCGCACGCCAAAGAGTTGCCCAGACCGCGAAGTATTTTGGTTGGGAATCTATGGACCGACCCGTTGGGACGCCTGTGGCTGATTTTCGATCAATCAATGGACATGTTCGACGGGCGAGCCGGCGTGTGGATGACTCGATGTGACAATCCGGATGCCAACGAGCCCACGTGGTCAGCCCCGCGACGCATTTGGCATGGAGTTACACTCAACAAGCCAACGATACTCTCGACGGGCGAATGGATGTTGCCAATTTCGCTCGATCAACGCGGCGGGTTCGGACCGTTCAAAGGATGCTTCTCCGAGCTTGACCCGATGCGTGGAGCCAATGTTTTTATCTCGACGGACAACGGAGAAACTTGGAAGCGGCGTGGAATGGCGACCTTCCCGAATCCTGACTGGCACGAACACATGATCGTTGAACGGAAGGACGGTTCACTGTGGATGTTGGCACGGACACGGAAAGGCATTATGCAATCAGTGTCCACGGATGGTGGCCGTACTTGGTCCAAGGCGTCTGAACCGCCAGCCATTCGCCAACCGAACGCACGGTTTCACGTCCGACGTCTCCATTCTGGTCGTATTCTCTTAGTGAAGCATGGTGACCAAATCGATTCCCATCAGGGGCGAGTGCAACTGAGTGCCTGGCTGTCGGATGATGAAGGAAAGTCTTGGCATGGTGGGCTTGTCCTCGATGAGCGAAAAGGAATCTCGTATCCAGACGGATTCCAAGCTCCTGATGGCACCATCTATATTTCTTATGATCGCAATCGAGCTACCGATGGGGAAATCCTGATGGCTCGATTCACGGAAGAAGACATCCTGGCGAAGCAAATTCAAGGGCCAAAATCGCAACTCAAGATTCTGATCAGTCGCCCGCTGGCTCGCTTGACAAAGCCGGAATCAGACTTCACGTCACTCTTCGATGGCAAGACATTCGACGGATGGGACCATTCGGGGAACTGGGTGATTGAGGATGGGGCGTTCTACCGAAAGTCGCGTGGTGGTTCGTTGACCTACACCGCAGCGACTGTACCCGATGATTTTGAACTGCGATTCGACTGGAAGGTTTCCCAGGGGTGTAACAGCGGTGTGTATTACCGGCCGGGACAAGTTGAGTATCAGGTGCTCGATAATATCGGCAGTCCCTACGGCGAGAATGCACGACAGGCGGCGGCCTCGCTCTTTTTCTGTATGGCTCCTTCGAAAGATGCCACCCGGGCCGTCGGAGAATGGAACACCGCCCGAGTTATCTGTCAGGGAAGTGTGATCGAACATTGGCTCAATGGTGAACGAGTCTTGTCCTTCGACTATGAAGACCCGAAGTGGAACTGGTACGTTAAGTTGCTCGCTGCCCGTGGTGGTGATCTCACAGGACGTAACGGCCAGCTGTGGCTGCAAGATCATGGCCATGACGTCTGGTATCGCAATTTGCGATGGCGGGAGATACCGCAAGACGAAGAGATTATCCCTGAACAATACTTCGAACCAATGCCGGTGACGGGCTCCGCGCTAGCGAAAGAAGAAGCACGTGTGAAGGCCATGCTTAGAGCTCAAAAAGCCAAGCAAACGCCAAAAAAGTAAGATGACAGGACTCGCGATTCCGCCCGACCTACGACGATGGCAAGGCGATAGCCAAATTTCATCGTCGCAAGTCGGCCAATCATATCGTGCATTGACGAGGTTCCAAGTTCATCACTTTTCAGGGTAGATTCGTATCCAGTCTTTTTTCATATCGATCACGGTCCACCCCTGTTGTGGGGCGTCGGCAAGGGCCTTGTCGAGTTGACCAATGTGCGAGTTCCGGTCGTACGCCCATTCACGTTCTGCATCGGTATGATGCACGATCAGTCCGAAACTTGGCGATCGACCAATCGTCGTATACTGCAGCATTTGCCAATCACCGTCAGAATTCCCGGCTGCAAAGATGGGGCGTCGACCAATATGGTAATGGATTCCGATTGGCTTGCCCTCTTTGTCGTCGATGAAGTTGACCTCAGGAAGACTAACGATCACCGGTTGACCATCGCGAATTTCGTACTGAGTCTTGATTCTGCTGCCGACCACTTGCTCTGGGGGAATTCCATAGACGGCTTCCGTCCAGGGACGCATAAACTCAATACCTCCGCCTGACACAATGTAAGTCTTGAAGCCGTTCGCACGCAGGTAAGTCAACAGTTCTAGCATCGGTTGGAATACCATCTCCTTGTAAAGCCTTCCGGTCTTAGGATGCTTTGCTTTGGAAATCCAATCCGTCACTTCTTGCTCGAATTCTTCGCTAGTCATACCGGAATGAGTGGTAGCGATGAGTTTCAGCAACGACTCCTTACCGCCTGCCATGACTGCTTTCAGATCTCCTTCCAAGACACCTTTAAACGGCTGTTTCTTGCTCCACTCCGGATGCTTTGATGCCATCGCCTTGACGCGATCAAACGCGAAGGCAATTTGAAAGTAATAAGGTTGTTCACTCCAAAGCGTGCCGTCATTGTCAAAGGTCGCGATCCGAGCTTCCGGCTTAACATAGTCCGAACTCTGTCGGTCTGTCACACGTTCGACAAAACCAATGATAGCTCGTTTGGTGCCGGTCTCGTTCCAAGATGGAAGTGGATCAGCGGCATCCAAAGACGCCGTGACAAAGAGCGTAACCAACACCGCATAGACATAGTTGAGATTTAGTAGCAACGATTTCATTGGGGTAGCATTCTCCTCGCTTGAGTGAATTCTCATTGACCAGATACCCGACGTCCGTCGTCAAGCAGCACACAAATCGTGCATAATTACCGTGGAGATTATACCACCGCCCAATCGTCTCCAAAGCAGGGGCTTCACAAGTTGAATGAAATTTGCTGAAACGAGATTAGTAGTGTTTTGCGAGACGCATAGAACTGGCTGAGTCGCCCTGAAGCCACTTCCGGTTCGAGAATCTTCCGGTGTGACTTTGATGCGTCTTTGGAGGGGATGCGTGTTCCGGCTGATTGGTCGCCAGGTTGGTGAATCGGCATCCTTGTCCCCCGCAAACGCGGCATATCGACATTTGCGAGGGGGGATTGTTACGCGATCGAATTCATGATGCGTATCAATAGATGTGGAGGTTCTACTGCTCGAGTTTGAGCTCAACGTCAGAATTGCCTTCGGGACCCACGTCGAAGGTCAGCGGTGTGGTACCGATGGAACCGTAGACCTTTGGTGTATGCCAGATTTCTTCCGATGAGATCGGGCCAAGTTCTGGGTCTTCCGGATTTGGAACAGTTTTGACCTCGTGCTTCTTCACCGTCACCTTATGCTTGCCTGGGACTGCACCATCAGCGGCTTCGTAGGTTGTCAGCTCGAACTGCCCTTGGGCGTCTGTGCGACCATGTGCAGTGACGTCCTTGGTTTCCGAGTGGAAATTGACCGTGGCGCCCTCGATCGGCTTGCCGTTGACCAGCACAACTCCGCTCACCGGCACGACCTTCTCACGTTTTTCGGTCCACTCATCCTGAGTTGCTCCGCCGCATCCCACCAAGCTACCAACGATTAATGTGGCGAATGCCCAATTCACTATCGATCGGACCGTCATACTCTCTCCCCAGCGATGTCACGCAAAAGAAAAACGCGGCCTATCCACAGACCGCGTCCAAAGCAATTTTTTCGACTACTGCAACGTTACAACTTCGCTGCCGTTTCGAGTGCCCATTGCACCCCAAACACCGTAGGGGCTAACGCCGGAGAGACCGCTTGAGCTGGCTCCCTGGTTACCCGCGTCAATATTCTCACTGACGAACTGGACCGAGCCGTCCACCATCACAACTTGCACGCCACCAGCATGTTCACTGGAAGCCGTGTAGTAGCCGTTCTGAGCATCGTGGTTGTTGTGAGCACATTGTGGGGAGTTCGGAGGCAAGCAGGTATTGATCGCACTGAAACCAGCACCACCATCGTTCCACCGTCGACCGGACCATGTGTGAGCCGTACCGGTGTACTGTCGGGTGGTGGTATCGTAAGTCGCTGCGCAGTCTGCGGGGACAGTGTGGTTCGATCCAACGGCGGTGTAATTGATGTCTTTACCCGCCCGTGGAAACGCTCGCTCGCCCATGGCGATCGTGTTGGTGGTTCCGTCGGTGACGTCACGCATCGCCAGGTACGAGTCATCTCCAAAGACACCGCGTGGGTTCGCTGTGTTTGTTACATGCGAGTCACCTGAGCAGAAGTGGTAATTGTGGTCGCCAATCGCACCACCGGCCGGATGTTCCGGACTTGACGGGCACAGCAGAGCAGGGATTTCGTTCTGCCACGGAGCAAAACTGCCGTTCCACGGTTCTGGCGGGTTCGTTGCGAAAATGTCATCGAAAAGGTTGTTCTGTTCCAGGAATGGCAGCAAGTCAAGCATGCCGCTGAGTCGGCTATGCGTACCAGCTGGGCTTCCCTGACGCGACGGGAAATTCCCATGAACATCGTGATGGTTGTGCAACGCCAAACCGAGCTGCTTCAGATTGTTCTTACATTGGGTGCGGCGTGCGGCTTCACGAGCTTGTTGAACAGCTGGTAATAGCAATGCGATCAAGATGGCGATGATCGCGATCACAACCAGCAATTCGATCAGTGTGAATCCGCGGCGAATCGACACACGGAACGAGTGTGCTTGTGAAGTGTGTGGACGCATTCTCATTGGTTCCTCATTTCTAATGAAAGAAAGAAGTGAAAAAGAGGGCAATTAGTCCGAAAGGACTTTTGAAGATTTAGTAAATTAAACCGGAATAGCCGTTCACGTCAACTGTGGGCGTGTTCCGAACTCTTCGTCATTTCGACGGTTTGGTAGCGTCAGCCAACCTGATGTGCCTCCTCCACTCACAGAGACAAAGGCCTATCTGTCGGTTTAAATCAGCTCGACATTTAGATATCACTGCGATCAGCCATCATGGCGAATACGTGAACGAAATGTCATGGTTTTTTGCTCGACGCACCTTCAGATACCGCGTTTTTCGCCGCTATCCGAATTTCATCGACGATTTGTTGGACTTCGATACCTCGCTGCCCGCAGGCGTAGTCCAGTGACTTTCCTCCGCAGCAATAATCCACGCCGAACTTCTCGAATACACGAATCGATTCCGGGACGTCTGTCGCCCAATCGACAATCGCATCGTCAGGGGTTAAAGAGGCAATCGGGTCGGTTTCCGATCCCATGAAATTCCTCCATCGCTTGCCAAATTGGATGATGATATCAAATTTTCTCGAATTCTGCCGAAATAGAGTGTTGAAGCAATGGTTGCGTCTGGTTCTTGAGGCAACCAAACGGCTAAGGCTCTCGAGTTCGGTTTTTGTTCCTTCTCGACGATAAGGTGGTTGTGTGCGAATTGTGATGATGTGGATCTGGGGAACTTTCAAAGGTTAATCTGGTTGTGTCGAATTCGACGTTTTTGCCAGTTTGACGGAGCGTAGGAAAGAAGCCGATTCTCGGGTGGTCGATCGATCGATACTGAACATGGAATCGCTCGGACCCTATGAACGAGAACAACCATGCGAATCGCTTTTTTCGCTTCAATGCTCACTCTTGGATGTTGCGGATGGTCGTCCATCGCCCACGCGGAGCATGGCCACTCCATCCAGTTGGCCCAAGCTGAGAGCGAAGCAGAAACCGATGACCCCGGCTTCGTGCCTCCACCGACGACACCTCCACAACAAACGTCGCCGTTTCCACAATTGGCGAGTCGGTCGAACCGGTTCGAGAATGGTTTTGAACGTCTGCAAGCCTCCCGACGTGGTGTGACCGGCCGTTCTCTTTCTCGCATGCCCAATATGTTTGGCGACTTTTTCACGCCCGGAGGGACAGCATGTTTTTCCGTCGATGTGCCAGTTGTGACCGGCACACAGATCGTTCCCATCACAACGACTGAAACTGTCACTGTCTTTGATACCGTCACCATTGTTGATCCTTCAAGTGGTTCCTCGACGACAACGCAACCGCGCGATGTGCAAGTGGACGTTGTGACCAACGTCGAAGTCGACACCGTGCAGAATTTTACATTCGATGGTGAGGCTCAGATTCCGCTGGCAGGTGGTGTGCGACGGCAGAAAGTCAGCGAAAACAACAGCCCGATTCCCCAGGATCGCTGGATATTCTCTTACAACCACTTCGAGAACGCGCTCGCTGCCGACACTTATGATTTTGTCGAGATCGGTGGGGTCGTCTCGCTGCGTACGAATCGAGTGAATCGCTCGGTCGATCGGTTTGCCTTCGGGATCGAGAAAACATTCGTTGACGGATGGAACTCGGTGCAAGTCGTGCAATCTGTGAGTGCAAATCAATGGCAGCTTGATTCCGACTTAGTCGGTGCCACTGCCGGCGGGTTGGGCAACCTGACATTCTTATTTAAACAGGCATTGCTTGTGGCCGATGACGGATTGATCTCCGCCGGATTTGGCTTTGATATTCCGATCGGTGCGGATGGTGAAGGCCGCGTCGATTCGGTTCTTTATGAACTCAAGAACGAAAACGTCCATCTGTTTCCGTTTCTGGGGATTGCCTACACACCGTTTGACAACTGGTTTGTGCAAGGGATATTTCAACTCGATATTCCGACACGTGGGAACTCTGTTATCGTCGACGACGCCAAGAGTCGTCAGAATGTCGGTCGATTGAACGAATCCACGCTGTTGTTCGTGGATGTCAGTGGTGGATATTGGCTGTATCAAAACCCGAATGCCCGTGCGGTGGTCGGCGTCGCTTTGGTCAGTGAATTGCACTACGGAGTGCCCATCCAAGATTCTGACAGTGTCGAATATGCCTCGTCTGATGGAACGGTGAATTTCAACTTTACCAACCCCGCTGGTTGGTCGGATGCTCTGAATTTCACGTTGGGGATGCATACCGTCCTCGCCAATGGTGCGACGGTGCGAATTGGCGGTGTGATCCCAATTGAACGACAGGACAATGTCGATTTCGACTCGGAAATCCAATGCCAAGTGTCTGTGCCCTTCTGAATTTGAATTGTCACAACGCAGCGGTTCCCGTTTTTATCAACGTGACTGCGGTATTGATTTTGGTCTCGTTTCGGTTTTCAACGGCCTGTCCCGCCCATGAGCTTCACTAGTTTTTGTGTCGTGATCTTGCTCGCCGCTGGTCATGCGGAATTGCAAGCGGTGGCCATTAATCGAATCCATGGACTCGCCTTACCGGAATGGGTGTTGAAATTCACCCAACGATTGCACGACGTCGCAATCATTGCATTTCCGATCGCTCTGCTAGGTATGGTTTGGCTCGGTCCAAGTTGGTTCCAAGAGGCCGATTTTCAGCAAGCGCCAATCGGTTGGCGTGTTGTTGCCGGAGTTTGTGGGGTGGGGCTGCTGAGTTTGGTGGCCTCGTCAATCCGCTGGCAGATACGGCGACCCGCATCGACACAGATTTCAGCCGACAGTCGAATCGTGGATTACCGAACGAAGCTCGGTTCGCGGTGTCTCGGCAACGGTCCACACCGAATCATTGCGCGACTCCCATTCAATGAAGTTTGCCAGGTTGAATTTCAGGAGCAGCAATTCCATTGCTCACGTCTCCCGACAGCATGGGATGGATTCTCAATTCTCCATCTCAGTGATTTCCATTTGATTGGGACACTCAGTCTGGATTTTTTTCGAGAAGTGTGCGCTGAAGTGAACGACCAACCGTATGACTTAGTCGTTTTCACAGGTGATCTCTTTGACGATATTTCGCATGTGTCATGGTTGCCGGAGACGCTTGGCAAGTTGCATGGTCGACTTGGACAATACTTTATCCTGGGCAATCACGACGAACGTCAGGATTCCGCCGTTATCCGAACCGCAGTCAGTGATCTCGGTTGGCAGGATGTTTCCGGGCGGGTTTGTGAACTGAGCGATCGGGGCCATCGGCTAGAAATCGCCGGGACGGAGTGGCCTTGGATGAGCGAGCATCCGCCGTTGAGTGTGCAAAGTTCAACGGGGTTTCGGATTCTACTGAGTCATACCCCAGATCATTTTCAGTGGGCGCAGCGACACGACGTGGATGTGATGTTATCCGGACACAACCACGGTGGCCAAGTTATTTTGCCGGTCATCGGCCCGGTCTACGCACCGAGTTTGCAAGGCGTGAAACACTCTGCCGGAAGTTGGTATCGTGAGCCGACACTAATGCACGTCTCACGTGGCCTTTCCGGAGAGATTCCGCTCCGTTGGAACTGTCGCCCGACCGTGACCAAGCTTGTCTTGTCTTCAACAACGACGCCGAAAGTGTCTTGAACGCGATGTGCGTGCACTGACTTCAACGTCTCCGCGACGACTAAGACTTCTTACGCGATGTTTTCTTCGCGGTGGATTTTTTGGCCGTGGACTTCTTGGCAGGAGTTTTCTTAGCCGTCGATTTCTTGGCGGTCGACTTTTTCGCAGTCGATTTCTTCGCAGTGGTCTTTTTCGCTGTCGACTTCTTGGCGGGAGTTTTCTTTGCCGTCGATTTCTTAGCAGTCGACTTTTTAGCCGTTGTCTTTTTCGCGGGTGATTTCTTCGCGGTGGACTTCTTGGCCGTCGACTTCTTCGCCGTGGTTTTCTTCGCTGTTGATTTCTTGGCGGTCGACTTTTTCGCGGTGGTCTTCTTCGCCGTCGATTTCTTAGCGGTCGACTTTTTGGCCGTTGTCTTTTTGGCTGGCGATTTCTTCGCGGTGGACTTCTTGGCCGTCGACTTCTTAGCGGTCGATTTTTTGGCGGTGGTCTTCTTTGCTGGAGACTTCTTCGCGGTGGACTTTTTCGCCGTCGATTTCTTTGCGGTGGTTTTCTTCGCAGTTGATTTTTTCGCGGGCGACTTTTTCGCGGCGACTTTTGTTGTCGCTTTTTTCGTTGCCTTCTTCTTGGCCACTGTAGTGTGCTCCTTGTTGTGTCATCGACGAGGCCATCTTGCCGCTGAGACGAATGTCCGATGGTGTTGGCAATTGTTTGGCCAGATGGTTTTCCGAAACTTGTGTTTGGACCCCCGCGTCCAACAAGTGCCGATCCTTGCAGTGTCAATCAGCAATAAGTTCAGCCCTGGTCTTGCAATGATTGAAAATCATCCTACGGTGTTTGCGAAATTGTGCAAGACAATTCAACCGTTTCCGTCAAGAGAATCCTCACAATTTATACCTTTTTCTTAAGCGGATTTTTCATTCGACGCGATTCGTTTGCGAGCAGCCTCCAATGCATCTTGCATGGCTGCCAAACTTGTTCGGGCAATTGTTTCCGCTCCGGGGGCGTAGTCGAAGACTTCCACAGAGACCCAACCTTGGTAGTCAGTCTTCAAAAGAGCTTCAAAAATCGGGACGAAATCAGTCTCACCCATCCCCGGTCCTAAGAGGTTTGAATCGTTGGCGTGGAAGTGTTTCGTGATGTCTTTGTACTTCTCGATGACCACTGGCAATGGTTCGCTTTCGGCACCCAGCATCGCTTTGACATCTTGGTGCAACACGAAGCTGGGATGATCGACCATTTCGATCAGCGTCTTGGCGTCGGCACAGGTATTGATGAAATCCGTTTCTTTCGTCGTTAACGGTTCCATGCAGATCTGCACGCCGCGATCGGCAATTCGGGGCATGCACGACTTGAAGATCTCGGCTGCGTATTCCAGCCCTTGTTCCGTTGAAACGCCTTCGGGCAGATTTCGTTGTGGCGGGGAACCAAACACCATCACCTGACCGCCAAGTTCCGCACATGCATCGCCCAAGGTCGCGAGGTATTCAGCCGTTGCTTTGCGGACGTCCGCATCTGTCGACGTCAAATGCAAGCCTTCCGTCTTCGCGAGCAACCAGTGAAGTCCAATGATTTCCAGACCGGCCGACTCGGCTTCCTTCCGCATGGATTGGAACGTCTCAACGGGGACGTCTTGGAGACTCGACGCGATGGTGAAGGGGGCGACTTCAATTCCCGTGTAGCCACATTCCGCGACGAATTGGCATTGGCGTTTCCAGTCCCAATCGACGAACAACTCTTGGCAGATAGCAAATCGCATTGGCGGTTCCTCTCGGTTCTTTTCTATTTCATCTGGCAAGCACTGACAGCGAAAGATAACGCCTTCGCGGTTGCTTTGCATCCGAGTGGATGAATTGTGCGTGAGATCATGGGTTTGAGATGACCGTCCCCTCCCAAGACGCTGCGAGCACCATCCGATTCGTGCGGTTGTAGCGATCACGCAGACAACGGGGTGTTGGAAAGCAATGCGGACCAGGAAATGCACGTCGTTGACTTTAGTGAGATGGGCTGGGGTGACGAGGAAAGGAAGGTCAGATGCACTGAGTTCCAGTGAGTAATGGAACTTGGTGGACCAACCGGATCGAGATCGAATTTAGGGACCCCATCAATGAGATATGTGCAATGGGTGCCCGTCGTGCTGGCGATCACAATCGCTTTGGCGACAGGCACGGAAGCCCAAGCGGGCTACTGCGGAGCGGCCAGCTACAACTGCTGTCCTACGGAAGCGTGTGCCCCTTGCGGAAACTACATGACAGCGAAGTCATGCTGTGGACCGCAATACAAAACCGTCAAAGAAACCGTTTACGACTGCAAGGTCGAGCAATGCACGAAGACGGTCTACGACACCGTCATCGAGAAGATTCCTTGCAAGACCGTCAAGAATGTCTACGAGACCCGTTACCGGGACGTCTGCTACACCGCTTGCGTTCCCAAGATCAACACCTGCTACAAGACGGTCAACTACACCGCTTGCAAGCCGGTCTACACGACACGCTACAAGACCATCTCTTGCAAGATTTGTAAGCCGGTTTGGAAAACGTGTTACAAGACGGTCAACTACAAAGTTCGCAAGCCGATCTACAAACGTCACTACCGTACGGTGAGCTATTCGGTCTGCAAGCCCATCTACGACAAGTGCTACAAGACCGTGCCTTGCACCACCTACAAAACCGTGCCGGAAACTCGGTACCGCGATGTTTGCTACACGGTTTGCAAACCTGTTCAAGAATGGCACACGGTGGATGTGCAATGCGGCGAATGGAAGACCGTGACCGAACAAGTTCCGGTCAGCACATGCGTGCCAAGTTGCAGTGTTCCTTGTGCTGACAACGCCTGTACGACCAACTGCGGTCCATCGGGTGGATGCTGCACGAAGACGGTTTGTCGACGCGTCTGGTGCCCGAAAACGGTTCAAAAGAAAGTCTGCACCACACGATACTGCAAGGAAATCAAACGTAAACGTGTTCCGTACACCGTTTGCAAGCGAATCCCGCAATGCGGCACCCGTCGGGTCTGCCACACGACGGTTCGCTACGTCAAACAACAAGTCTGCAAACGCGTGCCGTACACCACGGTCTGCTACACCGAGCAGTGCTGCACGAAGCAGGTTCCCGTTCGCTCCTGCACTTGGGTAAAACAATGTGTGCAGAAACGAATTCCTTACACGACTTGCCGATACGTGAAAGAGTGCCGAACCAAGACGGTTCCCGTTCGCTCTTGCACGATGGTCAAAGAAACTCGCACGAAGAAAGTGCCCTACACGGTCTGTCGCAAAGTTGAGTGCTGCACTTACAAGACTCGGACCCGATGCGTGCCTCGCACGGTGACCTACAACGTCACCCGTCGGATTCCCCGCACCGTCTGCCGAAAAGTGCCGGTCGACACCTGCTGCACGCCGGAACCGGTCTGCTGTGAACCCAGCAAAGGATGTTGCCTGTTCGACATCTTCAAGTAATCCGGTTGAGTGTAACCGCTCGGGTGGTGAGTCCCCTTCACCACCATGAGCCACGGGGTTCCACAGAACACCGATTCGGCCAAGACAAAAACGGGGCAAACTCTTGCTGGAGTTTGCCCCGTTTTTTCATTGTGGGTTGATACCGTGCTTCGACCGCTTCGTGGACTGACGCAGGTCTCGTTTGCCCGGTTCTTATTCGTCGGCCGGCGGTGCGAGTACGCGTCCCATATACCAACCGCACTTCGGACAGACGACGTGCGATGGACGCGGATGACCACATTCCGGGCAGCCACTGACTTGCGGGGGCGTCACAGCGTTATGGGAATTTCGTTTACGAGATCGAGATTTGGATTGGCGTCGCTTTGGAACAGCCATGGGAACAGCCTCAATTCAATCGGTACAGTCCAGTTTGCGGGAAACCCGTAAAATCCTTGATTGAACGTGTGATGTCAAGCCATCGTGATGAAATTTCATCGAGTTCCGTCAGGACGGTCCTCATCCGCCGACCGTAACCTGGAGCAAACTGTACAGTGTCAATGGCAAATGAATGATGACAATCAGCCAGAAAACCATGCGAAACCGCAGTTTTTGAGTCTTGTGTCGAAAAACCTGTTGAGCGATCAATCCGCCTGGCCAACCGCCGAGTGCGTCGAGCCAATGCAGTGTTTTTTCCGAGACTCGCCATCGTTCAGCTTGGGCGTAACGCTTGTCGAGCCCGTATGCAGCGAACGCCGCGATGCTGACCAGAACCGTTGCGGCGAAATACAATGCCACGAACCAAGGGCAACGAATGCCGCCCCAGACCACAAGGAGTAACAGCAGAATCGTGGCTAAACCCCACCAAACTGCCGCCCCGACGATGAACCAACCCGACGCCCCACCTTTCACAGCCGTCTCTCCAACGCGATGATTGTACACTGAAACCGTGGACGGGTATCATATCGTTTTCACCGGCAACCGCGACAGACCAGTCTTCCAGTTCATGCAGACGAGGCCAAGATGAGAACCAAGTGTCCGATTGCACGCACGTTGGCGACCGTCACTTTGCTCACTTGGTGCGGTGCTTTTACCCTGAATCCGACGGTGAGGGCAGGGGTGGGGGATCCGCAGGTTCGCACCGATCATCCTTGGTATCCAGGGGAGTTGGCATGTTCGAGTTTCGATCGGCTCGCGAAGACTCAGGCCGATCTGTTCGAACGAGTGGTCGGCCACGCACCAAAAAATGACGAAGACCGCGTGCTCGCCGCGTGGATGTGGCGGAACACTCATTATTGGCATGGACAAGAAGGTCACGAAGACCTGTGGAACCGGGGTTTCGACAATTCCACCGACTCCGCCACACGTGATTACTGGACGGGTCTGTTCGCTCATGGCTACGGACTCTGCGGCACGACGCACGCCCAGTGGACCGCGGAAATTCAACATCTGCTTGGGCACAATCGTGCTCGGGTCATCGGTGTGAGTGGCCACAATTCGTTTGAAGCCTTTCTCAAAGACTCTGCGTATGGCACGGGACAGTGGTCGCTGTTGGATCACGATGTCTCGACCGTATTGTTTGACGAATCAGGTCGAAAACTTCTTTCCATCGGCGACTTGCAAGACGATGTGCGAGTTCTTCGGGGGCGGACCTCGAGAAACGCCTCACAGAATGGTTGGCCGGTCTGCGGACTACATCCCGACGATTGGAAGGCCTTCGATTCCTACCGCACCGCCGAGTACTTCGCTGGCTATGCGGGACCGCCGCCGATGGTTCATTTACGACGCGGGGAAACCTTTCGTCGGTTTTTGAAACCCGGTCTGGAGGATGGGAAATCGTTCGTGTTTTGGGGGCGAAACGATCCCACCGATGGCATTTCGGGGCCACAACGTGCACGTACTTGGGTCAATCAGCCCGAAATGTTCTACAACTCCGCTCCGGAATCCGGTTACCAATCCGGTCGCGCTCAGTACGCCAACGCCGTCTTCACGTATCGTCCTAACTTCGCAAATGGTGATTATACCGAAGGCGTGATCGAAGAAACGGACTCGCACACGACCTTCGAGTTCCAATCGCCATACATCATTGCTGCAACGCCCGCGAGTGATCACGAATGGGGCATTTATGAACCAGGGTGTCGAAATGGATTGGTCATTCGCAGTACGGTTCCAATTCAAATCTCGGTCTCGACGGATCGCGGACAATCTTGGCAGACTGAGGACGCCATGCAGCAGCACTGGGACTTAACCGATGCCGTTAAAGGCCATCGGCAGTACTGGCTTCGGATTCATGATCGTGCTGAGCGATTGGTTGAATCTGAGTTGGAAATCGTCACCGTCTGCCAATGCAATTCCTCGACGATTCCCCGTCTGACGAGTCACGGCTCCACTGTTGAATTCGCAGCATCGGGGCAGGCGATCATCAGTGCCGGGCCGAATTTGGATCAGGCGAAAGCTCATCGCACGGCCGGCGATTTCGATTCACCACGTCTCACATTGGAACTGACACCGCCTCGAAACACGACGGCCACGCAAGTCTTTGCCGCCGCGCATGTGGCCTCTTCCAATCCCCCGTCGCCAGACGTGAGCTATCAGATTGAGTATTCCACAACCGACGGGCAATCTTGGGAACCGCTTGTCAGGAATTGGCGAATTACACGCCGGGGACATGAACCCCCGGACTTTTGGTCACAAAGTTTTTGTTACGGTTCAAAGCCGTTGGATGCAGTCGATGGTCCCATTGCAGTGCGTTTTCGCAATGACGGAGGCAAGCGATATCGCCGGGCAGAATTGCATCTCGTGTACCAACTGCCGAAAACCGACCCAACACGGGTCACGTTTCACTGGCGCGAAGGTGACACGTCGAAAACGAAATCTCACCGGTTTGAACGAGTAGATGGGCAAGCAACGCAAACTTGGCGTGTCTCAACGGGTCAGGTCGATGAGACTCTTTGGGTCGAGTATCAACCTGACTGAACGACTTCGCCGGGGCTATGAAACCAGTCCGGTTCGGTCGCCTGGAAACTCATATTCAACTCGGTCGTTGGATGAACAAAACTCAGCTCGGCTGCGTGTAGCCCGAGTTGGCTTTTCGCTAAGTCGGTTGTCATTGCGGCGGCAAGTTGTTGGTTGGGCCGATAAATCGGATCGCCGACAATTGGGAACCCAAGATGCCACAGGTGCAAGCGGATTTGGTTCGTCCGTCCCGTCATCGGTGTTGCTTGCAGGATCGCTGTCCCATCGTCCAATCGCTGTAATGTCTCGAAACGGGTCTCCGCAGGAAGCCCGTTTTCGTCGGGGACACGCACACCCTCAGGACCGGGTTCCGCACTGATCGGGACTTGGCAGTCGAATTGCGTTGCCTCCGGCTGCTCCTGCACACGGGCCAAATACCGCTTTTGGACCTTGCCTTCATCAAACTGCGGTTGCAGTTGCCGAGCGACTTGGCGAGTCTTGGAAAACACCATCACTCCGGTCGTTTCCGCATCGAGGCGGTGAGCCGGTCGTAGCTTCAAAGGTGCGTAGACGAGATTCAACAGGTACGTCAACGAATTCCGGTTGAACCGTCCACACGGATGGACCGGCAACGGAGCCGGTTTATTCACGACCACAATGGCATCGTCTTCATAGAGGATCTCAATATCCGCGTTGATCTCCGGCTCGACAGTCATTGGGATGACGTGAACCAGTATCTCACCGGACCGAACCGTTCGCCCCGGATGAACGGGGGCATCATTGCATAACAGATGCCCGTTCTCGCAGACTTCGGACCATTCCTGACGCGAGAGTTGCGTCTTCATCGCATCCAAGAAGTCGAGAACTTTAAGGCCGTCAAACTGACTGGCCACTCGCAACGGTCGATGATTCGTATACGGTTGGCTTCCCGGCAACGGTTGAGTGATGTCCGCAAGTTTCCGTTGTCGTGATGCGATTAAGTCGCGACGTTGCTCATCTACAGACCGATGACAGTGAGGGCACGATTGTCCTTCAACATACAGCGGCGATTGTTGATCCTCCGGCGTTAAAATCGCCTGACAGACGAAACACTGTGCAAGTGGCGATTCGGCGAGTTTTTCATTTACCGCGACACGACGATCAAAGACGAAACAATCGCCGTCGTAGTGATCACCGCCGCAAACTTCCAAATACTTGAGAATCCCGCCGTCGAGTTGCAGGACATTCTCGAACCCTACACGCTCCAAATACGGGGCCGCTTTTTCACAGCGAATGCCACCCGTACAGAACGTGACCACCGGCCGTTGTTTCATCTCCGCGGGTAGCTTCTCGACGGCCTCCGGGAATTGCCGAAAGTTTTCGATGTCGATGGCGACGGCATTCTCAAACGTGCCTGCGTCGATCTCGAAATTGTTCCGTGTGTCGAGAAGTGTCACCGGACGGCCTTCATCGAGCCATTGTTTGAGTTCCGCCGCGGAAATCCGTGGCGACGTGTACCGGTGCGGTTCAATCCCCTCAACACCAAAGCTGATGATTTCTCGCTTGATCTTCACGAGCATCCGCTGAAATGGCTGCTCATCGCTAAGGCTTTCTTTGACTTCCAAATCCGTCAGACCGGGAATCTCTCGAATTCGTCCAAGTAACGCATCGATGCCGGACTGGTCTCCCGCAACAAACAGGTTGATCCCTTCGGGGCTCAAAAGAATTGTGCCCTTCAAACGCTGGGCTTGGCACAACGCACGGAGTTCGCTCCGCAACTCAGCGAGTTCGGTCAGGTCAGCAAACTTGTAGGCAGCGATATTGACGACTTCGGCCATCGATCGATTCAGATTCTGAAGACTACTTGAACTCATAGAAATTACGATCCGATCCGGCGGTGTTGGCCGCGTCGAATGGACGTTAACAACTTCATCAGCCGTTTGACCTGCTGCGGTTTTTCCCAATAGAGATTCTGCGTTTCGCCAGGATCGTCCGCGAGATTGTAGAGCTGTGCCGCCGGTTCGCCAGGTATCGGCTTGATGCGAGACGGCTTTGAAAATCCCCCCGAACCAAGCCCGTCAATCAGTTTCCAGTTACCGTCCCGAATCATCATCATTCCATTCCCGGAACCCATGGCGAATGACTGTCGCGTGGGCACGGTGTCGGCGTTGGGATCCAGCAAGGTTGGCAGAATGTTGAAGCTATCCGGACCCGCGTCTTCGGGAAGTTCCTGATCGACGATGGCAGCGAACGTCGCCAACATGTCGGTGAAGCAGACGAGTTTATTGTTGACGGAATTTGCTGGAATCTTCTCCGGCCACCGGGCAATGAACGGCACACGATGACCGGCTTCCCAAGCATCGGCTTTCATGCCCCGGAGGTGAGCGGCGGAGTCGTGCTGAAACTTCTCCACATCTTTGTCGTACCACGTCGGTCCGTTGTCCGAGGAGAAGATGACCAACGTGTTGTCGGTCATCTTGGCTTGGTCCAGCGCTTGCAAAATCTTGCCCACCATGGCGTCTACCATCACAGTGAAATCGCCGTAAAGACTGGCTTTGCTCGTACCGACAAACTCTTTTGATGGCAGCCACGGCGTGTGTGGTGCCGGAAACGCGACGTACAACATTAACGGCTTTTTCTGAGGCGAGTCGGCATGGTCCTCGATAACTCCCACCGCTTCATCGGCGAACAATGGCAGCACGTCTCTCAGAGCCAGATCCGGAGCAATGCCCCCCGCTCGCCAGAACTCGCCTTGAATCGGTGTCCAGAATTCTTTGGAATTGCGGGCTTCGATGTGGTCTGTCGGCGGTTGAACGGCTTGGTTGCCACGGATGTAAAAGTAAGGCGGAATATCCGTTGACGCTCGTATTCCGAAGAACGAATCAAAACCCCGATCGACGGGGCCACCAGGGAGCGGTTTGTCATATCCATTCTCGTGGAAACCCAGGTGCCATTTCCCGACCATTGCAGTGTGATAGCCGTTTTGCTGGAGCAGCGAAGCGATCGTCATTTGATCGTCTTCAATCAACGGTTGACGCCGCCACTTTCCCACGTTCGTCCGAAAAGGATATCGCCCGGTGAGTAATCCATATCGTGACATGTGACACAACGGCCCAGCGGCGTGGGCATCAGTGAACCGCATGCCACCGGTCGCCAGAGAATCGATATTCGGCGTTGGGATTTTGGAGTCTGCGTTGTAACACTTCGGATCGCCATACCCCATGTCATCGGCAAGGATGAACACGATATTCGGATGCGACGACGATGTTTCAGCCGCCTTCGTCAGACCGGTTGAAACGAGCAATAGGCACGCGAAAACAACACGCCGTACGGAACAATTCATGACGGTCAACCCTCAAAACGGTGCGAGTGCGAGCCGTCATTGTAGCGAATTTGAGCCGCTTCGCGATGCAACGGCTCGGGAAACTCACGGGGTAATCACGGCATGCTGGACGGTTTGATGCCGCAAGCGTTCCGGGTGTGGGTTTGGAATATCGTCGGTAGCACGCACGGTGGGAGTGCCGTCAGATGTGGCGCTCAACTCCAGCGGGCGGTCGGCCAGATCGGTTTCGTAGTAACGAGACGAGGGGAAGATGTCCGCCGGATACGTGAAGTTGTCGAGCATCGCCAGCGAAGTGCATATCGAGCTTCCGACGGCACTTTCGAGCATCCCCCCAACCCAACAGGGAATCCCAGCGGCTTGGAACCGATCATGCATCGCCACCGCAACCGTCAGGCCGCCGACGCGACCGGGCTTGATGTTCGCGTACCGCAAACTTTCCAAACGGATCGCCTGTTCCGCCCGATGCAGTGAATTCAGACTTTCATCCAAGCAGATCGGCGTGCGAATCTGTTTCTGCAGTGCCGCGTGATCGACCACGTCATCGAAAGTGAGTGGTTGTTCGATCATCGCAAGGTCGAAGCGATCAATGTCGCGAAACAACTCGGCGTCTGCCAGGGTGTAACCGCTGTTGCAATCGATGTGAATAGTCGCTTCCGGAAAGACATGGCGAACCGCTTCGAGCATCGGTATATCCCAGCCGGGACGAAATTTGAGTTTCACCCTCGGAAAACCCGCCTCGACGGCACCCGCAATATCGTTTAACAAGTCGTCGAGATTGTCTCCGACACCAAAATCCGCACCGACTGGAACTTCGTCACGACTCGCCCCCAATAACCGATGCAGCGGCGTGTTTTCGATGCGACTTTTTAGACACCAAAAGGCGGAATCGAGAACTGCTTTGGCAAATTGATTGCCTTTGAAGACCGCCAATCGAGACTGAAGTTGCGATCCATCCGTGATCTCTTCACCGATGAGACTGGGAGCCAACCAATTCCGGGCGGTCGCGAACACGCCTCCAGCCCATTCGGGTGAGTAACACGGAGCCGCCAACGACGACGCCTCACCCCAGGCATCGACCGAACCACTCGACATTCGGCACAACACCGAATGGATATCGGCATCTTCCCCGTACGCGGTCCGCCATGGCGAAATCAACGGCATGGCCACGTGAAACAATTCAATGCGATCGATCTTCAAGGATTTCGTCCGTTGGCAGGTTTTCTATTCGGGAATACTCCAGAATTCATCTTCGCCGGGATCGCGTTGTTTGCGTGAGGGCGGTGGAGGTGGACTGGCCGAGCGCTTTCTTCGTCCACGTTCCGGAGCATTCTTCTTCCCAGTGACGCGTTGACGCGAACTGGCGTTCTGTGTTTTCTTTTTCCGTGCAGCGGAGTAATCGGCCGACAACTGATGAGGGTCAATCGGATTGCCATCATCATCGAGCGGAACTGGTTCATCCGCACTATCGAGATCGTCGCTCGGGTCGGGAGTGAATGGTGATTTTCGTTCTTCTTGGTTCGCCCGCGAGCGGCGATCCTGAGCCTTCGGATGTAACTCCAATAGTTCCTTGTCTAAGTCGATCGAGAAACCTTCTTCAAGGTGATCGGCAGCGATTTGTGCGACCATGTTTTCTTGCCGAATGATCTCCGCTGCGGCACGTTTTCCACTCGCGACATCAACCGCACTCACATGCACACGGGCGGATTCGTCGTAACGAATCGTCACCGCGACTTGCGATCCCGAAGGCAAGTCCGCTGGCAAATCATTGATGCGGCACTCACCCAACACCACTGGCGGCTGTTCTGGAGATGTGCCACTTTCGACGACTTGGAGCTTCACCCGTCGTTGATTCGGAACGACGGTTCCAAAGTGCTTCGTTTGGTCCGTCGGCAACGCGGTGTTTTCCGGAATCAGGTAATGTGGAACCCGCTTGTTGGTTTCGACATCGCGAATCATGATTCCCAACGCTCGCGCATTCACGCTGCGTTGTTTTACACTCGACAACCGAGCGGTGGCTTCCTCGTTGAGAATGGACCGAGCAAACTTGCTATTCGTGAGCATCATGCCCGCGTAGTAAGTGGCACCGTGCGAAATGGATTGGTCGGGCGAGAGCGTCGAATTCAGCGTGCGACCGCTGAGATCCTTGAGCATATTCCGAATCATCGGCATTCGCGAAGCACCACCGGTCGTCAGGACGACATCCACATGAGCCCAGCCCATTTTGCGGTCTTTGAGCAACTTCTTGACGATTTTCGCCGTCCGGTCGACGAGCGGTTTCGTCAGTTTTTCGAATTGAGCCTGCTCGACTTGATAGCTCTTCTGACGACCACCGTATTGAACTGTGAATGAAGACTTCGGTCGCACACTGAGCGCTCGTTTGGCTTGCTCGGCTTCCAACGAGAGCATCTGCCGACCGTTGGGGGTTTCCATCGGGTTCAATTCAAAGTCGCGTTGGAATTGCTTGGCGATGGCCTCTTGCAGTTGGTTGTTCCAGTCAATCCCACCGAGTTGCAAATCCCCGACACTCGCTTCAACGCTGACCTCGTTCTTCTGATATTTCACCAATGACAGGTCAAACGTGCCGCCACCGAGGTCGTAAACCATCAGACGTTGTGCTTCGGCCAGTTCACTGAACCACAGCCCTTCGGTTCCCAACACGTGACATAAAGCGGCCGCGACCGGTTCGTTGATGATGTCGACTTGTTGCAAGCCGGCCTTGTGTCCGGCGAGGATCGTTGCGTGACGCTGGACATCGCTGAATTGAGCGGGAACTGTTACGACAGCTCGTTCAATCGGACCAATTTGATCCTGGGCCGATTTGAGCAATTTTCGCAGCACGAACGCGGAAATGTCGATTGGCGAATAATTCCGCCCATCGACCGTCCAGTGTTTCCCGGTGTCGCCCATGTACCGTTTGGCATGTTGCACGACACGATCGGGGTGCACAATCGCATGACGCAACGCCTCCGTGCCGACCACAACTTCCGGGCCGTCAAACAGCACCACGGAAGGCGTGGAGTGTTCGCCTTCCTCGTTCGCGATCGTGACAGGTTCGCCATGTTCGTTGAGATACGATATGCACGAATAAGTCGTGCCTAAATCGATCCCGACGGCTTGGGTAGTCGACATGATGGGAATGATTCAAGTTTGGCTGGAAACCAGATACAATGTAGAAGGTGCAAGAACCACCTATATGTGGACGATTCATCCTATCATCGGCGTCACCTCGAAACCAGTGCCGATCTTGCAAATCATTTCCTCCCAGCCAGCACGGACGTCGGACAACGGACCCGGTATGAACCCGATTCGCCAGATTATCAGCGACAAATCCCAACCTCTCGAGCGGATTCCAACCGAGCTTCCCCCCCGATTATCACCGATGAGGGGAATACGTGCGGTCGTGTTTGACATTTACGGGACGTTGCTCATCAGCGGGAGCGGCGATATTGGTTCAGCGGATGATAATTCCCACCATGCTGCTTTTCAGGACGCTTTAAACGCGGTTGGCATTCGTGAAGTGGGCGACATCGCGGCGGTGGAGCGGGCGTATCGTGAGGCGATTGGGGAGTCGCATGACGAATCGAGATCAAATGGGATTTCCTATCCCGAAGTCGAAATTTGTGAGGTTTGGAAGCACGCACTCCAGCGATTGACACAGGAATCCGTCGTTCCTCCTCTCGAAACGAATGATGAATTGCTTGCGAAACTCGCTATCGAATACGAAGTGTTAGCCAATCCCGCTTGGCCCATGCCCAATTGTGCAGCGACGCTCACAACGCTTCGCGATGCTGGCTTGGAATTGGGCATCATCAGCAATGCCCAATTTTTCACGCCCGATCTGTTTCCGTCGCTACTAAGGGCGGATCTTGACGAACTCGGCTTCGATCCGGCATTGCGGTTTTATTCTTACCAGTATCGCCAAGCCAAGCCAGGAACGTTTCTCTACGAGAAGTCTCAGCAAGCATTGGCCAAGTTGGGGATTTCGCCGGAGGAGGCACTCTATGTCGGTAATGATATGCTGAAAGACATTTGGCCTGCACAGCAGGTCGGTTTCCGCACGGCCTTGTTCGCCGGTGATGCCCGTTCGCTACGCCTTCGCACTGATGACGATCGCGTACAACACGTGACACCGAACGCAGTCATCACCGATTTAGCCCAAATCCCCCAACTCGTCGGCCTCGATTAAGATGCCCTACGGTTCAACCTTCGCAGAAGGTTCTTTGCTTGATTGAGATCGGGCCGCTTTCACTGCGGACTTGGTGATCTTCTTTTTCAAGTGATATGGCAGCATTTCACGTCGATAATCCCGAAGCGGGTGGATGACGGTCTTCTCCACAAACTTCCGGCGAGCTCGCCAATCGTCGGCGGAAATGTCGATTTCCGCTGCCAGCTCGTCCATTGTCTTCAATGCTTGTTCTGTGGCTCGCAGACTTTTTTCAATGTCGTTGAGCATCACGTCGGACGAATCCGGTTTGTAGCCCAATCGTGCGGCCCAGCGGAGTTTCATGGTTTGAACTAGTGCATTGAGCTGGTCGAACCGCTGCATCGCATCCGGCATGGTTTCCGGATGTTGAACGAGAATCATGATCGCCGCCGCCACATTTCGCACGGATTTTTCCTGAGCGGAGGCATAATTGGCTGCTCGCAGACGGTGCATGAGTTCCGCTTCGTGCTCTGGTGGATCGCATCGCGAGTAGAGTTCCGCGACTTCCTTGTGGAGAAAGTCGCTCACCAGCGGATCGTAAGGAGTCGCGTAATTTGCGACCGAGGCAATGTCGTTGGCGTCCATGGTTTTCAACGCCCGATCCAACGCCTTGAAATAGTTCATACGTCGACGGTCTTCGGGGTGAATGTCCTGCTTGGGAATCTCGCCGCCGACTTGGCGAATCAGAGAGCGGGGGTTCTCCATGATCTGTTGCTTCGTCGATTTTCGATACAACCAGTATTCGTCGGGCACGCCGACCATCAAATCGTTGTGCATGACAATTTCACTGAATCGTCGGAGCAACACTGGGTCGTCCGCTTCCACGGTTCCCCAATTGGCGAACCGTTCGGTATGGGGAGCCATCATGGCTTGAGTCCGTTGGTATTTCGGTCCCCACTTCATCATTTCCGGAGGCAAGCCCAATGCGAATCGACCACTCGCAGACGTGTTTTGGCCATGCCACCAAGAACCTTGAGCGAGCATTTCGTCCAAGTTTTCGGTGTTATAGGCCGGCAAATTCATCGGGATTGCCCAGTCCATGCCGATGTTTGCGAGGGCTTCGCGAACGTGTGGACGCTGAAGCCGATCCGCGAGATCTTCGTTCGTGAGGGCTCCTGGTGTGTTCGAACCGAACATTGCCAGTTGCCCGGCTGCGATTTCGAGGAACACCACCTCGGAGAACGATTCACGCATCGTGCGGGCGACGGTTTGAATGACCGCCGGGCCGAAATCAATGTGGGAAAACTTCTGGCAGAAGATTCCACCGTCGTCCAGCGATTCCGCAATTTGGTCGTAGAATTCGGTCGTGGTCTCTGCCGTTCCATCCGAAGTGGCCGGATGGTTTGGCAATGAAATCACGACATCGTATTTCGATTCGCCCGAACGGATTGCGAGAACCGGGTCGGCAACGTGATGGGTCAATCGGGGATCGGAAAGCGGATCCAACCCACGGACGGACCACACATGGTGTTGCAACAAAGTCGTCAACGTTTTGCTGGGCTGGATGCAAGTAACTTGCGGGATCGGAAATGCCAAGACGGTTTCCAATGCCACTCCCGATTCCATGCCTAGGATCAGCACATGATTCGGCCGCGAGTGCAACACCAAGGGCATCACAGTCGGGAGGACATCCGATGACGATTGCGGTGCCAATCGCGGTTCGAGACTTGCCGCACCTGCGGGAAGCCCATCACGCCGAAGTTGAATTTGATATCCCCGAGTCTTCCACACCGTCCAGGTGGAATCGGGGGCAACGCGACGCTCGAGCAAACGGGACTCGTCGACAAACGGGAGCAGGTCTTCATCCAAACCGGCAGCAGCAGCCATCGAGACGGTGGAATCAAAAAGCATCCGTGCGCTGCGGGTCGGCTGGTATTCGGCAGTGAAAAGACAAGCCACGAGAATTCCGAGCGTGGCGAGCGATCCCGTCGCGATTCGCACACGATGATGCGACCAACGCGGCTTCCAAACCATCGCGGCACAAACCAGGAAAATCACAGCGAATGCCGTTGCGAGAGTCGGCACGGAGACGATTGACATTCCGACCCATTGCACGATTAAGACGCCGACGGCAAAGGCTTCAAAGTGGAGCGTTGGCCAGATCGCGGAGGTGTTCGAGTCTTGATTGTTTGTGAACCGTCCCCAACACCATCCTGCTGGGAACAAACATACGGCAACCAGTCCCCCACGGAGAAGCATCAATCCGAGAACCGATGTCACGCTGGCATTGAAGTTCATCGACATTGCGGTCAGGTGTGGAAAGATCGATGGAAGTGCCACGACCCAAATCGTCGCGACAACACCTGCGAACGTTCGAGAGAACCGAGTCGACGTGAAACCAAGAACCAAACCGAATAGCAGACTACTCCAACCGGTCCACTGCAAGTAATTCGAGATGGGCATGAGTTGAGTCAAACTTTGCCACCAAACGGCGACCGCGGCACCGACTCCACATGCGAACACCGCGCCCATCAGCCGCATGGAAAGTGAAACCGATTGGGGGGCAGCGGGCTCTTGTGTCATGTTCATGACAGAGTTTGGATGCTTCCAAGCCGACCAACCGGCACCGACACATGTTGCGATCGCCAAGACGTTGACCGTGACGGCAAAGAGACCCCACGGACCAAGTAGGTAGGCCATCGCAAACACCGCCAACGCCCATCCGCAGCCCAAACCACGCCAAGCAACTTTCGGATTGCACTCAGACTGATTGACACAAGCCTGTGCCCATCGAAGCAGTCCGAAAGTCGGGGCAGTGAGCAGAACGAGAGCGATGAGACATAGCAGTCCCAGGTTCAACGCCGGTGTACTCCACCATGTGACAGGCACATGATCGAGTCCGCTGGAAAGACCTTGCAACAGCCATGGGAATAACAAAGTCCAACCGGCAAGCCAGGTCGCAATTGTGCGTGAGCGAAATCCTGGTTTCGCCTCCCCCGTGGGCCAACCGATGACGAGCCCTGTTACGATTGACAACATCATCGCGGTGGAAACGGCCAGTGAAGAACCCAGTATGCTCGTGAGCTGCAATAACCAACTCAGACAGAACACACCGGCCAAAAATCCCACACCCGTCGCTTGGACGAAATTCGTCGCGAGAAGGTTGCGGAGTGACGCAATTCGTGGCGGTAAGGAAAGGCGTTGCATGGCGTCCGTGCCGTTGTTGAAGTATTCGAGGTGTGCGAATTCCGTGTTTATTTCCGGTTTTTACCGAATTTCTCCAATTTCCCGCAAGACCGGCGTCCGAAAAGACGCCGGTGGTCAGTCGGGATCATGGTTTGATGGGCAAAATTTGAACCGCATCAGCGTGGGCATTCCCTCCGGCATTCTCGGCGGAGACAGTCACACGGACGGTTTCATTGGCTTTCAAATCAAACTCTCCGAGGGAGAGAAATCCTTCGTCGATCGGTGGCGTTTCCCGCATATCGACTTTGACAGTCTTCGTTTCCGTCGACGTTTTCACCGTGACGGGCACGTGGGCACCGCGATTCTCATGGGAAAGGTAGGCGATGCGAATTTCGTATCGTCCGGATTTCTTTGGTTTGTGTTCAAACGTGACCGCTGTGTTCTGTTTGGAACCGGCATAGAGATAATGATAACCGACGTACCCTTTCAATCCGGTTCCGGCGGTCCATTTGCCGGTCATCTTGGCTTGATGATCATCAATAATCACGCCGTCCAGCTTGGCGGGATCGAGTCCGGTCGGCGGACCGTTCGGACCAGCGAGCGGTAGGGCGTCAGCGGGAATCTCAATTTCGCCGCCCAAACTTTCGCGACGCGCTTTGCCGGGAAGTTGCAGCAGTTCATGCATGACATCCCAATATTGATGGTACACATCACGCGGCGAACACCCACGCGTCACGCAGACCCAACTGGCTTTGCCGACGACTTCGCCCATCATGCCGCAGGTCTTCATCACCCGTGTCGTGCCGAGGGCTTGGTGTGTCACGCTGATGCAGCGGCCGGCCATAAAGAGATTGTCGACGTTTCGCGAATAGAAACAGCGATACGGCACCGGATAGCCATAATTTCGGTCGATCCGGCGGTCGTGCACGGCGATCGAAATGAAGGGATTATCGGGGAATTTCTTCGCGTATTGTTGCTTCGGATAGTGAAGGTCGATTGACCATGTACTCGGCACGCAGCCGTCTTTGAAGTCTTTTTTAGAAACGACATCATCCTGCGTGAGCACTACATCTCCCATCAACCGCCGGGATTCCCGAGGACCGCCAATGTAAGCGATCCAGGTCAGGAACGCAGTCTTGTGTTTGGCGGCACCGTCTTTGTTCTTCATCGCATTGAAAGCACCGAAGACGGCTCGCAGG
This sequence comes from Thalassoroseus pseudoceratinae, assembly GCF_011634775.1. Taxonomy (NCBI): domain Bacteria; kingdom Pseudomonadati; phylum Planctomycetota; class Planctomycetia; order Planctomycetales; family Planctomycetaceae; genus Thalassoroseus; species Thalassoroseus pseudoceratinae. The sequence goes on from NZ_JAALXT010000002.1 coordinate 1,042,380, forward strand.
TTCCAATCGCGAATGCCCTCGGCATCGCCGAGGGCGTCTTTGTTGAAACCCGATTCCCAGAACCATTGGCCATGATGATCCCGTGGATACGGAAAGTCTCGCATCGTGAGATCGAGTGCCCAGGGAGTTTCGGGGAAGTCGACTTCTTTCTCGCCTTCACCCCAGGCCCACATGTTGCTCATGCCCATGCGGTCTTTGGGGGTCATGTCCCAATCCGCTTCGGCGAGTGCGCCGATTGTGCCGTGCCCGGTCGCATCGACATACAACCGCCCACTAAATTTCGTGTGCTCACTGGTACGGGTGTCGAAAGCATAGACAGCGTTGATCGTTCGTTGATAACCGTTTTCACTGTCTTCGAGCTTCGTCGAATCAACTTGATACGCATGATGGTTCAGGAACAGATCGATTTTGTCTTCCGCTCGAACGATACGTTCTTTCTTGGCGTCTTCGAATTCCTCGTACGTGCCGGGGGATTTCTTGGCGTGATCGCTGAATTCTTCGACGATTTCCCCGATGCGGGGATACTTCCCACGGCGAATGTTGCCCATTGCCCACACCCGGACTTCGCTGGAACCGTTACCGCCGAGCACCGGGCGATTTTGAATCAGAGCCACCTTGCAGCCCATCCGCGCGGCCGACAACGCCGCTCCCATGCCGGAGTAACCCCCGCCGATGACCACCACATCGTAGCCGGATTTTTCGGTCGGTTCTTCCTTCAATCCGAGCAAGTCGCGTCGCCATCCCGGAAGGATTTTCGAAGCGTTCGGCGGCGGTTCGGAATCTGTGGTGAAGTAGATCGCATCACAACGTCCGTCGAAACCAGTTAGATCTTTCAGAGCGAGATCCACATCAACGGGACCAGATTGATCCGCGTCGCCGATTTTCACCGTGCCGCCGTCGTGCCAGAACCATTCGGCTCCGCTGGTGCCGAACGTCTCGTCCAGTGGTTGACCGTTGACGAGCAGTTGGAACCGTCCAGGTTGACCAGGGGCATCCCATCGGGCGACCCAATCTTTCGTCCGCACGAACACATGGTACGTGCCCGCAGCAGGAAACTTGACGGTCGTTTTGGCATCCGCCACCGGGCGACCGAGACCATGGGCAAGCAAGTACGGCGAACCCATTTCGTGGATGAATTGCGTATCGAGTTTCCAACCACCATGGTCTTGGAAACTCTCCGCTTCAACCAAAAGGGATTCCGCGAAAACCGGTGTGCTAAGACAGCCGATCAGCACGAGAGCAAGTATTGAACGCATGGGTTGAGACCTCAATAGAATTCGACGTGTGCCACGTTTTTGTAAGCCGTCGAGATGAACTGTGTGGATTGGTTTATTCAACGCACAGAGTTGTGGCACACTGATGATGATTCATTCAGACATTCGCTGCAACGAGTGAGGCGAGGACTTTCCGCGTGCCGACGAAGGGGCGGCGACCGTGCATGACCACGAAGTTATCGACCAACGCCACATCGCCACGTTGCCAAGGAACGTCGAAGCTCAGTTTGTCACCAAGTTCGACCGCAATCGCGACGGCATCCCGGTCGAGCGGGCTGCCATCGCCGAACGTGATCGCCTTCTCCGCATCATTTCGACTGTCTTGCCAATGGGCGGCAGCAATGAGTTGATTGAAGAATGTTTTGCGACCATCCGGAAGCGTCCGCACCGCCGGCATCACTGGAGTGGTCATTCGCAAGCAACCGTCTTCTAGCCACTCCCATGAGTAACCGAGTTCCAAAAGTCGTGCCTCGGCGGCGGCTTTCGTGTCTGCTCGCAATGTGCTCTGCCAACTTCGGCCCATGCCGGACTTGGGGTCGTCCACAGCCGGCATCACGTTGGAATACAGAAGTCCTTTTTGCTCGCAATCGTCGGCGAACTTCGGACAGGCTTTTTGAAGTTCGCGGAACAGAATGTCGGATCGGCACAGCGGTGTGGCTCCGCCTTCTTCCGCAGCATGTTCGCAGAAAAAGAACAACCGACTCGGGTAGACCGGTGTCTGAGCCATCTCGTGATGCAGGAAAATCGTCACTTCCGACGGCGCTTCGTTCGCCGTGAACACCCGCGGTGTGCGATTGACCCGCACGGCGTTCGATAGCGAATCCCGATATGCAAAATTCTCGTAATCGAACGCTGTAATGAAGGCATCGAAATCTTGATCGGATGTCAGCGGAAAATCCCGGAATAGAATCGTCCCGTGTCGCGAGGCTTGCTCATCGAGTTCATCGCGGTTCGCTTGGACCCAATCACGGACGGCTTCCACGGTCGCGTTGGCCGTTCGACACGCCAGAACCAGCGGGAACGGGATGCCGTCGTATTCCTGCTGGGTTGGCAGCGACAAGGGTTCGACGGTTAGAGTTTCAGTCGACATAAAAATTACTCATAGATCGGAAAGAAGGTATTGAACGCTTCCTCGCAGAACACGCCGGGATCGTTGAATCGACGGTTGCGATTCAGGCTGGCAATGGTCTGCATCTCTTGGTTGGTCAGCTCGAAATCGAACAAACTGATGTTTTCTTTGAGCCGTTCGGGCTTGGATGTTTTGGGGACGATTGCCGTTCCCCGTTGCACCCCCCACCGGAGGACCACTTGGGCCGGTGATCGACCGTGCGATTCCGCAATGGCTTTGATTTCCGGCAAGTTCATGACCGATTCCTCTTTCTCGGCCATGCCGATCCCCACGTACGACGGGGCACCCAGCGGAGAGAACGCCGTTACCGCGATGTCTTCCTGCTGGCAGTATCGAACGAGCTTTTCCTGCGTGAGATACGGATGGGATTCAATCTGCAAGACCGACGGACGGATTTCCGCGTAGGACAAAACATCGCGAATCAGGCTGCAATTGAAGTTCGAGAAACCGATGTTGCGAACCAAGCCCTCGCGAACTAACGACTCCATCGCTCGCCAAGTTTCCTGAATCGGAACTTTTGCCGGTTCAATTTTCGGCTCGGCGGCGTCTGGGTCGGTGAACCAACCGGGCGGATAACGGGTCTCGAACGGCACGAATTGTTGCGCGATCGGAAAGTGGATCAGGTATAAATCCAGCGCGTCGACGCGGAGATCGCGGAGCGTTCGTTCAAGGGCCGGGCGAACGTGTTCGGCGGCGTGATAGGTGTTCCAAAGTTTTGAAGTCAACCAGACGTCACTTCGCGAAACGGCACCGGAATCGAAAATCGCTTGCAAGCCCTCGCCGACGGCGTCCTCGTTGCCGTAATCACAGGCACAATCGAAATGCCGGTAACCGGCATCGACGGCCGATTGAATAAGGGACGGGGCTTCGGACGGATCGACTTTCCACAGACCCAAACCCACCGATGGGAGTTTGTCGCCTGTCGAGAGTGTCAACGAACTGGACATGATGGATTCCGATGTGTTTTCGTGTTGATGATTCCGGCGGACGTGCATTGTACCACGCGGAAATCAGAACGAAAACAGACCGAGCCTGAGTCAACCAGTCATGGGTTCAAATGCTCATCTGGACGGGGCGATTCGGTATTATTCGTCGTTGGAAACCAGACCGGCTTGTTGTGCTTGCAGCCACAAGGCCCAGGTTCGTTCGTCGTAACCGAAGTTCTTGCCGGTGATCTTTTTGAGAGCACTCAGGACTTGGGGATTCTCGTGGTTGACACTGACCGTTACGGTTTTCGTGGGGCGACCGGCGGCACCGGGATCGTTCACCACGGCCCCGTTGAACATGCCTGTCCGTAAACCGACTTCGATATCCGGCGGCAGTTGCGTGCCACCACCGTATGTGCCGTTGGCTCCGAAACTGTAGGAGTCTTCGGGGACTTGAATGCGGTATTGATGCGTGGTGACCAGGGCGCCAATGAGTGCGGGCACGGCTTGGTCGTCACCGACTTGTTCCAAAGCCGCTCCGGCTCGGCAGACGATTGTATTCAAACCATTGCTGAGTTCCCGAGCGTAAAGCGACATTGCGAGTTTGTACTGCTCTTCCGGAATGGCGTCACGGGCGGCCCGTCGGATTTGCGGAGCAACGTCAAACAGCGACTGCTTCACCAGCGGCGTCACTCCCCGAGGACCGGAGATCTGCCCGAGAATTCCGACGTACAACGATCGCATGGACACGTTGGGGTCGTCACTGAAGAAATAGGACAACGCCGGAACCGCATGCGGATCGCTGATTCGTTTGAGCTCGGCGAGTGCCTGCTGACTTTGGGCCGGTCGGCTGAGCAGGTAGCCCTTGAGCTGCCGAATCTTCTTGATCCAATCTTTGTCCTGTTGGTCATGGGACTCGGCGTCTTCGAGCAACGCCTTTTCCTGAGGCGTGATCCATTTGCCATCGTGTTTGACGTATCCTTGGGAGAGGAACTTTTCCTCTTTCGTCATCCAAGTTCCATCGTGCTGAATGTGGCCGAGGCTGCGGTGAGCGTCTTCGTGGTCGGGGGCGAGTTCCACCACGCGTTCCAATTCGCGTTCGCGTTGAGCCGGCAATTTGTTTTTGAGGCACCAAGTGGCCAAGTCCCAATGGGCTTCCACGGTGTTCGGGATTCGGCGGCTTCGCGTCTCATACTCTTCGACGGCTTGCGATCGCCGGGTGACAAAGTCGATTTCCTCCTGCGGAATGATCAACGTTGCACCGGTCGGTGTCGTGATCGTGACTTCCGGAAGATCGGCCACTTTCGTCTTGTGTTCGAACTGCCCACGGACTTCGCCTCCGCTGTTCAGTTTGATTAAGTCCGCGAATGCAATCGGAGCAACATACTGAAACGCTGCAACGACCGAGAGCAGTGTGATGATGCGAATCCCCATGGAACCCTCCGAATGAGTCTTCGTCGAGATCGGTTTGCGGTTTTCGATAACCACAGAACAACCGCTAGAATGGTTCCTCAGATTCTATCCGGAGCGATGAACGAATCTCAAGTGGTGGTTGACGCGGCGGATGACTATGGGTGAGTTCAATGACCCATGCCAACCCCATCCCCAATAGCAATACCAGCGATAATTGGATTCGGTGATGCGAATGCAATTCCACTTCCGGGAGGAGATCACCCAGCGAAATGCACAAGAAGACACCCGCTGAGAATCCCAAGGCACAGCCCACGATGAATTGGTGTTCGGCTCCGAAGGCTTGAACTCCCAGAAAGAACGCCAATGCTCCGATCGGGCACATCAACGCAAAGCCGAAGTTGATGACGTTCCGCCAAGTCGTCGACCAGCCGGAAGCCGCCATCAAAGACGTGATGGAAACGGCGTCGAGCGGCTTGTGCAAAAGGATCGCTAAGAAAGTGCTGAATCCGAAAAGCGACCATCGAACGGGGGAATCTTCTTGTGCGGCGACATCCGCCCCCAACGCCATCCCGTCAATCAGTGTGTGAAGTGCCAACCCGAGTGTGACACCGAACCAACCCCAGCGGTGGGCAATCGGGGAGTGGGCATGATGACCGCCATTATCGTGGTCGTGATCATGCAACTCTGACGAGTCGGCGGGTTCATGAGAATGAAAATGAAACGCCCGGATCAGGAAAAACATCGTCATCAAACCGATGGCGAGCCAGTTCGTCGATGCGTGGATGGAGCCCGTCAAGTGCAGGGAGTGAGGCAACAAATGGAACAACGCGATTCCCAGCATGAAACCACCCACGCCGCTGAGCAACATCTGCATCTGCGTGTGGCTGAGTTTCAAACGGTTCGCAAGCATCCCGCCGGTCAGCGAAGCCGCGACGATCAAGGTACAGTAAACCGAAATCAGTACCGTCGTCTGCATGAGTTGACTCGGTTCACAAACAGCATCAACAGATGCCAGATTTCCTTGGTCTTACTTGGCGATTAGGAAACTTGATGGTCGTTGAATTCCGGCCAACGTTTCCAGGCGTAGGTCCACTCCATCCACATCCGCATCAAGGACCACAGGAGCCGCATCTTGCCAAGCTCACCGGACGGCAGTTTCTGTTGCTGCGCGACGGACTCACGAGCGGCGTTCGCCAACCCCCATCGATCACCCAACTGACGACACAACGAATCGGCGGTTAAGTCCGGCGTGCTCGAACCTCGGCCGATGATCTCGTCACCTTCATCGTGACCCTCGAGATAACCGGCTCCGTGTGCAGTCACGAACATTTCGAATAGCCGTTCACGCCAAGGATCGATCTCCAGCGGCTCGCCTTGCCGTTCGGCTTCCAAAACCAATTCTTCGATACTGATCAGCAAATTATCCACCAACGACAAATCCTTGTTGGAATGCGACATGGAATCAATGGGTTGGGACGGCATGTTGGACGGAGGCTTTCGTCGATTGGAACCGACAGCCATCCTAATGAAAATGTAAGCGTCCATGCAACAGCCCCAAAAACATCCGGCGTTAAGTCGTCTGGTGATCAATAAAATATCAACCGTCTCTAACGGGTTGGCGAGTATTCGCTTTTTCAATCGCCTGTGCAAAGGCCGCTGTTTGGGTGTGCGTTTGTGTTCGCTTTGGTACACTCACGATACCAACGAAAGCCGCTCTTGTAGGATGAATTCGAATGCCAACTTCGCTGCTTCACCCTCGCGATGAAATCATGCAAACGATGGAGCGAATCTATCGCTATCGGATGACAACTACTTCGGGGGGCAACCTCTCCATCCGGGACGGTGAGGACGTTTGGATCACCCCGGCTCGGATCGACAAAGGTAGTCTCCGCCGCGATGACATTGTCTGTGTTGCGAAGTCTGGTGACGTTACCGGGCCACACCGCCCGTCCTCGGAGTTTCCGTTCCATCAAGCCATCTACGAGCGGCGTCCCGATTTCGGCGGCATTGTGCATGCTCACCCTGTAGCATTGGTTGCGTTCAGCATTGCCGGGCAGATTCCGCAAACCAGACTGTTTCCCCAAGCTCGGCATGTTTGCGGAAACGTCGGGTTTGCGCCGTACGCATTGCCGGGCAGTCAGAAACTCGCAGAGAACATCGCCGATGCCTTTGAAGATTCCGTTAACGCGGTGGTCTTGGAAAATCACGGGGTCGTCGTCGGCGGTCGTACGCTGTCCGATGCATATCAACGCTTCGAAACCCTAGAGTTCCTTGCCAAGATCCTCATCAAAGCCGGTCACATCGGAGACGTGAACTCCCTGACCGATTCACAATTCTTGGCGTTCCAGAATCGACAAGTCGATGTGGCACAGACCGTGCAAGACAGCAGTTCCTCGCCGGAGATGTCCAGCAACGAAAAGGAGTTGCGACGACAGTTGAAGCAATTTGTTAGACGTGGATGTCGTCAGCGTCTCCTCATTAGCACCGAAGGCAGTTTTTCGGCGAGACTCGGTGAGGACTCGTTCCTGATCACCCCGTCTCAACAAGACCGGGAGCAGCTGGATTTAGGCGACTTCGTGCGAGTTGACGGTGATGAATGCGAAGCCGGGAAGACACCGAGTCGGGCGAGTCGAGCTCATCAGGCGATCTATCGACGGTATCCCAAGGTGGAATCGATCGTGTTTGCCCACCCCGTCAACGCCACAGCGTTTAGCGTCACGCAAAGCAACTTGGATGCTCGCACGATCCCCGAGAGCTATCTCTTTCTTCGAGACGTCCGACGAATCCCGTTTGGGCTGCCGTATCAGGATACCAACGCACTCGCGGATCAAATTTCGGTGGATCAACCAGTGGCCCTGTTAGAGAACGATGGGGTCTTGGTCATCGGGACCAGCGTGCTGGATGCGTTTGACCGGTTGGAAGTTCTGGAAGCTACCGCTGAGGCACTGATCAACACTCGTCCGCTAGGGCCGGTAACGTCGATGTCCGAGGAGGTGATTCAAGAACTCCGTGATGCATTCTTGTCAAAGTAGCCAAGTGAAAAAACGTTTGCGGAGCCTGTTGGAAATTCTCAGATGTGTGTTCTGTCGTGACGGGATGTGAGGCAACGTTGTCCTCGCATCACACGACGCATAGTTGACTGAATTTTAGATCGATTGGGAGCGTCAAATGTCGTGCAAGATCACCGAAGTTGACAGTGGCAAGATTGTTGAAATCGAAATCTCAGGCAAACTCACTTCGGAAGCCTACGGGATGTTCGTTCCGCTGATGGAACAAAAAATTCAGCAGTTCGGCAAAGTGCGGATGCTCGTTGTGCTGCATGATTTCCACGGCTGGGAACTCAGTGCGTTATGGGAAGACATCAAATTCGATGCCAAGCATTTCAGCGACATCGAGCGTTTGGCACTTGTCGGCGAGAGCAAATGGGAAAAAGGAATGTCTGTGTTCTGCAAGCCGTTTACAACAGCCAAGATCAAGTACTTTGATCAGGGCGAACTTGCCGAAGCTCGCCAGTGGATTCAGTCCGAGGATTGATCGCCGGCATCCCGTGGCAATTCTGAATTCCATTCGCGGATCGCTTTGTGAAGGCGATCCGCAACTTTCGGGTTCGCGTCGACTAGGTTATTGGTTTCGGCAGCGTCTTCCGACAAGTCATAAAGTTGTGGACTGCTGCCGTCGTAGTTGACCGTGAATTTCCACTGACCGTCACGCACGGCTAAGTCTGGGTTGTCCTCATCGTATCCATGACCAAAACCCGGGCGGTCTGGTGGACGTCGCCAGAAGATCGGCGATTGTCGACTCTGCTTTGAATGCCCGAGCAGCGTCTCCGCGAGATTTTCGCCATCGAGTTTTGCGTTCTTTGGCACGTTGACATGACAGATGTCGTAAAGGGATCGGTTGAGGTCGAGTGCGCAGAACACGGATTCCTCGTTGACCGTGCCGGTCTTTTCTTTCGCGAGCAATCCTGGTCCCCACGTAATGAGTGGCGAACGGATTCCGCCTTCGTACAGCCAAGTCTTCCCGCCACGCAATGGGTCGGACGAACCGGCACCGACATCATGACCGTTGTCCGAACAGAGGACGATCAAAGTCTGACGGCGAAGTTCTTCGTCATTACGAATTCGGTTGAACAACGCCGCGAGTTGTTCGTCCAACGCATCTAGCACACCGTGATAGAGTGCTCGACGACCATCCTTCCATTTTTCGAGCGGTGGAAAGAACGGGGCGTGCACATCGTCCGGCCAAACATTCACATAGAATGGCTTCTTGTCGGCCTGTGCTTGATCGATGAACTTCAACGCCGCTTCGACAAATCCGCCAGTGATTTCAGAGCGTTGCATCCACGTGACCGGTTCGCCCAATCGCACAGCCTTTTGCCAAATTCGGCCCGGTTTTTCCCAGCCAGGTTGCATCGTCAGTGGGAGAAGCTTGGCTCCCATGCCTTCAAAATTTGTCAGGCTTTGATCGAATCCATACGCGGTGATCGGCGGTGCGTTGTCGACATCTCGTTGCCCACCCATATGCCATTTGCCAAAATGCCCGGTTGCATAACCCGCTCGCTGAAGTTCACGGGCTAGCATGGGGGCTTTGACATCCAGCCATTGAGCCATCCCACGTTCCCGATTGCTTCGTCGATTGTTCAAGTACGACGTAATCCGCCAACGTTGCGGGTATTGTCCCGTGGAAATTGCGACGCGTGACGGAGAGCAAATCGGCGAGTTGACATAAAACTGCGTGAAGCGAATTCCTTCAGACGCGAGTTGGTCAATATGCTGAGTCCGCGGGCCTTGGCCATCGAAGCAGGACAAGTCCGTCCAGCCCATGTCGTCGATAAACACCAAGATCACATTCGGGTGTTCGGGGCCACGGTCTATTGCGGAGACGGATCGGCATGGGAGAGAAAACAAGACCGCAAGGACAAGCCAGAAGGTTGATTTCCACATCAGAGCGCTCTCGATCGAGTGATTGGCTTTGTTTCGTTGGTCGAACCTCGTTTCAGAAATGGACTCCATCAAACGAGCACCAACAGTTCCTCACCCTATCGCTTGTCTGTTTCGGAAGCAAACCCATGGGGCGTCTTGAAGCGGCTTGGTTGATCCACGAAAAAACCGGGGTTCAGCAGTTGCCGAACCCCGGTCAAAATTTGTTGCCGAACCTTCGATGTGCCAATTCGATTATTCGAAGTTGCCTTTGACGAAGGTATCGGTGTTCAAGAACGTTCCGGTGTAGACTTCAAACGCGTTAACTTCGCAGGTGCCGTCGGTGTAACCATCGGTTTGGTTTGAACCGTTTTCTGCTGGGAAACCTGGGTTGAAGAATCCGTCGCCGTTGAGGTCGGCAATTTGCTTGACCGAACCGTCAGCCATCAGGACGTTCGCACCACCACGGTGAACGCCGAACCAGTCGCGGAGGTCTTGCAGAATGACTCTGTCATCGAAGGTCGCCGTATCGTCACCGGTTGGGGTCGTCCCGCCGACCGTGACCGGATTTGCGTATTCGCTCTCTGGATAGTTCGAGGAGCCAACCACGGTTCCAACTGTCGGGAAAGTTAGTGGCAAGAACTTGTCGACCAGCACGAGATGAGGAGCGGCTCCACCAGCACCTTTGACCAATTTGATGGAGCTGCCGTTCCAGTATGCAGGACCGTCATTGAAAGACTCAGCCAATCGTGCACCAGCGGTCAAACCTGCATCCGTGATGGAACCGTCGAGGTTCAGCAGCGTTTCTTTGAGGATAGCTTCGCCGATGTCTCCAGGTGCCCCGTCGGCCAACATTCCGATTGAGCTTCCAGGAACGTCAGCTTGGCTGATTTGGTTTTGTGTCAGCGGGCCTTTGGTGTTCAGAATGCTTTTCAGGTCGCTACCGTCGGTCCGGGCATCTGGTCCGCTGGCGACAATGTTGGTGTCGACCCAACGGCCTTGTTTACCGGCAGAGTCGGTCATGCCAAGTGTATTGGCGCTAGCCAATCGTGGTTCGCTACGCACCATGTGCCAACCGGAAACGTAGTTGGAGTTGTAGCCTTTTCGGACCGTCTCACCGACCATCTCGGCTGCGGAATCGTAGGTGACGCCTTCGTAGGTGAGGTTGCCCGCGGCGAGAGCACCACAGATCCCTTTGTCTTGACGATCGTAGAACGAGCCTTGGCCGTTGTTCGTGCTACCGCCGAGGAGGTCGTTCAGTTTTTCCATGCCCTTGAGTTCGTTCGATGGGCAACGGATTTCGTTGGGATTTCCGGCATTGACGCTGACCATGTCGGCAACCCAGCCGTAGGTGTCCCAACAACCGTCACGTTTGGAGTCGTAGGCACCGGAGCAAAGTCGTTTTTGCGGGTCTTTATCGGAGAATGCGTACAAGGCAATTCCGATTTGCTTGAGATTGCTGCGGCACTGTGTCGAGCGAGCAGCTTCCCGAGCGGATTGAATGGCTGGCAATAACAAGGCGATCAGAATCGCGATGATCGAGATCACAACAAGAAGTTCAATCAGGGTGAAACCGCGACGTTGCGGCTTTGTCACATTCGAGCGTTTCATCGAGTCCTCTTCCTCTAGTCACCAAATTGGGTCATGTTGCCTCGAAGACATCTCCGAGCGCAATGCGAGACAGTTCAAGCTTCTACCATCAACAGTGGTGGTCTTCCCGGACCAAGACGAGTGCATGCACGCAGATCAGTTGATCGCAGTATCCATTGCGGTCAACACGCTGGCGATCGTCATTCCTGAGTACTACGACCGATATATTTTGGGAGTGTGTGGAGCATTGATGTCTGATCCATCAACTTTCCTACATGATTTACTGGAAAGTTTGGTCAACAACCGAGCAATCAAGATTGATAGAGAACGGTTACGTGGCTTGACCAACTCTTGCGTGAGAACTCTAATTGCGGAATGTGAGCTTTTTGTGAAGCTGTAGCGAGTTTCTCAATAATTTGAGGAGGCGCAAAGAAACTACCTAGACCGTATGGAAGTCTTCTGTATCTGCGGCGAACGCAAAGAAGACATGGTTTCCAGGCACTCAATAGAAAGAACCTGTTACGACTAGGTGTGAGCCACTCGTGGGGCGATGGTTTTTGATTGCGAAATCAATGGCAAACCGTTTGCAGTATTAGGTAAACTCACATTCGAATGACAAGTGAGCTGATTACTAGTTTTTTCGTGAGAGTACTAGTTTTGGCGGGATGAGCTAGGCGGCTTCTCGATGAGAACTCGAAGAGAGTGTGCTCCAAGTTGCTAGTTCCCACGGGCACTTAGCAACCTGAGGGCGTGGCCATTGATCGCTAACCGCCTCTGATGGTTGACCGGATGGTGGTTGCAGGCGGTCAAGAATTTCCGTCGCCAGTTGGGGAGCGAGGACGAGTTTCGTCGGCCACGCCGTCAATATGTTGCCGGTTTCGTCGACTTGGTAAGTTTCCGGACGACCACCGTTCGAAGTGCGTCCTTCAGCACGATCAACGCGATACGTGGCCCACTCCACATTCGAGAAATCAATCTTCGGAAGAACTACGGATAGTTCAGCCTGCGCACTCGCAATCAATTCGCGAGCCGATTGTGTGACCCCGGTTTCCGAAAGTTGTCCGCCAATTTGCCAAACGGTTCGATTTTCAGAATCCATATCGCTAGTGATCGTCACGCGTGTCTTCGCACCGTCCACGCAATGACCATTTAGTCTCGGCAGCGGACCCCGTGCAAGCACCATATGCAGTGGTCGACGTTGCATGGTTTGCGAATTCAATCCAGCTTGTCGGCGGAGCGTGGCATTTCCAGCCCCAGCGGTGAAGATGATTTGCGTTGGAGCTACCGTCAACGTTTCTTCCGTATTCGGGTGAACGAAGCGGATTGACTGAACTTGCCCATTCCGCGCAAGTTCAAACTCAGTTCGATCAGCATCGACTTGAATGATCGAATCCTGATGCTTTGAAGCCAAGTTCTTGATCAGACCGGCGGGCGAAATGACTTGTTCTTCCAAACGGGCTACAGTGCCCGGCACACCGTCTAAGGCTTCCGGACGGTCTTGGTGATCCAAGTTTTGCGGAGCCACTCGCAATCCGAATTTTGCTCCGATCATCCCGAGACGTGACGAGACGGAATCGGTTCGCCATAGATAGCAACTGTCACTCCGAACGGGAGTTTCGGAGAGATCCGGCTGACGCTTTCCGCTGAGACAATCCCGCCAGATTTGGGGCATCTCACGGATGGCCGCCGCCGAACCGGTGAGCAATCCTTGCAACGTGTATTTGAGTCCGCCGTGGATGATTCCCTGGGACGCGACCGTCTGACCAGTTCCCAACGCAGATGCTTCAATAAGTATCGCCGAATACCCAGCACGGATGGCATCGTCCAACAACCACAAGCCTGCAACACCACCACCGAAGATCACCAGATCACGCTGCAACATGTCGAATTCCTCGTCCCGATCATTCATGCAAAGTTGGCTTACCAAAGATGACTTTGAGCAAATTCAACCACGTCACCAAATAGCACGTAGAAGAGACTCTTTTGACCACAGTGAATCTTTCCGCGGACTTCGGCTCCGATTCGGCGTTGGTCGATTTGAGCGGCGTCCACGTCCACATGCACATCGATCACACTGCCCTCGGTTGCGGAGACGCTTGTGCGGGTCGCGATTTCACCGAGGCTCCCCGAGAACCGACGCTCCGGATCGGTCGCCAACACGAAATCGACTGGCAACTCATGCGAACTCGACTGCGTCGAGGCTTCGAGAAGATGACCCAAACGACGTTCCGGCAACTTGAGTTCCAGACGCCAAGGACCATCTTCGTTCATGACTTCCAGCAAACGCTCGCCACGTCGGACGGGACGACTTTGTAGAAGCTGCTCGACTTGGAATGTGGAAACCGTTCCATCGATCGGAGCCCGGACTGTGAGCTTTTCAATTTGCGATTCGAGTTCGATCAGTTGTTGGCTAAGGCTGCGAATTTCGATGGCGGTTTGGGCATAACGCCCACGCAAACGAATTTCTTCTTCGCGTTTGGATTCGCGACTGGCGGAGGCAATCCCGGCTTCCAAAGTCTTGAGAAGTTGTTGTTTCTCGGCGAGTCTTCCGCGGGTATCAAGTTGCTGGGTGTTGAGTTCGTCGTTGTGGAGTTTCAGCAGAACATCGCCCTTGTTGACGTGGTCTCCTCCTGTGATGGCCAGTTCCGTGACCTCACCATCCCAGGGAGCGAAAATCTCCTGCCGCACTGAGGGCATCAATTGCCCGGTGCCTTCCACTCGGTAATCCGCCGGAATGAATGCCAACCCACAGGCGACGCCGGCGAGCAGACAAATCGCCAACAGCGTTTGCCATACGATCCGCCCGTGAAAGCCTTGCCAAATTCGCCCCAGGAATTTCCAGAACGACAGCAGAAAAATCTGGTGGTGTGTTCGGGCGTTGTGTAATGCGGTTCCGAGGTGGTCGGCGAGCAATTCGGTTTGTTTTAGCTTCGGTGGTGTCAGCCAGCCTTCGGTGGTCCGTTCGACGATGAGTACGCCGAAGCACTTTTGCGACCGGTAACGACGCTTGTCCTTTTGGCGTTCTGATTCCATGAGTGGTGACGGCTCCAAGAGCGGCACCATTCGGACCATGCGGGATCGGCTTTCCTTGACGAAGTTTGTCAATGGTTTCAGAAGTGACGGAGGCAGCCCGTCGGTGTGACCAACGTACGTGATGGGTTGGCCGGCACGCAAAATCGGACGAGCCAACTGTCGCATGGCCCGGATCAAATTGGAACGACGTTTTACGCGGGCTTGGCCACTGACCGCAATGATCTCTGTACGGACACCCCGTTTGACCGCAATACTCACGCGATCGCAATTCAGCAATTTGCGTCCATCGTTTGCAGCCGTTAACGCGACTTCCTGTGGATCGAGACTGCGATGCAATCCCCCAATCGTGCGTTCGAATTCGGACCAAAACCCGAGTTGTCGATCCGGCGAAGTCGTTTCGTCACGCCACGACAAATACCGACCCGCATACGCGGCTGCTTCTTCCAAGAATTGCAAATGTTCGAGTCGGTACAGTTCCGGCGAGTCGGTCGGCAGGAAGTGTTCCGCGACTCCCACGACACGATCACCCAACCGCAACGGCACCAACAACAACACGTGTTCGCTCGGGAGTTCGATGGCTCCCGTTTCCCCAGGAACGTGAATCACCGGTTCGCCAGACTTCAGAACCGCACCCAGCAGGAACAAGTTCTGTTGCACCACCGCACGGTTGCCGCCCATCCCGATTTTGTCGAGGTTCTGCTCACTCAACAAACCGATTCGCTCACCGGCGTCGAGCATCCAAACGGCCGACGCTACCGCACCTGTTTGTCGAGAGGTTTTTTCCAGCCATTGACCGAAGAACTGATCTTCGGCGATTTCGGACGTCGCCAATTGTTCAATTTCGCTGACGATTTGAACCGCAACCCGCGGATCTGATGGTCGGGGCGTCGGTTTTGGTGGCGTGTCCGGTCGTGGTGGGACAGGGGTATTTTGGCGTGTGGTTGTCTCGGGCATAGCGTGTCCGCTTCCTTGCAGAACATCCGCAATGGTCAATCATTCACGGTTGGTATCGCCGTGGAGTGTCGGCTGGAATCGCTATTCTGTCAAGATGAGGTCCGGCAGTATTCGGTTGAATACCGTCAACGCGAGACTTCTTTTCATCGAATGGCAATGCTCGTTTGGCGATGAGCGATCGTCATCCGCAAAGTCTCAAAGTTCGTTCAGCAAATTTTTCGCAGCCTTGGCGGTATCGGATGAGGGAGCCAGTTCAATGGCTTCTTCGAGGTATCGCCGAGCTTTCGCTGCATTGTTCTGCATCAGCAGTTTGCCGAACCGAAGTTTCGATTTTGCCTTCCGAAGTGCGTCGTCGGTTTCGGTGTTTTTTGGGGTTGAGGTCGAGGATTTTGTTTCCGACTCGTCCGCATCCGCGAGCATGGTTTGTGACGTGCGTTGATCTGGTCGGGGGAGGGGACGGGTGGAATCGTTTTCTTTGATGAGAAAATCGATTTCCCCCGAATTGTCAGCGAGTTGCCCCCACTCATCTTGGCATCGAACAAACAATTGACCGTCCGCTTCGGCGGTGAATGTTCCGTAAGTGTCGAGCTCGAATGGTTCACTCAATTTGTAGTCATCGAATAAAACACCGATCAACCGTCCGCGATTGTCCTCGTCACCCGCGGCGGAAACGGGCACGCCCTCTTTCGAGGTTTTCCAGAAGCCACCCGCGGAGTAGTTGTATTCGGTATCCTTGGTCAGCCGTGCCTTGGTGGCTTGCCAACCACGACCGGCTTCGATTTCCGACCGCAGCGTCCGACTTCGCGTCGGTGACACGAATTTCGCGGTCCAATCCCAACTGCAAAGGTCCGCACGGTAGCCGGTTTCCATCGACTTGAGCATCTCAAGATACTCGAACACGATTTCATCCGACATCGAACCATAGACTTGCTCGAAGCTGACGTTCTTTTTCATCAGTAAGCCCAGCCCGAGCGGCCGAAAACGTGCAGCGTAGTTCGTGTTGTTAGCCAACAAATGACATAACGCCCACCGCCACGCATAGTTCTGCCAAGAGTCGCCTGTGAATTCCGTCTGTGGGTTGACGATCTCGTTCAGGCTTTTCGGTTCGCTCTGCTTGAGATATCGCAGCACAATTTCGCTGCAATTCACGCTGGCATCGTCTTTTTTCCAGTATTGCCCCATCTCGGCCATGCCTTCGGAGTACCACAACGGTCCCGATGTGCCAAAGGTCTGGTGACAGTACGCATGCACCGCTTCATGCTGCGGTGTTCCGTGGTCCGCGACCGCGTACACCTTTGATTTCGTCTGCCGGGAGATTGCGGAAATCCGGGAGACACTCGCCGTGACACCGGCCCCACTTCGGATCTGTTGGATGCCGTCCGGGTCCATTTGAGCGAGAACTTGAGCCGGCCAACGGGTAATGTCCTCGGCCACGTACATTTCGATGACTTGTTTATTCGGTTGGCCCCAGTACGCGGAAATCAGCCCGAGCATCGTTTCCAACCGGGAGAGCAAATCGCGGGCATCCGCAGCCGCGAGGTCGGTGTACATGCGGAAGTTCCGCGACTGATACATCTGCACGTTGGCTGTCTGAGCCGACACTGGTCCGACTGCGACAACAAACACCATCAGAATCGTCAAGCAAATCAATCCAATTCGCGAACGCATTTCAATTCACCATCATTGAACGAGAAACTCGAGTCTTGAATGAGTGATCGATTGTACCCGGTCCGGTGGGAGATGTCTTCCGTTTTCTCTTGATCAAGTATCAAAAGTGACGCTTCGCAGAGCAATTCCCACGACACCGGCGGAAAATCGGTACAATTGACAGGATGAACGAAGTCAGAGATGGCATCCGATTTCATTTCGAGAACTCTTATTGATACGTGACGCGAGAATTCGTTTCAACAAGTGACCTCTGCTATTTGCGAAAGAACCCCATCATGTCTCAAGCTATTGCTGATCCCGAGGAGTTGCGCCATTTTGCCCAGCTTCTCAAACAATTCAACAACTCACTTGCCGAGCAGGCAACGGCCGTCTCTGGCCATTTGGAGACGCTGTCCACAACTTGGCGTGACCAGGAAAATCGCCGTTTCGCCGAAGAATTCGACAGAAACCTCAAGAGTATGGCGAGGTTTGTGGAAGTGAACGAACAGTACATTCCGTTCCTGCTTCGTAAAGCCGAGCGCATTGAGGAGTATCTACAACAGCGTTAACGACATGTTGATTCCAGTCTTTCGGATAACGGATCACACCGAGTTTCGGCTTCATCGCGATAGAAAGCCCCCATGAGCGGTTCCGCACACATTACCGATGTCGAAGCCATTGCGAATTTCCTGGTTGCTATTCGGCGGTTCCAGGATGAATCGTTGACGGCGTTGGCGATGCTCAATCAACAAGTTTCGCGGGCGTTGGAGTTCTTCGATCACGATCTGCCGAGCCAATGGAAGCAACGTGTTCGGCAATGCTATGACGATATCTCCGAGGCTCGCGTTCGGCTGGAGACCCGCCGGAATCGCACCGTTGGCGGGCAACGGCCAGCGTGTATCGAGGAAAAACAAGCCTTGGATGCGGCGAAGAGGAGTCTGCGTGATGCCGAGGGAAAAGTCGAAACCACACGTCGTTGGGCGATCAATTTGCACAAAGAAAGCGATGAATACCGAGGCCGGTCCGGACGCTGTAAATATTATCTCGAAAACGATCTGCAGCGGACGATCGTCTTGCTCGAACGAACTTTGGCGTCGGTGGAGAAGTATCTTGATCGGCCGCTGAACGACGCGAACGAATCTGAATCCTCCCCGACTAACGAGGGCAATTGACTCATGCGATCCGCCGATTTGAACACCGGAGCCGCGACACTCCAAACCGCCACGGAAACCCTGTTGGAACATTGGCAGGCGACGAAAGACGTCTGGAATGATGGCAACAGCCGACACCTCGAAGACGAGCACCTCCGCCCATTGCTGAAAGAAATCACCGACGCGTTGCGGGCGGTCAATCACCTGGGGGACGTGTTGAGCCAAGCTGAACGGGAATGCCTGCTCGAGACACGTCCCACGCTCTAATGGAATCTCGACATCAAAGCGACCAAAGTGATCCACCTATGAACGAATCTGATTCAAGATTTCAACCAGCTCGGTATCGGGAACTGCTCGATCGATTTCTCGCGGGCGTTCAGCAACGGCACGAAGCCCAGGAAGCCATCAACGTGATGCGGATGGCCGGGGAAGATCCGGAATTAGATGAACGCCGCAACGAACTCGCGAAGCTGATCGAGACCGCTGAGCAACAGCACCAAGAGATCGAAAGCGAATACGGCGAGCGATTGGCCGCTATCGAAACTGAGCATCAAGCCGAGATCGGAGCGGCTGAGTCTGAATATCGACTTGCGACCCGCGAAGCCAATCAAACTTGGTCCACGCAGACCGAAGCCGTGGAAGCCAAGTACCGCGACAACGATTGGATGTTATCGTCGCTGCTCGATGATGAATCGGACGACAGCCCCAAGCGTGAATACGAATCGTTCCGTGACCACACCGAGGCGACCGAGGAGCGATTGATCGTCGAGTTTGCGACGCTGCGAGAAACGTATGAGCGTGTTGCGGAAACGGTGCGATCCCGTGGCCACTGGCGTGGTGACCTGAGTAGTCCGCACGTCGAAACCGCGAAAACCACGGAGAGAGCCCGCGAACGTTTCGACGCGGCCAAAGCCGCATTCGACGAACATCACGCCAGTTTCGAGAAACGTTGGTTTCCAAGAATCGTCTCCGGTTGGCGTGTACTGGCTATTGGTTTCACGATTTGGTTGGCGGTTTTTGCCGTCTTGTTTTTCCTAGTTGATCCGCAACAAATTGGGCTGCGAAGTCTCGACCGCATCGGTTGGGCACTCGCCAGCGGTGGTGCTTTGGTTGTGGTTTGTGGGCTGATCGGTCTGATTCTGTGGGACATCGCAGCCCGCAAAACGTGGACGGCATTTATTCCGATGCATGAGTCGATCGTCATTGCCAGCGATGCCCAGCGACAATGGAACAAACGCTCCAAGGCGGAACTGCAACGACGCGAGAAAGACTTCCGGCAGCGACAGGCATTCGTTCAGAAACGTCGACGAATGGCCGAGGAAAAATTCAACACCGAACGCACCGAGCGGCTGGAAGCGCTCACGGTCACGCGGGATGAAAAACTCCATGCCGCCGCGATTGTCCAGGAAGAACGGATTCACCAAGTGAACACCGTTGCCGCTGAGCAGAAAACGGCGGTGGAACAGGAGCATCATCAACAGCTTGAGAATTGGACAAGGAATTTGGAGCAACGACGGTCCGAACTCGAAGATCGGATTGCGGAATTAGAAACTCATCGACTAACCGACGAAGCGAATCGCCGCACGACAATGGAACGTGAATGGTCACTCATGCTCAACGGTGTCCGAGAAGCGGCAGAGGAAATTCAATCGGCTGGCCAATCGCGATCGCATGAGTGGGACGAGGTGCTCCAATCCGACTGGCCGGTGCCAGAACAGATTCCATCACAAATGCGACTCGGTGATTTCCGGCTGGATCTGCAAAGTCATCTCGGAGGCCAATTCCAACCGGAGGCGGTCGATCTGGAAACGGAAACCGCGTGGAATCTTCCGTTGATGTTGCCGTTCCCGCATTCGCCGTCCTTGGTGGTCGAAACGAATCAAGGCGGTCGAAACGAAGCCGTCAGTGTATTACAGGTGGCGATGTTGCGATTACTCACGCAACTTCCGCCCGGCAAAGTGCGATTTACGGTGATTGATCCCGTAGGGCTCGGTGAACCGTTTTCCGCGTTCATGCACCTGGCAGACTACGACGACTTACTGATAACCAATCGGATTTGGACCGAGTCGGCTCATATCGATCAACAACTCACCGATCTGACCGAACACTTAGAGAACGTTTTCCAAAAATATCTGCGGAACGAATTTGAAACCATCGAAGACTACAACCATCACGCCGGTGAGGTTGCGGAGCCGTATCGGATTTTGGTGGTCGCTGGGTTTCCGTCGGCGTTTACCGAACGGGCGGCGTCTCGATTGACGAGCATCATGGCGAGTGGCCCCCGTTGCGGCGTTTACACACTACTGAGTGTCGACACCCGCCAGACCATGCCGCGTGGTTTCCAACTCTCCGATGTCGAGCAGAACGCGACCGTATTACGGTGGCAGGGGAACGGATTTGAAAGTTCGATCGATGGTCACTACGACTTGCCGATCGTCCCGGATGATCCCCCCGAACCGAACTTGTTCACGGGAATCGTGAGGAAGCTGGGCGATCTGTCGCGACATGTGCGACGAGTCGAAGTGCCGTTCCACCGCATCGTGCCCACCGAAGATCGGTATTGGACCGATGACAGTCGAGGCGTGCTGGATTGTCCGCTCGGTCGTTCCGGCGCCACGAAATTGCAGCATCTTCGCTTCGGTATCGGCACATCGCAGCATGCGTTGGTCGCTGGTCGAACCGGGTCTGGGAAATCGACTCTGCTTCACGTACTCGTCACAACATTGGCGTTGAAGTACAGCCCGGACGACATCGAATTCTATTTAATCGACTTCAAGAAAGGCGTCGAATTCAAAACGTACGCCTCCCACAATTTGCCGCACGCGAAGGTGATCGCCATCGAAAGTGATCGCGAATTCGGCGTTAGCACATTGCAACGGTTGGACGATGTCCTCAAAGAACGTGGGGAACTCTTCCGTGATCTCGGTGTGCAGGACATCGGTCAGTTTCGCGATACCCAACCCGACACACCGATGCCACGCATTCTGCTGGTCGTCGATGAATTCCAAGAGTTCTTTGTCGAAGACGATCGCCACTCCCAAACCGCGAGTCTGCTGCTTGACCGATTGGTACGTCAGGGGCGTGCGTTTGGAATCCACGTGCTACTTGGATCGCAAACGCTCGGCGGTGCGTATTCGTTGGCACGGACAACGCTCAGCCAGATGGCCGTTCGGATCGCATTGCAGTGCAGTGAGGCCGATGCGCACCTGATCCTCAGTGAAGATAACACCGCCGCACGGTTGCTGACACGGCCTGGCGAAGCCATCTATAACGACGCCAACGGCATGCTCGAAGGGAACAATTTGTTCCAGGTCGCTTGGTTGGGTGATGAAGAACACGACCGGTATTTAGAGCAAGTTCGCGATTTGGCGACGAAACACGGTCGCCAACTGGCCAGTCCAATCGTGTTCGAGGGAAATGTCCCAGCGAGTTTGAAACGAAACACTGAACTTGTTCAGCGGTTGCAGAACATGCCGCCGGATACCACCGAAAGTCCGCTTACAGTTTGGTGGGGGGAACCGGTTTCGATCAGTCATCCCACGCAGACTGCATTTGTGCGTCAGGCGGGAGCGAATGTGTTGATCGTCGGTCAGGCGGGGACGATGATTGAAGGTTTGTTCATTGGGGCGTGTCTAAGTCTTGCAGCAGGAGTGGCGGATGATGACGCTTCCGAACTACCAACCTTCTGCCGATTGACTGGTACAGACGACCACAATGCGAGCTGGGCCACGCTCTCGGAATTGCTGCCGCAGGCAATTCGGACTGTCACTCCAAATGGAACGGCTGATGTCATTCGTGAGATCGCCACGGAAGTGAAACGTCGAATTGACGAAAACTCGACGGCATCACCGGTGTTTTTGTTCATCGATGATGTCAGTCAGTTCCGCGACCTGCGGAAAGCTGAGGACGATTTCGGGTTCACAACCAGTCTCGATCGCGACAAACCGGCCAGTCCCGGCAAAGCATTTGGGGAGGTTCTCCGCGACGGTCCGGCGGTTGGCATTCATACCATCGTTTCTGCGAACTCTTACAACACGGTTGATCGGTGGTTCGGTCGTCAGTTGCTGCGGGAATTCGAAACTCGTGTCGTGTTTCAGATGAGTCCCGGAGATTCCAGCAACCTGGTCGACTCTCCTGCCGCAAGCCGACTCGGTCCGAACCGCGCACTTTTGTACCGTGATGATCAAGGCACCGTAGAGAAGTTCCGACCGTACGGCCCACCATCGCCCGAGACACTCCATGAACTTTTGGGCGATGGCACCGAAGCCGAAGTTGAGCCACCGCAACAACTTGACGTCGCGGAAGATATCAACGAATGGACCATTATGTAGACAAGTGTCTGGCGAAAAGCCGAGAAATGTTGGCGATTTTCTGAATGGTTGGCATGCGAAGAAGATGGAAAAATCTTCAAAAACCGCGATTGTGGCATTCTGAAGTTTCTGTTATCACCCCGCCTCGCAGCAATCTCTTGCATTACTACATTCACAACCGACTGCAACCGGTCTGACGGCGGGATTCGTGGACCGATTGGGGAGCATCTCTCTTGAGCAGTTCGACGCAACACAAATTACGGGTCTTGTTTGTCGACGACGAACCGGCCATTCGCGAAGTCATGAAGATTGAGCTCCCAAGGATGGGACACGATCTCACGATCTGCGAAGACGGTGAATCGGCACTCAAGGTCTTGGAAGATTCGTCTTTCGACGCCGCCATCGTCGATTTGAAGATGCCTGGGTTATCCGGCTGGGATGTTGTCGAACATCTCAAGAAGGTTTCGCCGGAAACCGAGTTCATCATCAGCACCGGTCATGGCGACATGAAGGAAGCCATTCGCGCACTCCGCGAAGGTGCCTACGACTTCCTACCCAAGCCGTGCAAACTCTTCGAAATCGCCAACGTTTTGCAACGTGTCGGCGATAAGAAGGCCCTGACGAACAAGGCGATTGCCCTGGAAACTCGGCTGAAACGAGCCGAGGGCAAGACGAACATCGTCGGTTCATCACCGGGCATGACCCGTGTGAAGACGCTGATCGAAAAGATCGCTCCCACGGATTCGACGGTCCTCATCCTCGGTGAAACCGGGACGGGGAAAGAACTCGTGGCCCGCAGCGTTCACGAGCAGAGCTTGCGAGCCGACGGGCCGTTTGTTCCGGTCAACTGCGGTGCACTGCCGGAGAATCTGATCGAAAGCGAATTCTTCGGTCACCGCAAAGGTGCCTTCACCGGAGCCGACGCACCACGCAAAGGTTTGTTCGAAGTCGCCCACGGCGGGACGTTGTTCCTCGACGAATTGGGCGAACTCGATAAGTCCATGCAGGTCAAGCTCTTGCGGTTCTTGGAGTCCGGTGAAATTCGCCGCGTCGGTGAGAATGAACCATTCAACGTCGATGTGCGAATCGTCTGTGCGACGAACCGTGATCTTCAGGAAATGGCTGAAGAGGGAACATTCCGCGAGGATTTGATCTTCCGCGTGAATACCTTTGAAATTCATCTGCCACCACTTCGCGAACGCAAGGAAGACATTCCGGAAATCGCGTTGGCGTTGATCGCTCGACATCTCAAACGTGACGATGTTTCCCGCGAAATCTTGACGCCGGAAGCAACCGAAGCGTTGATCAATCACGAGTGGACCGGCAACATCCGCGAGCTAGCGAATGCGTTGGAACACGCGGTGATTCTCTCCGGAGGCGAACCGATCAGTCCCGAAGATTTGCCGCGGGCGGTCACCCGACCAGGAGCGCGTCCCGGTGCACACGCGGTGAAGTTCTCCGGCAGTGGCAAAGTTCGCACGCTCCGAGAAGTCGAGATGGAAGTCATCCTCGACACCCTCGAAAAGCACGACGGCGACAAACCGAAAACCGCCAGCGAACTCGGTATCGCGTTGAAAACGCTGTACAACAAACTGAACCAGTACCAGGCCCAACACCAAGCCAAAGCCGGGTAGCGCGGTCCATGATTGGTAGGCTGGGTCATGACCCAGCACGAATTCGCGACGACACGGAACAAATGCTGGGTCGCGACCCAGCCTACGATCATCAAGAATTCATCAGGCCTCCGGGATGCAACCCGGGGGCTTTTTGCGTTAGACTCAAGGCATCCATTTCGCTGTTCATCGTGTCGGAACTCTTTGATGATTGAAACGCAGAGTCTCACCAAGAAATATGGGGATTTGGTCGCCGTCAACGAGATCAATTTGAATCTCAAGGAAGGCGATGTGTTCGGGTTCATCGGTCCGAACGGGTCGGGCAAGACGACCACCATGCGGATGATCGCGACGCTGCTCAATCCGGATTACGGCGAAGCGTACGTTTGCGGAAAGAGTATCTACACGCATCCGCAAGAAATTCGCCGGCTGGTCGGTTACATGCCGGACTTTTTTGGTGTGTACGATGATATGACCGTCATCGAATACCTCGAATTTTTCGCCGCCACCTACCGCATCGACGGACCGGCCCGGCGGAAAGTCTGTGAGGAAAAGCTCGAATTGGTCGACCTGTCGTTCAAACGCGATGCGTACGCCAGCCAACTGTCGCGGGGGCAAACGCAGCGTCTCGGTTTGGCACGCACGTTATTACATGAACCGCAGGTGTTGTTGCTGGACGAACCGGCGAGCGGTCTGGACCCGCGTGCACGGATCGAAATTCGCGGACTGCTCAAACGGCTGGGCGAAACGAACAAAACCATCGTCGTGTCCAGCCACATTCTGCCAGAATTGGCTGATGTCTGTACGCGGGTCGGCATGATCGAGAAGGGCAACTTGATCATTGACGACTATGTGAAGGAAGTCATGCGGAAGGCTCGAGAGACGATCACGCTCGACATCCGTGTAACCACCGATTCCGAAGGGGCCGCCAAACTGTTGGAAGGACACGATTCCGTTGCGTCGATCACGATGCAAGGCGAAACGATTCGGGCATATCTGGACCGCGAAACGCTCGATTACAGCACGCTCCCGACGATGTTGATCGAAGCCGGCTATCGCATCCAAATGTTCCGCGAAGAAGACGTGAACCTTGAAACCGCGTTCATGGAATTGACCAAGGGCGTGCAGCAGTAGTTTTATCTGCGAACACTGAACACAAAAAACTGGTCATGTTGAATTTTCTACTGTTTGCTATCGGCTTCATCGGGACCATGAACATGTTTTTTGGTGCTCTCGTCATTTGGCTCGGTGGTTTATCAGTGCGACCCGATATTCATTCCAACATGAGCGACGAAGAGATTCGTGAGATTGCAAGGAAGGGGCATGTGCCGCACCCAGAAGAGAAGGCTGTCGTAATTGGGTTTGTCATGCTCGCAATGTCTATTCTTGTTAAGTTGCTTCTTCAGCTGACTCCGTTGCGGGATTAATAAGGTTTCCGTGTGTCCTGCAATGACCGCCGGTCTCGACGAAAACGAGGTTTGAGCCATGATTTCCGCACCCTGGTATTTGTTGGCCGGCGGGATTGTCCTTGTGATCATCGCCTACTTCTTGGCCGGTTTCAGCGGAGCGGCGGAGAAACGCGGGCCGATGATTGACGAGCGGATGTCCGACAAGGACATTGCACAGAGTCTGCAAGACAGCGAGTCGCTATCCCCCGCGAGTATCGTGATGCTATTGGGATTCGTGTTGATTGCGATCAGCGTTATTTGGCGGTTCGTGCGGTACTTTGTGTAACGATACTTTGAGTGGGCATCGGAGCTATGGGCTGGAAAAAGTCTTCGCGGCGAACGTTGCACTTCGATTCGATCAGTGAGATCCGCAGCGAGATTAACCGCCTCGCGAGTGCAAATATCAGAACGATCGGGAATTGGTCATTTGCTCAAATTCTGGACCATCTCGCGAGTGCGATGGAAGCTTCCTTTGACGGCTTCAACTTCAAGTCGCCATGGTTCGTGCGGTCGATCGCGGGACCGATGGTGAAAAAGCGTTTTCTGACCAAACCGATGCCTGCGGGCTTCAAACTCCCGAAACGCGCGACACAGATTCTTCCCGATAAAGGAGTGGATCGAACGGCCTCGTTGAGCCGGATTTTCGCGGTGCTTGATCGCTTCGAGCACGAAGAACCCCGCCAACCACATCCGGTGTTCGGCCGACTGACACCCGCAGAGTCAATCCAACTGCACTGCCGACACGCCGAATTGCACCTGAGTTTCGTTGTCCCCCAAACCGACGCAGCGACAGAAGCCGCGATGCCGGTCGAGTCTGGAACACCGGACAAATCACCGTGAGTAATAGTGGTAGGTGACGGTGGGCTCGAAAGATTCACCCGGCTTCAGATTGAATTGCCAACGAACGATCGAACTATTGTTGACGGTCGGGTCACCGTAGAAATCTTTCCAGTCGCCAGCTGTGTAGGGTTGTAGCGTAATTTCGCCATTGTCGGAGGCTTCGGTCGCTTTCCCACCGAAGCGGAATGAGATCTCCGCTCGGATCGGGTAGGGCTTATAGTTGGTCATTTTCAATTGGGCCTGCTTTTCGATCTTGGCGTATGCATATCCGTTCCATTGCATACCGTTCGGAACCCGACCGATTTCCTTCTCGGTCGCATTCGCCCGCACATCGACGGCAATCGTTACCGGAACGCGAACTTCGCTCCCGCGGGATGTGTACGTCAGCAATTCCTGAGCGAGCGGCAAGTTCCCCTGCATGATCAGAGCCGCCCCGGTGGTCCAGGGCACATCGGTGTTGTTGGGCATTTCGATTTGATGCCACACATCGTTCTTCGCGAGTTTGAGCGGTGAGTTGGCCTCCGACCCGGTGCGGGCGGCCCCATCGCGAGTGCGTGTAACATGCAGATCCCAAGTGTAAGCATTCTGGTACGGAGCGTGTCCGATGAAGATTGGAATCGAGGCGCGATCGCCCTTTTTGAGTTCCATCTTTGGCAGCGAATAGACAAACAAGTTCTGTGCGCCGCCGGTGGTCAGCTCATCCGGCAAGACGATCCCTCCACCTTCACCGGCATCACCGCCGCGTCGGTTTCCTCGCCATTCACTCGCTCTTTGGCTGAACATCGCGTTGCTATACGAATTGTTACTCATCTGGCCCATCACCTGCGGCGCAGCTTGAGCGAGCGTGTCGACGAGCGTCTTTTCCAGGATCAACGGGCTTACAATTTCTCGAAAACGGAAGTTCGGCACGCCAACAACGAGATCAATCGCCGCCTTGGAAAAGTCTTCGGCTTCGTTGAGAATTTCCCCCTGCAAGTTCAGCGTGGCCTCACGGTTTTTGTCATCATCCCGAAGTGCCATGCGGTAGGTTGGAATCCAACGGAGCCCCGGTCGGAAGTACATCAGCGTGAGTTCCTGTTTCACGCCCGGCTGATCGAATCGGAAGGTGAGCTGCTTCGACTTGATCTTTGTTGTGACGTTGCGAGTGACCGCTGTTTCCAAATCGTCGCCCACGAGATGACGAACGTCGTTGATCGGTAAAACGACATCTCCGTCTTTCGTTGCCATCACGACATATTGACCGGTAATTCCACTCATCACCGGGCGAGCAAAATCCGCGTTGGCGGAGAGCACGGAGATTGCAAATGGGTCAATCCCGACGTCTTCCCAACGCTCCCGAGCCACGTTTGTTTGGGTCGGTTGCTTCAAGACTTCCTTAATCTTCCCAGGCAATTCTTCACGGTTCGACAATTGCAGTTTGACGTCCTTGCCAACATTGGAATCGAGCAAATCGAGCATATGGGCTGCCGATTGTGTTGTCGTGGTGGTTTCTTCGCGCTCGGTTTCCCGCGCGAGCATATTGATCAAACGCCCCTGCTTGGGAACCGCCCAAAAGGAACCAAGTACGGCCGCATTGGGAACTTCGTTCGTAAAGACTTCGCCATCATCGTTGGTCGTTGCTGTGCCTTTTTTGATGACCATCGCATAGCCATCTTTGAAGATAATTAACCGCTCGGTCGTGAGTTTCAGTTCGTGGGGATCATCTTTCTCCGCGCCAAAAACGAACCTTTCGCCGAGTGAATTCAGCCCCGTGAGTATCCCCACGAGGACGATGAGAGCAGACCGCGACATGTGATTTCTCCTGTGGAATTGACGAAGCAGATAGCGAGGTCAAATTGTAACGGTTCTGGCGGAATCTCTGAGTAACGTGTTGGTAACACTGTCGGCGTAATGGTGTCACAGTGTTGGAGTTGCATGGCGCGCAAACGGGGTTGACTTGTCGTTAAAGATGGCAGATGTGTTAAAGACCTTAGGATCGGGGAATCGATACAGGTGATGTATGGGTCGCCATCGTGGTTTTGCGATGGACGACATGGGGGGACCGCTGAACCTACGGACTGGTGCCGATCATGCCGCACACTGCCGATTTTCCGCTTGCATCCAAGTCACGCGAGCGATCCACGTTCTGGCCAGCGAAACTCCTGCTGGGGACGTGTTGCTTCTGCGTTGTCTTGGCGGGCGTTCAACCGCTGATGGCCCAATCCTCACGGTTTTCGATGGGATTGTCAGACGATTCCCTGTTCCCCGCTGACAGCCAAACTCCAACGGTGAAGAAACCGAGCTCGCAACCGGTGAGTCAGGCGGTACAGCGGTTCTGGGGAACGGAAAACGATTCCTCGAACTATGCAATGCCGGTTGAGTATTTGGAAACGCCGACGGAACCAACCATGGTGGAACCTCATTCCCTTCCACCAGCCGCACCGCCGGTTGTCGAGCAATCCTACACGCCGCCGTCGATGGACGGGATTCCGGGGTATCCTCTGAACAGCCATTCGAGTTTTCCAGAGGAACCGGTTCAACGCATCACCCATCCGCACAACGTGATCTTTAAGACGATCCGAGCCGGTGGAGTGTTCTCCATTGGCAATGGAAAATACGCGGACATCCTCGAACCCGGTTGGACGGTTCAAGGTTCGGCACGGGCGTTGATCGATTGGCCCTATGAGGATTTGGTTCCGTTCGCGGAATTGGGCGGCGGTTACATGCACCAATACGGTGAAGCCGGCAATCGAACGGTGAGCGATGGCACGCTCACGCAAACCGTCAATACGAATCCGATTTCCCAACAGGTGCTGACTGACTCCGTCCAGACGGAGCTTCAGGAACTGCATCGTGGCTGGATTCACGCCGCATTAGGCACGATTTTCAACACCGCCAACGATGATACCGGCTTCCAATTTACCGGTCGGGTCGGTGTGCGACTGGGGCATGTCGACGCTCGTTTCTCCGAGTTTCCCACACCGAGTGCGTTCGGAACCATTCAAGGGCTCATCGACTCGCAACCGGGTGTGAATTTCGATCTCGATGCCGGGAATGAAGAAACAGACGTATTCTGGGGCGTTGTTGCCGGTGCGGGGGTTAGCACGCCTTGGCAGTCAATTTGGTTGTACGATCACTGGATCGGCGATGCCAACCTGGGCGTGGACTTCGAGTACATCCACGACTGGTTTGACCTCGGCACCTTCGATGAAGGTGCGAGCGGGGTCAGCAATATCAACGTCATGTTGAACCTCAGCATAAAGCGGTGAGGTCCGGATCGAGAGTGATCATTCCGTCTCTGGGATCGGATTGCTCTCGGCCAAGCTTTTGAGGACTTCATTTTTCTGGTCCTCATCGGTGATCAATTCAGCCACTTCCAAGGCAGCGTCTCCATCGTCCTTATCGGCGAGGACTTTCGCTGCCGTTTCCGCAGTCGCGTTTCGCAACTCAACATCTTGAATTTCGTTCAATGCGTCAATGACCACGCCATCGTCGGCAGCAGCGGCAGCGGCCAACGAAACTTCTTTCAACGATTCGTTGCGGGCGGTCGGGTCGCTGATTTTTTTGGCAGCTTCCAGCTTCTGATCCAACGAAAGCTCACCGTCATTCTGGGATGGACACCCCAGAGTGAAAATTGTCAGCATGCTGATCATCAAAGCAAAAATGAGGCGGGACACGGGGACCTCGTTCTATTCAAGGGGTGTTTTTGATACGTTCGACGCGTATTTTAACGTACCAAGAATCAAATTGCCAAGACGGTCGATGAACGAACCCAATTGGTCCGACATCGAGAGCTAGAAGGAACGGAAAAAATGTCGAACGCAACGCCGATTGTGGGCGTGATCATGGGGAGCCAGTCTGATTGGGACACGATGCGTCATGCAGTGGAAATGCTCCAGCGGTTCGAAATTCCCTATGAAGCGGAAGTTGTTTCCGCGCATCGAACGCCAGAACGCTTGGTGGAATATTCCAAGTCGGCCTGTGAACGAGGGCTGAGTGTGATCATCGCTGGTGCCGGGGGAGCCGCTCACCTACCGGGCATGGTCGCATCGCTGACGACGCTGCCGGTTTTAGGAGTGCCGGTCAAAAGCCGAGCACTCAACGGGTTCGATTCGTTGCTGTCAATCGTGCAAATGCCCGGCGGCGTACCAGTTGGCACGTTGGCAATTGGCGATAGCGGGGCGAAGAACGCGGCCTTGCTGGCGATTCGGATTTTGTCCACTCACAACGACGATTTGCGGACCCGACTGGAGACGTTCCAGCAAGAGCAGACGGAAACCGTCCTCGAATCGGCGAAGAGTTTGGAGTAAGATCGCCGCGTCGATCGACTGGACCTCATTTTTGCGTTAGTTCCTGTGCATTCTATGAACAAACCGATTCTACCTGGTGCGACACTTGGAGTCCTTGGCAGCGGCCAATTGGGGCGGATGTTCGCGCTCGCGGCCCGTGAGATGGGGTACCGGATTCACGTCTTTTCCAACGAGGGCGATTCACCGACTGGCCAAGTCGCCGATCGAGAGTTCATCGGTGACTACACCGACTCCAAAGCCATTGCGGAATTCTCGCAAAGTGTGGATGTCGTGACGTTTGAATTTGAGAACGTCCCTGCGAGCGCAACCGATACCGCTGAGCAATTTGTTCCCGTGCGACCGGCCGGCGCTGTGTTGCAGACGACCCAAAACCGTCTCCGCGAGAAAACGACTTTAGCGAAACATGGACTACCAGTCACGCCGTTTGCTCCCGTGCGTTCGCTAGAAGAACTCAAGGATGCGATCGAAGAGTTGAAAACGCCCGCCGTTCTGAAAACCGCCGCCTGGGGTTACGACGGCAAAGGCCAGACCGTGATCAAGAACCCCGAAGACGCCGAACGTGGATGGCAAGAGTTGCAGACCGATGAAGCGATTCTGGAAGCGTTCATCGAATTTGATTGCGAGATCTCTGTGGTCGCCGCCCGCACCATGCATGATGGGAATGAGGATTTACGTCTTTACGGACCGATCCTGAATGATCACGAAAACCACATTCTCGATGTCTCTTCTGTTCCAGCGGGAATCCCACAAACGACGGCTGACACCGCTCTCGATATTGCTCGCCGTGTGATGAACACGCTCGATGTCATCGGCGTCTTGTGTGTGGAGTTCTTCAAGACTCCCGGCGAGATTCTCATGATCAATGAGTTGGCCCCGCGTCCGCATAACTCGGGGCATCTCACCATCGAAGCCCATGCCACGAGCCAATTCGAGCAACAAGTTCGTGCGGTCTGTGGTTTGCCGCTGGGCTCAAACGAATTGCTGCGACCGGCGGCAATGGCAAATTTGCTCGGTGATGTCTGGGCGAATGGCGAACCCCATTGGGATCACGCGCTTTGCGATCCCAACGTCAAACTCCACCTGTATGGCAAACAAGAACCACGGACCGGGCGGAAGATGGGCCATCTCACGGCGTATGGCGAGACCGTTGAGGCGGCCCGAGCATCGGTTATGAACGCACGAACCGCGTTGACTCAGCCGCCAGCTTCCCGATAGGTGTGTTCCAAGAGCAGTTGCATCTCCTGCCACTGCACTTCTTCTGCAATACGAATGGCCTTTGCATCACCAGTGCGGGCACAGTGTTGGCAGAAATCGACGAACGCAAATGGGTCCCAATCGGCTTGGGCAAACGAATCCGTCATGTCTGTGGCGGAGTAATGCGTACCGATTGTCTGGGCAGCTTCCGCTAACTGGGGGAAGATCGGATGATCACCCACATTGCGGAACCAATACTTCGAGTTGCCATAGTCCGGTTCGCGACGGTGCATGATCGCGTGCCAATAATTGCCATCCCGGTACCGTCCTTCGTGTTCAATGCTCTGCGAGTGTTGATGGCTAGCATCGAGGTAATCGTGAATCTGCAACAACCCGGCTTTGAGGGCGGTGAACTCGGTGTCTGGGATGGCGTCGTTCGTCAAACTTCGGGGGTCGAGTGAGTCGATCGCATTGCGAAGCCATTGTCGTGATCGCCCCGGTTCTTTCGGTGCCAGTTTCGGCAACGTTTGCCCTTCATCCGCCATCGATGTGCCGGACCCAGATCGTGCAGGTTCTTCCCGAACCTGGATTTTCTCACCGCGATTGACACTACGGACGAGCCATTCCCAAAGCGGATCCGCAACATCGGCGAGTCTTCCGTGTCGATCGAGATGACTTTTGCGAACGAAAACCACTGCATTTTCGGCGATCGGGCGAATCAACGCGGCAATTGGTTGCGGAAAAATCTGCCAATCCGATGCAGAGGCGTCGTTTCCGAGAATCAAAGCCGCCGGAGAATCGTCGTCCATAATCTGACCAACGAACTCCCCCGCGTTGCCGAGCCGGTCCACGAGACGTGAATCGACGAACCCAACGAGATCGCTCTCGGCCGTGTGAAGATAATCATTCACTTCCGCGGTTGAAAGCCGGTCGAGCGGACGATTGGCGACAGAGTGCACGTTCAGAAAATTCGCATCGTATGCGGAAGGTTGCTCGGTTTGTGAACCGCAAATGTAGAGGTCAACTGGGCGGCTCATTGCACATTTCCTCAACAAAAATTCGATCAGATTTCGATGTTGGCTGGTGTCCGGTATAGCAAACTCGCGGACTGAACGAAACGGAGTCTGCGCGTAAGAAAAAACACTCACCGATCGAAACCGGTGAGTGTTTTTTTGATTTTGAGGCGTCAGCGGACGATCGGCTTAGAGATCGTCTGCGCTTTCGACTGCAGGACGACGAGGTCCACGTGGTGGGCGGTTGCCTTCGCCTTCGCCGCGTGGTCCACGGCCACGGCCACCTTCACCGCGTCCGCGACCGAAGCGTTCTGCCATTTGCTTTGCCATCGCTTCCATTTCGGCTTTGTCGATGAAGCCGTCTTTGTTGGTGTCGCCACGATCGAAGTTCTCGGCGAAACGACCGGTGACTTCGCTCTTGGCGATTTTGCCGTCTTTGTTCTTGTCGTTTTGATCGAGCATACGGCTTACGAAGTTCTTCGCAAAGTCTTCAGGATTGAAGTCAGGACGGGGACCGCCTTGACCGAAGCGGCCAGGGCCTTCTGGTCGCATTTCTTCGCGGCTGATTTCGCCGTCGTCGTTTTTGTCGAGGGTTTTCAGAGCGGCGACCGCGTTTTTGATTTCCTCGGCCGACAAGCTGCCGTTCTTGTCTTTGTCGATGGCTTCAACGATTGGGTTTGGCGGCGGACGGAAGCCGCGATTCCCGAACCCACGGCCTTCTCCACGTTCACCTCGCTCGCCACGTTCACGCCCTTCTCGGTCACCACGACGTTCCCGGTCACCACCGGGTTGAGCAAACGCCTGAGCGGTACAAACAACCATTGCCAACGCTGCGAACCAACTGAGTTTTTCAAAACGCATTCTGACTCTCTCCAATTCCAAGTGGGGTATTTTTCTGCCAGCATCTCATGCCCGTTGTTTCGTCGGGCACAGGAAGTTAAACACCGATTCCTGGCGAGGGTTTCTCTGGTTTTGGGGAGAATTTCAAAAAAGAATTGTGACCCTCGCTCGCCTTCGAAGATCGTGTCGCGGGATTACGCTTGCATCTCCGGAGTCGATGTGACGTAATGATCACAGAGCGATCCATTCCTGTCTCAATTAATTCTTCCGTTCGGGTATGCGTCTCATGAATTTCCCGGTGAGTCATCAGCGTCGTACGTTCCTCTCGACAGGGACGGCGGGGATCGGGGCCGCTGTGTTGGCGTCGTACTTGCGATCCCGGTCGATGGCTGAGGAATCTCGTCAGACCGAACGATGGCAAGGTGTCGTGAGTCCGCTGCATCATGCTCCGAGAGCGAAACGCATCATTTATCTCGGTATGGCCGGTGGGCCAAGTCATTTGGAAACGCTCGATGACAAACCCAAGCTCGCCGAGATGCACGGCAAACCGATGCCGGCGGAATTGACCAAAGGCCAGCCGATCGCGCAGTTGCAGGGACGACAGCTCAAGTGTTTCGCCCCGCAGGTGAAGTTCCAAAGTTTCGGCGATTCCGGCCAACGCATGGCTGAGGTGTTTCCCAAAATGGGAGCGGTCGCCGACGATTTGTGCATCGTGAATTCAATGGTTACCGAGGCGATCAACCATGACCCGGCTCACACCTACATGAATACCGGTTCGCTGATTTCCGGACGACCCAGCATGGGAAGTTGGCTCAACTACGGTCTCGGTAGTGAGAATGAAAGTCTGCCGGGATTCGTGGTGCTGACATCCGTCGGGAAATTCGGCCAAGCCCAACCGATTGCCGCTCGACAATGGCACAGTGGATTCTTGCCGAGCCGGTTCCAAGGTGTGGAGTTTCGCTCAACGGGCGATCCGGTTTCGTATGTCGGTAATCCGCCCGGTGTTACCCGCGAACGGCAAGCCGACATTGTGCAGACCGTCAACCGGTTGAACGCCCTGGGCGACGGTTTCCTGCAAAACCCTGAAGTCGCGACACGCATTCAGGCCTATGAAACTGCGTTCCAGATGCAGCGAAGTATTCCGGAACTCGTCGATCTTTCCGGCGAACCGAAACACATTTTCGATCTCTATGGAACCAAGGGCGGCGATGGTTCTTTCGCAGCGAACTGTCTACTCGCCCGCCGATTGGCGGAACGGGGCGTGCGGTTCGTGCAGTTGTATCACCGAGCATGGGACCATCATGGCGGCATTCAGCGAGCGATCAAGGGCACGGCGGGCGAAGTCGACCAAGCCTGTGCCGCCCTCATCACCGACTTGAAACAACGTGACATGCTCAAAGATACCCTGGTCATTTGGGGCGGTGAATTCGGTCGCACGCCGATGGCACAGGGGAACGGCCGCGATCATCACATCAAAGGATTTAGTCTCTGGATGGCGGGCGGCGGAATTCGTGGCGGAATCACTCACGGTGCGACCGATGATTTCGGTTATAATTCCGTGGAGAACATCGTCCATGTCAACGATTTCCACGCCACGATTTTGCACCTGCTCGGGATTGATCACAAAAAACTGACCTTCAAATTCCAAGGCCGAGACTTTCGTCTGACCGATGTCGGCGGGCACGTGGTCGAACCGTTGATGGCATGAATTCATTGGCGGGACGTGCCGCAGAGATGCAAGGAGAATTCGTAAGTAAGCACGGTGGCTCGTTCTTCTTTGGTTGTTGTCGTAGGAATTTGGAACACACACCAGCCTGATTCTGAAAAAGAAGTTGGCATTGATGACGGACTCTGAACTGGACTTGAACACACTCACCGACGCCGAACTCGTCGAACGTTATCGCGAAACCGGTGACGAAGCCGCCGCTTCGACGCTGCATGATCGCTATTTGTTGCGGCTGATGAATCTCGTCGGGCAACATCTCTCGCGGAAATTCAACCCACGACTTGGCCCGGAAGACGTGGTGCAGAGCGTGTTTCGTTCAATGTTCCGCCTCACGCGAGCCGGACGGTTTGAATTCGATGGCGAAAATGATTTTTGGAAACTGCTGCTGACGATGGCCTTAAACAAGGTCCGAAACAAAGTCCGTCGGGAACAGGCTGACAAACGCGATCTCGCCAAGGAAACCGGGAATACGCAGTCACCTGCCATCCAGGGGTATGCGATCAGCCGGTTTGGTGATCCGCTCTCGCCCGCCGAAGTCGTCGAGTTCGCCGACACGCTGGAATACGTGCTGCAAAATCTCACCGAGGAAGAACAGCAGCTCATCCAAATGCGAATGGAAGGACTCACGCAGAAAGAAATCGCCGAGAAGATGGGCGTCGACGCCCGCACCATCCGCCGCCGTTTTGCGAGCATCCGTGACCGCGGAGCGAATCTGCTGGGCATCGAAACGCCCGAGTGATTCTGATTGACGACTCAAGCCGTCGTGGGTGTGCGTTCCAGCGATGCCCAGATTTTTTCCACGCGACTTGTGACATCGTTCGGCAGTGGTCGGGACGAGTACGCTGCTTGAGTGTAAAGTCGAGCGAGTTCCCGAGCGGGGCTGGCGATTTCCGGTTCCGCTTGACCGAGTTGCGCGGCGTATTCGAGAGCGGTCATCTCGGTCGGACGCGGCACGCCGCACTCGTTGCCCCAGGCTTCCAACGCCGCGAAGGTGTAACGCAGCAACTCTTCCGGTGGCATCGAACTCGCCATCCCCGAGTGAAACGGATTGCGAAAACTCGCGAACGGTTTCGGAGGCGGGCGATATTCGGTTTCCGATTGCAAAGTCGCCGCCGATGGTTTTTGCTCTGATCGTCCACCGAACAAACTCGCCAAGTCCGCCAGGAATTTGCGAATCGCGTTGACGACGAATTCCCAATAGCGAACCAGCAGGACAATGACAACAACCGCCAGAATCCCATAGATCACGATTTTCGCCAACTTGGTGACGGTTTCCTGGATGGATTGCCCCAACTCTTGGCCGGGAGTTGGAGAGGACTCCGACGCAGAATCGTTCTCCGCTTCACCTTCATCGTCCTTTGGCGATCCTTGACTGTTGGATTGGTTCGATTCTTCGGCCTTTTTGTCTTCCTCTTCGCCGTCCCCATTGGGGGAGGAATTTTGCCCATTGCCGTTGTTCTCGCCTTGACCATCTTTTTCACCGTCGCCACCCTGCGGCTTCTCGGATTCACCGTGCTCGCTGGGTTGTTCGCCTTCCGACCCCCGCGAACCGTCTTTCGCGGATTCGTCTTCTTTACCTGCCGCTCGACCTTCGCCCTCGCCGGCGTCGTCGCTGTTCATGGCGTAGTCGGACGCCTGCCCGATTCGTTCGCTGACTTCATCGACGACATTGGAAATCGAATACGCTGCGTTCGGGCGTGGAAGCAACACGGTAAGAATCAGGACCGCGAGTGCCAAACCGACGCCCATAGAGAGCCACGTCGCCGTCACCGATTTCGGCATCGTGAGCCGACGTTGTCGCAAATAACGCCGCAGCCCGAGAAAACTTGTTGTCAGCAATAACCCGATTCCCGCTGCCACGTAGACCCACAATAGACGGAATGCACCGTCTCTGGTTGACTCATCGGATCGCGGAATGAACGCCTGACCGATGCCGAAAATCGGCAACGCCGCCAGCGAAAAATAGACTACCCACAGTCCGGGAGAATGCGGGCGTTTGGGGGAGTCGTCATTACGCTCGGTGATTTCTTCGTCAGACGATGTGTCTGTTGACGACTCGTCGATGCCCGCGACTTGCAACAGTCCCTCACCGGAAGCGTCTTGGGAATCGTCGATCAAGGTGCAGTCGTAGGTCAATTGTTTCGTGCACCACCACACAATTCCCAGCAATGCCACGCCGACCAACGGATTATCGAGAAACCGCATCACGACGAGTAAGATCGCGATCCAAAACGCCGCTGTGTAGACGAAGGCCTGTTCGGAGCCTTGCTCGATTGCGATGCGAGAAATCAGCACCGCCGCAAAGACGAACCAACCCAAGACCCAGCGGAATCGCCCCGCGTGATCGCCGTGATACATCACATCGAGGAGAAAAAACGCCAAACTCCCCACAAGCAACATGATCAGTGCCGGGCTGATGGCGATCGCCACGTAGTCGGCAAGCGTTTGTGTCGGTTTGCGTTTGGCCATGATCGGATGGGATTTCCGCCAGAGATGTTTGCTTCAGTTTACCACGCTGGATTCAAACGCCAACACCGACGGCATCTTGAACGCACTCGAAACCGTCTCGTCGAAGGAGTTCGAGCAGTTCGCGGTTGATTCTCGTGACTACTTTGGGCCCTTCGTAAATCATCGCGGTGTAGATTTGCACGATCGACGCACCGAGACGAATTTTGCGGTAGGCATCTTCGCCCGAAAATACACCGCCGCTGCCAATGATGGTCTGTCGAGAGTGATCCAACCGCGGGTAAAGACTCGCAATGCAACGATCGATCCAATCGGCCACCGGACGCCCGGCAATCGCACCGGGACGGTTTTTCCAAATGTTGGCCGGCGTTTTGAGTTTCAGTGAGCGTGGTTGGCCAGACGGCAGGTTGAACATGAAACCTTTCACGCATTCAAACGGATCGATCTCCATTAACCACCGCTCATGAATTTTCGCATCCGTCTCGGGAGCGACTTTGAGAAAGACCGGACAGGCGACGTTCAACGGTTGCACACGTTCCAGCAGTCTTCGCAGCGTTCCGGGTTCGGAGAACACATCCCGCCCACCTTCTGCATTCGGGCAACTGAGATTCAGCGTCAGATAATCCGCATAGGCGTGGACGCGGGCGATGCTCGTGGCGTAGTCGTCAAGAATTTCCTCTTCAGAACTCGCGGGAACCTGCGGGCCGTGATTGGTCGCCACGAGGTTTACGCCCACCGGAATTCGAAGTCGTGCGGATTCAACACGGTCGGCCACCGTTTCCACACCATCGTTCGGTAAACCATAGTGGACTTGAATCGCTCGATCGTCCGGCAAACGGAACAAACGCGGCTTGGGGTTACCTTCCGACGGACACGCCGAAACTGATCCAATTTCGACCGTTCCAAATCCCAGCCGATCCAGGAAGTTCAACGCCTTTCCACTCTTGTCCCAACCAGCGGCGAGTCCAATCGGATTTGGGAACCGGAGTCCCGCGACTTCGGTGCAGAGTTCGGGGGCGCGGAACGTGAGGGACCGTTCGCATATCCAAGGCAGCAACGGTATTTTCGCCGCGACACGACAAGCCGAGACCGTGGCATTGTGAGCGGTCTCCGGATCTAATTGAAAAAGGAGCGGACGAAGAAACATGGCGTACGAATTCATTCGCACAGTTTACGTCGCGGTTGCGTCCTGCAACAACAATACGAAGAACTGAACGAACTCCAAATAATTCTCGACGGAGATTCGTTCGTCGACACCATGAATTCGTTTCAAATCGTCGGCACTCAAACGGAGTGGGAGAAACCGATAAGTATTTTCGGTGAGCCCTTCGTAGTGACGTGAATCCGTTGCAACGACGGCCAACCCCGGCGATACCAGAACTTCGGAATCAAGTTGCCGCACGATACGTGCGATTCGTTTGAAATCCTCGGATTGATGATCAGAAACGTAAGACGCCGCTGTCGGCTCACCGCGGAGTTCACATCGAACACGCTTGTCATCGACGACCTTGCGAACGTGCTCCAACACGGAATCGGGCGTGTCACCGGGTTTAAGGCGAAAATTCACAAGAGCCTCCGCTTCACCGGGGAGAGAATTCTCGGCGTGGCCTCCTTTGACAACGGTCAAGGCGGTCGTTGTGCGAAGCAGGGCGTTCAGCGAACGCGACTGACTGAGTGACGAAATGACGAGTGGTTTTAATACGTCTCGATTCGCGATGGCAAATCGTTGTGTGAATGGAAGATGCGGGCCAATGTGTTCGAGCATGAGACCAACGGGGCCCGAGAAACTCGCCGGCAATGGATTGGCTTCCAACTTCGAAAGTGCGGCCGCCAGAATTCCGACCGCGGTCTGCGGTGGCGGCATCGAGGAGTGTCCGCGTTCGTTCTCGGAGAGTTCCACGGAGAGACGGGCCGTCGCGTACCCTTTCTCCGCAACCGCGACCAATGCGAGAGGGGATTCCAAACCAGGAATCGCGTTTGAGACGATCACGCCACCTTCGTCCATCACAAACCGAAACCGCACACCGCGTCCGCGTAATTGCACGGCAATTTGCTCGTTCCCGTTCTGCCCGCCGATTTCCTCATCATGCCCGAACGCGAAATAGACATCACACTCCGGTTGAAACCCTTGCTTGAGCAAATGTTCGACCGCTTCAAGCATGCCCACCACGCCGCACTTCACATCGAGTGCTCCGCGTCCCCAAATGAAACCATCCACGATCTCACCACCCCACGGATCATGACTCCAACGCGGTTCCTCCGATTCCGGCACCGGAACGACATCCAGATGTGACATCAGCAGAATCGGCGTGGCTGACGAATCTTTCCCCGGCCAACGGTAGAGCAAACTGCACTCGGCAAACACCTCGCGTTGCAACTCTGCATGGACTCGTGGAAAGTTCGTTTCCAAGTATTCGTGCAGTTTTTGGAATTCCGCAGGATCGAACACCGCCGGCGACGCCACCGTCCGAAACCGCAACGCCCCCGCCAACCGCTCGGCTGCGTCTTGATCAATTGTTGGCAACGTGACCCTTGATATAGAAATCGGATCGGAAGACAACGCCAACGTCCGCCACGTCATCACACCGATCACCAGGAGAAGACCGATCAAGAGAAACAAAAACAACCTGACCAACCAACGCCGAAGTCGAGGTGGGAGAAATGGTCTTCGACGTGGTGTTTCTTTCGGCATAACGAGAATTCGTAGGGTGCGTGGAGTGAAACACAACGCACCATGTGATCGACGTTGAATGGAGTCGGTGCGTTACGCTGCGCTGTACGCACCCTACAAAACTCTCGGTAACAATCTGGCTCAATCCACTCGCTCTTGCGGCAAAATTGGTGCCGTTCTAGAATGCCGTCGCTGAGATTTTCGTGCAAGGTGTCAAGACGAATTATTTGATGGCCACTCTTCTGGGTGGCGTCAGAACAGGGAACGTGCAGCAGGGATGAAGCAAGTTGCGGTCTTGGGGTCGACCGGTTCGATCGGGACGAGTTGTCTCGACGTGCTCGCGGCTCATGCGTCTGAAATGGCTCCGGTCGCGTTGACGGCTCATCGGAGTTGGACTGAACTTGCGCAGCAAACGCAGCAATTTCGCCCGCGTTGGGCCGTTCTGAGTGACAACGACATCCGTGAGCAAGTCGATCGCTCCGCATTCCACCCCGAGACCGAACTGTTATTCGGACCGGAATCCGTTGAACGAGTCGCCTCCGAAGCGGATGTGGATGTCGTGATCTCCGGCATTGTCGGTGCCGCGGGATTACGTGGGACCTGGGCGGCCGTCGAGAGTGGCAAAACCGTCGGCATTGCGAACAAGGAAACACTTGTTGTTGCCGGTCCGTTGGTCATGCGACTCGCCAAACAGACCGGTGCGACACTGCTGCCGGTTGATAGCGAACATTCCGCAATCTATCAGTGCCTGCAATCTGGACGAGCCAACGAAGTCCGCCGGGTCGTGCTGACCGCGAGTGGCGGACCGTTTCGCGGTTGGGCGAAAGAGAAGCTGGAATCGGTCACCGTCGAGATGGCGCTGAACCATCCGACTTGGGACATGGGCCCAAAAATCACCGTGGATTCCGCCACGATGATCAACAAAGCTCTGGAAGTGATCGAAGCTCGTTGGCTGTTTGATCTGTCACGGGACCAGATTGGCGTGGTGGTGCATCCGCAGTCGATCATTCACTCGTTCGTGGAATTTGTCGACGGGTCGGTGATTGCCCAGTTGTCGCCGCCCGATATGAAGCTACCAATTCAATATGCGCTCACGTACCCGGAACGGACGGACGGCGTGTGTCCGCGGATGGATTGGCAATCCGCAATGCAACTCGATTTGTTGCCGCCCGATTTCGAGGCGTTTCCCGGTTTGGAATTAGGATTTGAAGTGGCCGAGCGTGGGGGAACCTGCGGTTCGGTATTAAATGCGGCCAATGAAGTGGCGGTCGCCCGGTTTTTGGATGGAACACTCACTTTTCCACAGATCCCCCGCGCTTGCCGTGCGGTTTTGGATGCTCATACGTTCGATCCCTCCCCGAAACTGTCGGACTTGTTCCGCTGGGACGAATGGGCTCGTAAGGAGATGACTCGTTGGCACGCTTGAAATCACGCACCGGACGGTTGCTTCCGGTTCTCACGCTGGCTCCGTTGGGGCTGATCATTCCCGCTTTTCTGATGCCGGCGGCGATCTCGCTGGGGTCGATCGTCAGTTTTCTGTACGTGGCACTCGGGCTGGGGTTGGTGATCTTCTTTCACGAATTGGGCCACTTTGCGGTTGCGAAGTGGTGCGATGTGAAAGTCGAACGCTTTAGCATCGGCTT
Organism: Thalassoroseus pseudoceratinae; assembly: GCF_011634775.1. Lineage (NCBI taxonomy): Bacteria > Pseudomonadati > Planctomycetota > Planctomycetia > Planctomycetales > Planctomycetaceae > Thalassoroseus > Thalassoroseus pseudoceratinae. Next base: position 1,084,469 of record NZ_JAALXT010000002.1, read on the forward strand.
TGGTCCGATTCTCTGGAGCACCAAACGTGGGGAGACCGAATACGCATTGTCGATCATTCCATTCGGCGGATATGTGAAGATGCTCGGCCAAGACGATATGGACCCGAGCCAGATGTCGAACGAGGAGATCGCCGAAGACCCGCGTTCGTATTCGGCGAAGTCAGTGCCACAACGGATGGCAATTATTTCTGCCGGTGTGATCATGAACATCATCACCGGGATGCTGTTCTTCGCGATTGCATTCAACTCCGGCGTGCAAATGACGCCTAGTGTGATTGGCGGAGTGCAACCCGGGAAACCGGCGTGGAATGCCGGACTGGAATACGGCGACCGCATCACCCGGATCAACGACCGTAAAGTCGAGTCCTTCAGTGATCTGATGCGAGGGGTCGCCTTGACGAGCGGTGATTTGGAAATCGCCGGTGTCAAACGGGACGGCAGCGATTTTGAGTTCACGTTGACACCCGATGTGTCCGGCACGAAACGAATGATCGGTGCCGCTCCAATGTATGCAAGCCTTCGGGTGACGGACGTTGAAGACCCTGAGGATTTGGTCGTCGAACCCGGCACGCCAGCGGCAGACGTGAAAAACGGATTCCAACGTCGTGACGTCATTCGCAAGGCCGCCATCGCGGGAGAAGAACCACAGGCGTTCGAGACGATTGCGAATCTTCAAGCATGGCTGGCGGAACCGCAAGTCCGGTCCCAGGCCGTTGATTTCTACGTCGAACGCTTCGACGAAGACGGCAATGGCACGATGGTTGAAGAACCGATCACTGTGAAACCAGAGTCGTTCCGAACCCTTGGCCTCTGGATGGATATCACACAAATCGTCGATATCGTGGACGGCTCTCCTGCGGAGAAAGCCGGTTTCAAAGTCGGTGACAAGATCACCCACGTCAACGGAAAAGCTGTCGGCACCGAGATCGATCCGATGCGGCTACCGGACTATTTCCATGCGTTGCGAAACAGTGAAGCTCCCACAGATCCGCCCGACGATTGGGAACCGGGGACCGTTGAGGTTGTTGTGAACCGTTCCCCCGACGAAGGCGGTGCGGAAGACGTTGTATTGAAAGTTCGTCCGAGTGATCATCCGGGCTGGACGGATTTGATGCTGCGTGGTGCGGTCCTTGCTCCGGGACTGCCTGCGACGATTCCGTCGATCGGTATCGCCTACAACGCGATCCCGGTCGTGCTGCACGTCGAACCGGGCAGCCCTGCCGATAAAGCGGGTTTGAAAAAGGGGGAACGAATCAAGCAGTTGGCCCTCATTGCCGATCCCGATTTGCCTGCGGATCGATTTGGTGACAGACTCGAACCCATTCAATTTGACAAAACCGAGAATTGGGCCTACGCCTTTCGGTTGATACAAGGAGTTCCGACGCGGAGCGTCAAGTTGACCGTCAGCGACGACCAAGGCCAAGTTCGCAATGTGGAATTGGTGCCCGTTGCGTCGAAAGACTGGTTTCAACCAAGTGATCGAGGAGTAAAGCTCGGAGGGCTTTCCGAGATTCAAAAAGCTGATAGCTTCGCCGGAGCGATCGGCATGGGAGTCGATTATACGAAGAACTCCGCCATCGACATCTACCTCACCTTGAGAAGCCTGTTTAGCGGAGACATTTCACCGAAAGAACTTCACGGCCCAGTCGGGATTGCCGAAATGGGTTACACGGTCGCCAAGCAAGGGATCAATCAACTCTTATTGTTCCTGGGTTTCTTGAGCGTGAACCTGGCGGTTGTCAATTTCCTGCCAATCCCAGTGCTCGATGGCGGACACATGGTGTTCTTGATCTGGGAAGGGGTCACTCGCAGCAAACCCAGTGAACGGGTTTTGCAAACGGCTCAATTGCTTGGATTCCTGTTCATTGTGGGGTTGATGCTCTTCGTGCTCTACTTGGATCTCTTCGTGCATTCCAACCCCGGCTAGGCGGCTCGAGATGACCGAGTCTGCGTAGCAATCCCCCATTGATTCTTGGCACTAGTAACCCGATTCCTGCTTCATGTCGATCCGAGCATATTTCCAACTGATGCGGTTTCCGGCGGTGTTTACGGCTCTGTCGGACATCGCGTTGGGCTTCTCCTTAACACGCTTGGGGGCAGAATCGGCACCGAACGTGCCCTGGTGGCAATTGGCCGTTTTAGCGTTGACCTCGGGATGCTTGTACCTCGCTGGAATGGTGTTTAATGACGTGTTCGATCGCGAGATTGATGCCGTCGAACGCCCGCAGCGACCGATTCCCTCGGGGCGTGTTTCCGTCGCGGCAGCGGTTCGATTTGGAAGTGTGCTGATCGGTATCGGTCTAGCCGCCGCCGCGGTCGTTGGCCTGTCGTCTTTAGCGGTCGCAGTGGCGTTGACGCTCTGTATCTTCCTTTACGATGCCATCCTCAAGAAATCGATTCTCGGACCGCTCGCGATGGGTGGTTGTCGTTTCTCGAACGTTCTTCTCGGTGGAAGCGCTCATGCAGATTGGTCGCGACTGACAGATTTCGCAGCTATGAAAACAGACGGTCTGCCACCACTTTTGTGGGTTGCGGGTGGCCTGTTCATCTACATTGTGGGGGTCACACTGTTCGCCCGAGAGGAAGCAGGGGAAAGCCGTCGTGGTCCATTGTTCGGTGGATTGCTGGTCGTCGATCTTGGGCTATTGGCACTGCTTGCGTGGTTGGCATTTGCTCCCGAGAATTCCGGGGTTCAGTCCAGTTTTTTGCTGGCGTTTGGTGTGATCATGTTCACAGTCAACCGTCGTCTGGCCGATGCCCTGGCAACCCCATCGCCTGCGAAAGTCCAATTGGCGGTTCGGGTGATGCTACTTTCGATCATCATGATCGACGCCGTTCTCCTTTCTGCCTGGACTGGAAATGTCACACTGGGGTTGGTCGTCGCAGGTCTGCTGGTCCCTGCGTTGACCGTCGGACGTTGGATTTACGTCACATAACGCTATCTTTCGGGATACAAGCAGGACGGCGAGAAAACTGCGGCCCGATTGTCGAAGCTTGGTGTTTCATGAACCAGACCATTGCACGGTTTCGGCTCACACCTTCGCTTCGAGGATCGAATTCATGAATTGGCATCGTTTCCTTTCCAATTGTGTTCTGCCCGGTTGTCTGCTGGCGTGTAACGCACCCCTCTTGCATTCCGCTGAGAACGAAGCTACGGACGTCGCTGAACCTTCCGGGTTGTTCGAGCAACTCGATCAAAACGGCGACGGGGTTCTCGAGCGTTCTGAATTGGAAGAAGATCAATACAAATTCTTTGATCGTTTAGTACGAGTTGCTGACGAAAATGATGACGGCAAACTAACTGCAAAAGAATTTACCACAGCGAGTGATCCCAAAGAACCGGCAAAGAATGATGCTTTCAGTTCCCGCGGTCCCAATCAGCGTCGTGGAGGCGATATGTCGCAAATGTTGCGACGAATTGATCGAGACGGAAATCAAAAAATCTCGAAGGACGAAGTCCCGGAACCGTTCCGCGAACGTTTCATGCGGTTGTTCGATCGTCTCGGGAAAGAAGAACTGACATTCGAAGAATTCCAGACCGCCATGACACGTGGTCGACAAATGCAGGCCGGCGGCGACCGATTCACCGAACAGTTGGACCGCAACAAGAACGGCAAGATCGAACTCAGCGAAATGCCGGAGAGGATGCGTGATGGCGTGAAACGCATGCTGCAGCAAATGGGAAAAGCCGATGCGGAGTCTCTCACAAAAGGGGAATTCACCGAAATGATGCGACGATTCGGTCCGATGAGCGGTGCACGTCCGCCACGCGGTCCACAACCGTCGCCTTTGTTTCGCAAATTGGACGCCGACCGCAACGGCCGTTTGTCCAAAGAAGAGTTGGCGAAAGCTCCTGAAGTTCTGGCCGAATTGGACACCGATGACGACGGCGAAGTCACGCTGGGCGAACTCGAACAATCAATGCGTGGCGACCGGCGACCGAATGCCGGTTCGCGACCGAACAACAATCGAGACGGTTTCCCGCGATTCCTGCAAGACGCGGACAAGAACGAAGACGGCAAGATCTCTCAAGAGGAAGCCGCGAATCGAAGGATACGCGGGTTTGATCGGCTCGATGCCGACGGCGATGGTTTCGTGACTCCAGATGAGTTTCGACGGCAGGGGCGTCCGCAAAACAACTGAGCGAAAGTGTCTCTCCGATATCGGGGCCGCTCAGCGGATTCTACACGGATTGCTCAAGCCGCAAGTGCTTGGAAAGAAACTCCACGAGTGGATCACCGGCGATCTCAGGATTAGGAAGAACGAGATATGCACTGAGGTGATCCACAACTCGTAAATCCGAACCGATTCGCTGTTTTAACCGATTGATCTTGTCTCGATCTGAATATCCGAGGACGGCGAAACGGTCTTCAAGTCGGATGTCGGCGATGCCCCAACTTGCGGCGAGCAACTGCATGTTTCGCACCGCGATCAACCGTTCGGTTGGTTCGGGAATTGGCCCGAAGCGGTCGCGAAATTCTTCCTTGATGGATGCAAGTTCCTGGAAAGTTTGAACCGCTGAAAGTTTGCGGTACATCTCGATTTTCTGCCGCCCGTGCGGAATGTACTCCTGCGGGATGAAAGCGGAGACCGGCAGGTTCGTGTTAACATGCACGTGCTCGCGGATCGGTTCGCCCTTAAGGCGATGCACGGCGTTTTCAAGCAGTTGGCAATACAACTCGTAACCGACGGATGCAATGTGCCCGCTTTGCTCGTTGCCGAGAATGTTGCCCGCCCCGCGGATTTCCAAATCCCGCATGGCAATACGAAAACCGCTACCGAGTTCGCTGTACTCTTCGATCGCTTTGAGCCGCTTAGTGGCGTCGCTCGTCAGAATTTTGCCTTCTTCGAGCAGCAAATAACAGTACGCCCGGTGCTTGTATCGACCGACACGCCCCCGCAATTGATGCAACTCGGCCAATCCATATTTGTCGGCTTGGTGAATGAAGATTGTGTTCGCGTTGGGAATATCCAGACCGGATTCAATAATCGTCGTCGCCACTAAAACGTCGAGCCGACCGGACACGAAATCGTACATCACCGTTTCGAGTTCATCGCCGGTCATTTGCCCATGACCGATTCCGATGTTCGCTTCCGGAACGATTTTCTGAATGCGGTCGGCAATCCGTTGGATGTTGTAAACGCGGTTGTGGACGAAATACACCTGCCCACCGCGGTTGAGTTCCCGCACGATGGCTGAGCGGATGAGGTGTTCATCGAAACGGCTGATCCGAGTTTCGATCGGCACGCGATCTTGCGGCGCGGTGGTGAGGTTGGAAATGTCACGAATGCCAAGAACCGCCATGTGCAGGGTTCGCGGAATTGGCGTGGCCGAGAGCGTGAGGACATCCACCTCCAATCGCATCCGCTTCAGCATTTCCTTGTGATCGACCCCGAACCGTTGTTCTTCGTCGATAATGAGCAATCCCAGGTCGCGGAAGCGGACATCTTTTTGCACGAGTCGGTGTGTTCCGATCACGATATCGACGTTGCCCGTCGCCATGCGTTCGAGAATTTCCCGCTGTTCCCGTTTGGAGCGAAACCGCGAGAGTACATCAATAGACACCGGAAACTCGGCCATTCGCTCGCAAAAACTGCGAAAGTGCTGTTCCGCGAGTACGGTGGTCGGCACCAAGATGGCAACTTGTCGGCCGGAATCCACCATTTTGAACGCGGCCCGCATCGCGACTTCCGTCTTACCGAAACCGACGTCGCCGCAAATGAGCCGGTCCATCGGCCGTGGCCGCATCAGGTCGGCTTTGCACTCGGCGATGGCGTGGTCTTGGTCTTCCGTTTCCACATACGGAAACGCAGCGGCGAATTCATTGACCCAATCGCTATCCGGCGGGCAGGCAACACCGGGTTTGGCTTCACGAGCGGCTTGCAGACGAATCATATCCGCCGCCATATCCCGAACCGATTCCGCGGCTTTTTCCTTTTTCTTCGCCCAACTCTTGCCACCGAGTTTAGAAAGTGGCGGGGAACTCTTGGCGGCACCGACGTATTTCTGCACCAGATGAATCAGCGAGACCGGCACCAGAATTCGCACGGAGTCGGCAAATTCGATCGCAAGGTGTTCCTCGGCTTGGTCGTCTTTTTCCAGGATCTCCATCCCGCGAAAACGCCCGATTCCATGCGAGAGATGAACGACCAGATCACCGGGACGAAGATCGAGAAACGTATCGAGTGCCCGGGATTCCCCGTGTCGCCGTTTCCGACGTGGTGCTCGTCGGACATCGGTCCGCCCGAACAATTGGGCGTCACTAAGCACGACAAGATTTTCACTGCCAAGCCGAAATCCTTCACCAACCCGTCCCAAACACAGGTGAATCCGTGATGCGATTTCGTCATCAAGGTCGGCGAGCATTTCCGAAAGCCGCCGTTGTTCGCCTTCGTTGTGACAGGCGAGCAACACCGTTTCGTCCGGTTGCAAAGCCGATGCTAATTCCAGCAGAACATCCGAACGCGGACCGGCGAACTTTTCGATGCTCTCCACTTGGAGTTGGCAGTGCACATCTTCGACCGCATCACCAATCGCGGACAACGTGACCGTGCTAAATTGACGAGCCTTTGCGAGCGTTGGTTCGACATCGAATAACCCCGGCGGCCGCCCCAGCCGATCTAAATATGCATGCCCTTCCTGGACCATGTCCGGCAGTTCGACGAAACCGATCCATGCGGTCTCTGGAAGATCATCCAGGAAACTCGCGGTTGCGGATTCATCATTGGAATCTGGGGAAATCACGGTGATCGAGATGGAATCGAGATCCTCAAGTTTCCGCTGGGTTTCGACATCGAAGCGGCGAATGGATTCGATTTCGTCCCCAAAGAATTCGACGCGGTACGGATCGACGGCGTCCGGCGGAAACAGATCGAGAATACCCCCATGCATGCTAAATTCACCGGGAGCTTCCAATGCGGGAACCCGATCGAAACCACGGTCGATCAACCATTGCATGAGGTCATCGGACTCGACCTCAAGTCCAACGTGCAGACGCCGTGTTCCATCGGCACGATTCTGAGCGGACGGAACCGGTTGTAGCAACGCCGGCAAACTGGTGACGATCAGCGATGGTGGTTCCGGACCGGATACGGCTTGCAGAATCCGCAGTCGCCCGCCGAATACCGAGTCGGCGATGCTCTGTTCATCGGGCATCGTCGCCCAAGCTGGAAAAATTTCGGGGGTTAGATCGCCAAAGTTTGCCACGTCGAGAGCGAAGTCATCGACATCCGCAATCCGTGGCAGCACGACAACGACTGGTCCTTTTGACTCCTCGGCAAGAGTCAGGCTGGCCAGCGCGCACGCGGAACCCCACGTTCCGTCGAGACTCGCGTGCCCTCCCGATCGGAGCGTGCTGAGAACCTCATCGAAACCCGGCAACCGACGAATACAACTCGTCAGTTCGTTCAATCCGTGAATAACTTGCCGTATGGTTGGCATTGACCGTACAACGGTCTTCTGTGTCCGCGATGGCGACGAAAACTCCGTTGTCCCCGCTGCGTCGCGAGACAGAACCCGCAATTGGAACCGTGAAACCGTTATCGAGAAATTTTAGCGAACCGAGGCGGCTTGGCAATATCTTCTCGGCTCAGACCGTCGGTGCCCATGTGGTGTTCTGCTCGAACGGGAACATGGGGCGACGACGATTTTGAAAGCGGAGTTGCGTCATGTCGGCACACGTCGAGCCGGGTGTGTTGACCCGTAGAAAGCTCGGGCAGACTTCGGAGTATGCCGCCAATGGTGCATTGACTCCTTTCGCCACGAGAATATCGAACGCCGCAGGGTCAAGTTGTCCCGATCGAACTTGCTCCAAGCTGAACGGTACCATTCGCCGCGAAGTCAGCATGATCGTGACACCGGAATCTGTGGTGACAACTGCGGTTGGTCCTTGATCAAATTTCATGATTCCGCCATGTCGCGGTTTCGACTCTTGGAATTTCCCGTCGTGAAGACTTTCGACGGTAACAGTGGTGTGGAATGGCTCGCCATGTTGATCATCCACGTGCCCGCCAAGCGAAAGTTCAACCCGTGTTCCGGTTTCGATCTGACGACACGCTTCGACGGCCTTTGGATCGTAGAGACACACAAACGCTCGCCCGCGATTTCGTTGGTGCAGTGCATGTAGCAGCGTTGTGCCGTCGGCAGCGGATCCCCCACCTACGTTGTCACCCATATCGAGCAAGCACACGGGACCGGGGATCGAATCACACTGTTCGAGTGCCGCATCGACGCTGAGCAATCGACCGCGAAAATCATCACGGTGTTCCCACAAACGCATGGCCAATTCGTTCGCGGTTTGTGTCGCCAATTCGGGGTTGTCGTTGGTGATGGCAATCGTGGCGGACCCCATCTCGTCCACATCCGCGTAAGGAAATCCGAGAACGATACTGTTGGAGAGCACTTCGGGGCGTGAGAGTTGCGCGTTCGCGAACTCGTAGTGTGGTCGGAAATGGTCTTCGCTTGTCATTTGGCGTTCGATGTTGATGGCCAATGGCGGGAATGTGGCGGACATGGTCGGGCGGATCTCGCCACGTAACGTTCGTACCATCATTTTCGCTGCTTCAATGCCCCGATCGCGTTGATCGAGGTGCGGGTTACTCCGGTAGGCGATCAGGGCATCCACACTGTCCACCATCTGTCGGGACAGATTCGCATGGGCGTCGATGGTGCCGATGATGGGGATTTCTGGTCCAAGTTGCTGTCGAACTTTCGCCAACCAATGCCCATCTGCGTCGGGGAAACGTTCGCTGACGGTTGCACCGTGGGGAGCGACGAGAAGACCGTCCAGTTCACCGGCTTGGCTCAATGAGGATTCGATCTCATCCAGCAAAAAGTCGAATGCATCCGCCGTGATTGTTCCCGAGGGCAGTGCTCGGGCGGCGAAAACCGGAACGGCTTCAATTTGTGCGTCATCCAACCCCGCGAAGAAACCGCCAACTTCATGATGTGCGTCTTGCCACGCTGTTCGCATGGCCGAACTGGTTTGCCAGGTCCATGTTTCAAACAGTTCGACAGTCGTCGGTTTGGGGACGAATGTGTTGGACTCATGCAGCAATGCGACAATGCCAACTCGCATAAAACTCAATCTCGGGGTTGAGAGGAAAATGGGACGCGTTTTTTCGTTGGTAGGGATGACAGCGAGCGACGGTTTACAGCATAATCACAAGTCATTGTTGATGCGATGCCTCACGCACCTGAAAATTTCACCAAGGCTGATTGACCGATGACGAATGCGACTCCGGACACAATTTCTCTGGATATGATGCGGGAGTGTTTTTATTCCGCGGTGGTTTGCGATGCGTTGGATGCACACGGTTTTCGTCGGCAATCACCACGGGTGGCGTTGCCGCCTTGGACCGTTGACGGCGTTTTGATCGGACGCTGCAAGACGACGCTGTGGGCCGACATGTTCCATGAGGACCCGGAGCCGTATGCGTTGGAACTCAAAGCGGTTGATAGCTGCCAACCGGATGATGTGTTGATCGCGGCGGCGGGTGGCTCAGTGCAATCGGGGATTTGGGGCGAGTTGCTTTCGACGGCCGCTCGAAACACCGGTTGCGTGGGTTCGATTGTCGACGGAGCCGTGCGAGATGTGCAGAAGATGCGGGCGATGCAGTTCCCGGTCTTTGCAAGAGGAACTTGCATTTACGACAGCCAGCATCGGCAACGTGTCATTGATGTCGATGTGCCGGTGGAAATCGACGGCGTAAAATTCTCGCCTGGGGATTTGGTCGTCGCGGATGTCGATGGCGTGGTCGTCGTGCCGCAGGAAATCGAGACGGAAGTCGTGCGATCCGCATGGGAGAAAGTGCACGCGGAAAACATCACCCGCGATGCCATCAAAGATGGTATGAAAGCCACAGAGGCGTGGGAGAAGTACGGCGTGCTGTAAAGCAGCCAATCCGCCGACTTCCGTCGACGGATTGGCAAATGGAATTACTCGGCTGGTTTCTTCGGGTTGTCGGGGTCTTTGGGCAACGGCAACTCGACGCGTTGGCCGGTCCAAGACGATTGGTAAATCGCCAGGATCAGTTCCACGCTCTTGCGGCCTTCGTATCCATCGACGACTGGGTCTTTGCCGGCTTCGATGGATTCCAAGAGTTCCTCGAACTGCTTTTGATGACCGACGAAACTGATCGCTTTCGGATCGCTCGCACCACCGGTTCCCCCTTGGGCAGCGAACTTCTGGCGGATTTCCTCGTCTTCGGGCGTTTCGTCGGCAAAGGTCCAGAGCAGAATGCTGTCCTGCTCGACAATCGCCGATCCCTTAGTGCCGTGGATTTCAGTTTTCTTGAGCAACCCGGGAAACGCGCTGGTGGTCGCTTCGAGCACACCAACCGCACCCGATTTGAACTTCACGCAGGCGACGCCAGTGTCTTCGACTTCGATGCGTTCATGAGCCAGCGTGTCGGTGAGACCACAGACTTGGTCGACATCACCCATGAGCCAGTACAGCAAATCCACGTTGTGGATCGCTTGGTTCATGTAGGCTCCACCGCCATCAAGTTTCCAGGTGCCTCGCCATCCGCCGCTGTCATAATACTCTTGTGACCTCCACCATTTCACGTAGGTGTCGCCCAGGGTAAGTTTGCCGAATCGTCCGTCGGTGATCGCTTTTTTCAACGCCATGTTCGCTTCACTGAAGCGGCTCGGCATGATGGTCGCGAGCTTTACACCGTTCTTTTCACACGCATTGATGATTTGATCACAGCGATCCAGCGTGATTTCCAGCGGTTTCTCGACGACCACGTGTTTGCCCGCATTCGCGGCGGCGACAGCCGGGTCTAAATGGACTCCGCTGGGCGTGCAAATAGTGACGATGTGCACATCCGGATCGGCCAACATTTCGCTGAGGTCGTGGTACGCTTTGCAGCCGCGTTCCTCGGCAAATTTGTCGGCGGCTTCGGCTCGCATGTCAAAGCAAGCCACAAGTTCCGCGTTCGGGATGTGGGCGATGGCTTCGGCGTGGAAGTTCGAGATCATCCCGCAGCCGACAATTCCAAAGCCGTGAGGCATGGGTGAGTTCCTCTTCTGATAACTACGATTTTTTATTCGTCGCGATTCTCGCCGGTGACGCTCGGAATAACAACCCATTGCATCCGGAAAGCGGCGATTTTCGGGCTAGTTCAACGCGGAAAAGCGGGGAAGAGTCCGGCTAATAGTCACTTTGGTTGAGAATTCCCTCACCGTGCAGCGAACCGGCCGACGTGACGAGTTTGAGGTACACGTCCGCTTGGATGGAATCGCTGATGGGGCGAGCACTCCCGTCACAGAATGCGAAATGAACGATGTCTTGGTGGTTCGAGGCCGGTCGGAGTCCGCCGCTATCACGACGACCGTTGATCTGAGAATCCTCCAGGAGTTCAACCCCCGTCCAATCAAGAATATCGTCGACGGTGCCCGACTTGTTATGCAACTTCGTGGAACCAAATTCCACATCATCGGTGTCGATGGCAAAAATGAGCGAATACATGGAAGTCGTCCCCCAAGTGCCAGTCGGGTTCGTGGATGCGGAAAGATCAACACGCGGATCACTATTCTCACCGAGCAGAAGTGTGTTGCTAATGCCGTCACCCTGGGAGACAAAACCGAAGCCCATGCGTCGGGAATCCGTCGATGTCTTCTGCCAGAGCACGCCCGTTGCGTAGCCCAATCGGTTTGGTGCACCGGTCACGAGTTCCTCGGCAATCCGACTCGCGGTGTGATGGTTCACATTGACTCCGCTCGTGTCGTAAAAAATGCCACCGTTAGCCACATAGCTCAGTGCGTTGGCTTGTCGAGTGCGGGCGAGGTCATCCGGACAACTGAAAACTTCGAGCCAAATTTCCGTATCGGTTGAGGAATCAATCACACCATCCTGGCGAACTTGCCTCGCGACCCCGGAAGCGTCAAGATCATCAAGCAGGTGGATCGGCCAAGTCGTTGGGATGCCGCCACCCTGTGTGCGGACGTGGGGCAATTGATCACCGTGAGCACTGGCATCGTTGATCATTGCCAATGCAATGTTGCGAATGTTGTTGAGACATTTTACACGTCGTGCCGCCGCTCGGGCACTTTGAACGGCGGGGGCAATCAGGGAAATGAGAACCGCGATGATCGAGATGACCACCAAAAGTTCGATCAACGTAAAACCGGGACGAAATCTTCGAGAGTTGGCGGGAACGAACATGCGAATCCCATCGTTCAAAATGATGTCCTATGACTTGAGGCCGTGTCATCGGACGAGCAAAATCGGGTGTTGATCATTTCCAGCGGCGGTCCTGCCTCTTTCAATTCCAGGCTGATCGAGGCTTTGGTCTTGAAGTCTGCCATCAACTTCGCTGAACTATCGGAAGTTCAAATTCTTCGATTGTGAAAATAGGCACGATGGAAAACACGTTAATCATCGGTTTGGAAGTTCACGTTCAGTTGTTGACACAGACCAAGTTGTTTTGTGGCTGTCTGAACCGATTCAACCCCGACGAACCCAACACGCAAACTTGCCCCGTCTGTCTCGGGCTTCCGGGGGCGTTGCCGGTGATGAATCGCAAGGCGGTCGAACTGGCGACGAAAGCCGGACTCGCGTTGCATTGCGAGATTTCTTCGTTCACCAAGTGGGACCGCAAGCAGTATTACTATCCGGATTTACCGAAGGCGTATCAACTCAGCCAATACGATTTACCGATCTGCCATGATGGCTATCTCGACGTCACGTTCACCGAGAACGACGAAGAAAAGTCCACACGGGTCGGGATCATTCGGGCGCACCTGGAAGAAGATGCCGGCAAGAATTCGCACGATGAATCCGGTCGCGGTGGAGATAGCCGTATCGACTTGAACCGCTGCGGGACGCCATTGTTGGAGATCGTCACGGAACCGGAAATCCGATCAGCCGCCGAAGCGAAAGCGTTTCTCGAGGATATGCGACTGCTGATGACATATCTGGGCGTCTCGGATTGCAACATGCAAGAGGGGTCGCTGCGGTGTGATGCCAACGTCAATTGGCATATTCCTCAGCCGGACGGACACATCGCTGCGACACCGATCACCGAGATCAAAAACCTCAACACGTTCCGCGGTGTCGAGGCGGCGATTCTGTACGAAGCGCATCGGCAACTCGATGAATTCGAACGCACCGGGCGAAAGTTGGGTGATCCGGGAGTCATGAAGGAAACTTGGGGTTGGGACGCCGATCGCGGGCAGACATATCTGCAACGCGGCAAAGAAGACGCCAGCGATTACCGCTACTTTCCTGATCCGGACTTGGTGCCAGTTACGATTACCGACGAGCAAACGCAAGCGGTTCAGGAATCTCTCGGCGAATTGCCCGCCGAACGACGCCAACGCTATGAAACCACGTGCGAACTTTCGCCCTACGATGCTGGGGTGATTATCGATCAGGGGCCTGACTTCGCGAACTATTTCGACGCCGTTCTCGATCGCTGCGGCAACGGCAAGCAAGCGGCCAACTGGTGTACTCAGGATGTCCAACGGGAACTCAACGATCGTCAGATCTCGATCCGGGAGTTTCCGATTACTTCGGGGACGCTCGGCACACTCTTGAAACGAGTCGTGGACGGCAAAATCACAACAGGAAGTGCTCGGGAAATCTTCGGCGTCTTGATCGAAGAGGAATCATCGGACGATACTGGTCAACGCGTTGACGAGTTGATTGCCGAACGCGGTTTGGAAGTCGTCAATGACGAGAGTGCACTGGTCGGGGTGATCGACAAACTGATTGCCGAGAATCCCAAGATCGCCGAAGACGTCCGCGGCGGCAAACAACAAGCCGTCGGCCCGCTGATCGGTCGAGCCATGAAAGAACTCAAAGGAGCCGACCCGAAAGTCGTGCGTTCAATGCTCATCGAACGGATTCAACAAGGCTGACGGAAGCAAACACTGCTTCGTCTTTTAACTTCCAACAGTGTGCCACGGCTCTGTAAGCCGTGCTTTCTTCAATGTCTTACGATCGCTCGGCATGGTTCACAGAACCGTGGCACACTTGGGTAGATTTCTCGTCGTTTGGGTAACAGTTGTTGGTCAGGCACTGACTAAGAGGTATCAGAACGTCTTCAGCAAACTCACGGCGAGCCAGTGGGCGTTGACGTCGAGGGTGCTGTTGCTGAAGTCACCGCCAACGAGGGCACTTTGGCCGGAGCTTTGGGTGTCACCGAAGCTGTATTGGTAGCCGGTGTTGAGCTGCCAACTGCTGATGCATGTGGAGTATCCCACCGAAACCGCGTGTTGCAGGATGCCGTCGGTGTAGGGCGTGAGCGTGTTATCTGGCACGGGGCTGTCGTGGTAGACGTAACCGAGTCGCCAGATGTCACCACTTTCGGCGAAGTACTCGTAACCAAGTCGCACCGAGACATTGTCGTCCCAGTTTTGCTGCACCGAATCGGTGATCGTTGGTGGCAACGCCGCAGCGAGCAGTGGGTTATCGGCATTGGTGAATTTGAAATCGAGGCTATTGAACGCTGACGACCAATCGTACCAAATGACATCGGCTGACACGCGGTGCCGGTCGGCGATCAGGTGCGTGATCCCTGCTCCGACCGATTGGGGATACTTCTGATCGACTTCGGCATCAAACCGTGAGAACACTGGAACCGGAGCCAACCCCGCGATTTGAGCATCGAGTTGGCCATCCATCGTGAAGTCACTCTCGCTGATGTAGGTGACACCGATCATGGTGTTATCGCTGACTTGGTATTGTGCCCCGACCGACCACACCAACGCCGCACCGTCGGTTTTCAGATCGAAAAGGGTGGGGACGCCGGTCATCACACCAGTTTGCCCCGTGAACGGGCCTTCGATTTCCAAGTGATTCAACCCAACTCCCAGAGTTGCTCCGATGCTGAGGTCATCTGTCACCCGGTACGCAACGCCAGGAATGATTTTCGTCATAATTCCCAAAGCACGATATTGCTGTTTCCCGAAGATCGGGTTGACCAAATCCCAGTCCGTTCCGAAACCCGCGGGCATGTAGATCCCGATTCCGGCTGCCCAACGACCATCATCACTTTTGAACAACGCCGAACCGTGCGGAATCGGCCGGGCATTGGGTTCATCGCCAACATTGTTGTTCTCGGGGTCGGAATACCTTTGGTCGGTGATCAGGACATCGATTCCGGCTTCCAACAATACATTGCCGGGCATGTTGAGAATCCCGGCTGGATTGTCCAGCAAGACCGCCCCGTTGTCGAAGTGAGCGATATTGGTACCGCCACGACCGATGGAAATCGCTCCAACGCCGTCACGGATCAGACCGTCAGCGAGGCATACGGAGGGAACGATCAAGCAAGTGAGTGTGAGAAGACACCGCATCATGCGAGTGGATGGCATGAGAAACTCCATTTCCAAAATAAGCCCGCGAGCCTCTCAAATCCGGATCGGGGTCGCGATGAGAGCATTGAAAGGTGACAGAAATTTGGTCTGCGTCTTTGTATCGACCTGGCGAAACAAAAAGCATGATGTTTCCACGGGGACTAGGGGGTTCACGGGTTTGGGGCGATTGTTCGGCTTAGGAATCTCGCACCGTTCGCAACGGATATCCGGGTTTCGATTGAATCGAATTCAACGATTGGCCGATAGAGTCAAAAGAGTTCTGTGGGCTGGAGTCGAACACGGAGTGCATATGAGTCCTTGTGAGTCCTGTCATGCAGGTTGTTGTCGAGCCTTCGCGGTTCCAGTAACCGGTGCGGACGTGCTACGAATCGAACAGCGACTCCAACTCGGTTTTGGAGATTTCGTCTGTCGATGGGCCGATCCGGACGGGAACATTGCGCGGAATTATGCTCCTCAGTTCCATTTTGCGGACGAACCCGAAACGCCGTTTGTAATTTGCCTGCGTCACACAGTCAGCGAATTCTTCCCGAATTCCTCAAAATGTCGGTTCTTGCTGGAAGGCGAACCCGATGCGGAACATCCACTCGGAGTTTCCCGCTGTGGCATTCATTCGTGTCGTCCCGGTGCCTGTCGAGTGTTTCCGACGAAACTGAACGAAACCGGTGAACTTGCCGTTATTTACGATGTCCCAGGGCAGGGGCGCCCGTCTGATCCGTCCCCCATATACGATCTCTGTCCACGTCCTTGGGAGCCGGAAGATGTCGATAGCATCGGTGGCATTCAGGATTTAGTCGTCGCCCGCTACGAAATGGGGTTTTTCAAGCAACTGGCGCATCTCTGGAATCGCAAGCCGCGTGAATGGGCGTTGTTCCCAGAGTTCCTTCGACTGGTTTACAAGAGTCGAGTTCTGAAGGACACGCAAACCACCGACGAAGCGCCCCAAACCATCCCGTTTCCCACCCCATCGGAAAACGTCGAAAGACGCGTGGCTTGACCGGCTGTTCGACGGTAGGAATCATGACTCAGGTTCCAAGCTTCCAGAGATTCATGATGGACGGGTTGTGAAATCGGTATGCGAAATCTTCGCTTGACGATCGCGTATGACGGGACGAACTATGTGGGTTGGCAAGTTCAGCCCAACGGCACGAGCGTGCAGTCTGTTGTCGAGTCGGCCATTGAAAAACTAACCGGCGAATCCGTGCGGATCCTGGCGGCAGGACGAACGGATTCGGGCGTGCACGCGTTGGGCCAGGTCGTCAGTTTTCCGACAAATTCCCGTATTCCCGCCGACCAGTTCCGTCGCGGACTCCAAAACTTTCTGCCGGACGATGTCGTCGTTCGAGAATCATGCGACGTCGGACCCGAATTTCATGCGACTTACTCCGCGGTTCGCAAGCGGTATCGGTATGTGATCCTCAACCGTCGGGAGGGGGATGCATTTCTTGGCCGTTTCGTCTGGCCCGTGCGTCAACGGTTGAATCTGGATCACATGCGAGCGGCGTCGCAACATCTCATCGGTACGCACGATTTCCGATGTTTTGAGTCGCATTGGCCGAATAAAGCGACGAGTGTGCGAACGATCTTCGAAGCGAAGTGGGGGCGTTCCACCACATGGTCGATGTGGGAACCCGCCGCAGTGGGTTCGGATGGTGAATCGGATGACCAATCGGGATCGTTTTTATGGTTCGAGGTCGTTGCTGATGGGTTCCTCTACAACATGGTGCGAGCGATTGTGGGCACGCTTGTCAAAGTGGGACGCGGACGATGGGAGCCCGATCGCGTGCGGACCATCATCGATCAACAAGACCGCAGCCAAGCCGGAGAAACCGCCCCGGCGTGCGGGCTGTATCTGGTCAACGTCGAATATCCGGATCAATCGTGATACCGATCAAGGTCCCAGTCTTTAGATAGCTCCGTCAGTGTTTTCAACGTTTCTGGATTGTGACTACACGCCATGATTCCGGTCATTCGGAGCATGTCGGCTCGCTCGTCATTCCACAGTTCGCGGAAGTCACTTGGTTGGCCGGTATCGGCACGGATGGAATCCCCACCCAAAATCCGAGCGATTTGTAGCGACACAGGGAAGTCGTACACGTTCGGTGTGTGGATCAACGACCCTCCAAACTCGCCCCGTGCGAACAACTCGAAAATGCTGCCGGGCATTTCATCAGCGACAACACCTTCCAGACCGGCATCAGTTACCGCTTGTGCTTTCGCGGGGTCTTCGTCTTGGAATCCGATGAGATAAATCTTCTTGGAATCTGGACGGGTTTGAGGATCGACAGGCGTGATGGACCGCAACACTTCCGCAGCTGGTCGTGTTGGGTCATCAGGACCACAGACCACCCGATCATCGACCGCTTCCACCCATGTCCCATGCTCGCCGGTTTCGGGAATGTAGACCAGCGAGTAGTGCACGGTTTCGACCGATCGCAGCAACAACATCACCGCCCAGCCATCGCCGCTCTTGTCACGATACTGCTTGGTTCCGTCGATCGGATCGATGGCGATTGTGTATTCCGCATCGGTGGCGAATTTATCGAGATCGCCGGTGAATTCCTCGGCCTCCAACCGACACTCGCGAAACAATGGCGATGTGTCCCGTAACGCGGCCACAATCAGTTCTTGCACAGAGAGATCGGCCAGCGTGAGTGCGTCGGTATTGGAACTTCCCGAGGTCTTGCCGGAAACGCTGATATCGAATTGCCGCAGGCGTTTGGCTACCGCTCCGGCCCATCGAAGCACGGGCGGCATATGGGTGGATAGGGCGGTCGTCAGTTCGGTGAGATTCATCAGATGCTTCTTGTTGATTGTGATTCCAGAAATTGGATGACCTTCGCAGCCACATCAATGCCGGTCGCTCGTCCAAACGCCCGCCATCCCGGTACCGCGTTGACTTCAATGACCCAACCGGTTCCCTCGCGATCATAGAGAATATCCACGCCGGCGAAAGTTGCACCCACGGATCGGGCCGCTTGCAATGCCCATTCGCACTCCAGCGAAGTGGGGACATGTGGTTCGATCGAACCTTGACGTGCCACGTTCGTGCGGAAGTCGGTTCCGTTGCGGCGAATCATTCCGCCAAGGATCGCTCCATCGAGCACCACGACCCGCACATCGAACCCCGGATGATCGATGTAGCGTTGAAGATACAGCACTGCTCCCAATCTCGCCAACGTGCGGAACGTGCGAAATGCCAAATCCGGATCACTCACTCGACAAATTCCACGCCCTTCCGATCCAAAGATCGGTTTGACGACAACGTCTCCCCCCAGCCACTCAAACGCCATCATCGCGGCTTCGGCATCTTCACAAGTGATTGTCGCGGGTACCGGCAAACCAACGTTGGCCAGATTGCAGGTCGTCAAGTATTTGTCGACAGCACACTCAATGGCTTTCGGCGAATTGAGGATGTAGGCATCGGTCGACAGTTGGGCTAATGCATCCATCCGAAACACGACTTGTTCCAGAGTGCCTGGCGGCATGGTGCGGACGATGATGGCATCGAAGCGGGGCAAGTCGATGTCATCCGCAACTACATGCGGGCGGTCGCAACCAACCGTTGCCACAAACTTAGGGAAATCGATTCGCACGGCTTGATGCCCACGCGAATCAGCGGCACGTGTTAGGTCGTGAACGTACCAACTCCCTTCGTTGCCTAGAATTCCCAACCGCATGGCACGCCTCAAAACCCCAATGGCATCATCGACTGCTAATGAAACGTGGTCACGTTAGAACATCGACGAGACACCAGGGGATTTTCCTTTCAATGACGGATTGGCTCGGCGGGAAGAAGTGGCCGCTAAAATTGTTGCGCAAATGACACATGCGACGCTGACAATAATGGCGGCAATCCAGCTAGCGATTTGCACACCTTCCTTCGTGCCATTCTGCATCGAGACTGCCGCAAAGGCCGCAACGGGAACGAGGCAGCCCATCGTGAACGCAATCCACAACCGACCGGAATTCGGAGATTGCCCGGTTTCCTCGAGTTCGTTCAGAAATGGTTGAACGCTGGACGCATCCGGGAGACTCGCGATTTTCTCCAATGCCTGCAGACGTTCTTCGTGAAGCAGACTGCGGTTCGCGCGTTTCAATCGAAGAATCATTATGAATGGCGGCATGGAGATCAGAAACAAGAGCAGAGCCGCTCCGCAGAATTGAATCGCGGGGTCTCGCAGTAATCCGCTTTCAAGAATCTCTTCGATTTCGACCATCATTGCCGAACCCTTGGTGCAGTATTTGGTGTGGGAAAGGAGTCTACGGGATTATACGTCTCCCAGCCGGAAAAGATCACGCACAAGCGCAAATCATGGTCCATAAAAAAACACAGCAGCCGATGATTGCTCATCAACTGCTGTGAGTTATTGCCGTTGAGTTGTCTCAACTTACTTGCTTGTCAACGCGATCTGAGCAGCCGCGAGGCGAGCGATCGGGATTCGACGAGGCGAGCAAGAGACGTAATCCAAACCAATGGTGTGGCAGAACATGACCGACGCCGGGTCGCCACCATGTTCACCGCAAATGCCGATTTTCAAGTCGCCACGTGTGCTGCGGCCACCTTCAACACCGATTTTCATCAGCTTGCCCACACCGTCTTGGTCGACGGTTTGGAATGGGTCGGCGGGAACGATGTCGTTCTCTTTGTAGTAAGGAATGAACGTCCCGTAGTCGTCCCGGCTCATACCGAGTGTGGTTTGAGTGAGGTCGTTGGTTCCGAAGCTGAAGAATTCAGCTCCTTGGGCGATCTCATCCGCACACAGGGCGGCTCGCGGAATTTCGATCATCGTACCGACCATGTACTCGATGTTGGTGTTCTTCTCTTCGAACACGGCATCGGCTTGTTCGCGAACGATCTTTTCTTGGTTGCGGTATTCGCTGAGGAAACCAACCAGCGGAATCATGACTTCCGGATGCACGTCGATGCCATCGGCTTTGACGTTGCAAGCGGCTTCGAAGATCGCCCGTGCTTGCATCGCGGTGATTTCCGGATAGACAACCCCGAGACGACATCCCCGGTGACCAAGCATCGGGTTAAGTTCTTCGAGTTCTGCCACGCGGCGGTGAATGTCTTCGACCGACTTGCCGGTCATTTCGGCGAGTTTCTTGTCCAAGCCGGGTTCTTCTTCCAAGTGACGGTCGGAGAGGAACTCGTGCAATGGCGGATCGAGCAGACGAATCGTCACCGGACGACCAGCCATCGTGCGGAAGAGGCTTTCGAAGTCTTCCCGTTGGTGTGGCAGGATTTCGTCGACGGCTTTCTTGCGAGTTTCGAGGTCCTCGGCGAGGATCATTTTTCGCATGGCTTCGACTTTGTCGAAGAACATGTGCTCGGTTCGGCAGAGCCCGACACCTTCACAACCGAAAGCAACGGCTTCTTCAGCGACATCGCCTGGTTCACAGTTGGCGCGAACTTTGAGTTTGCGATGTTCGTCGGCCCAACTCATCAGCTTGGCGTAGCGTTGGTAAGTTTCGGACTCTTCGGGCTTCATTTTGCCTTCGAGAACCCGCATCACTTCACTCGGTGAAGTGTCGATCTTGCCTTCGAAGACTTCACCCGTGAAGCCGTCGATGGTGATCCAGTCACCTTCTTTGAGAACTTTG
The DNA here is from genome assembly GCF_011634775.1 of Thalassoroseus pseudoceratinae. Taxonomy (NCBI): domain Bacteria; kingdom Pseudomonadati; phylum Planctomycetota; class Planctomycetia; order Planctomycetales; family Planctomycetaceae; genus Thalassoroseus; species Thalassoroseus pseudoceratinae. The sequence goes on from NZ_JAALXT010000002.1 coordinate 1,105,401, forward strand.
TCGCCAGCGGAAACGGTTTTGTCGGCGTAGTTGATGCTGAGTTCATCGGCACCCACGACGCAGGCTTTCCCCATCTGACGAGACACCAAAGCGGCGTGCGAGGATGCACCACCTTGAGCGGTGAGAATCCCTTTGGAAACCCGCATCCCACGCAAGTCTTCCGGGCTGGTTTCTTTGCGAACCAACATCAGGGCAACGTCGTTGTCTTCGTTGAACATGGCTTCCGCTTTCTCGGCGGAGAGCACGATTTGCCCCGTTGCAGCCCCAGGACCGGCGTTGATGCCGGTCGTCATGTGACGGCCTTCGTCCTGAGCGGCTTTCTTGACGGCTGGATCGAAGATCGGTTGCAAGAGTTGGTTGAGGTCGTCCGCGGGAATACGTCGTTTGTTACCGACGGCTTCTTTTTCGTCGATCAGACCTTCTTCAACCAAGTCGACGGCGATCCGCACAGCGGCGAAACCGGTTCGTTTAGCATTCCGTGTTTGCAGAAGCCAAACTTTGCCCCGTTGAACCGTGAACTCGATGTCTTGCACATCTTTGTAGTGCTTTTCGAGTTTCTTCGCGATGTCATCGAGTTGCTTGTAGGCTTCGGGCATGTCGTCTTCGAGTTGCGTTTCGATTCGCTTCGGTACGCGAATCCCCGCCACCACGTCTTCGCCTTGGGCATTGATGAGGTAGTCGCCGCAGAAGCCGGGATCACCCATTGAGCAGTCACGAGTGAGGCCCACACCGGTGGCACAATCGTCACCGAGGTTACCGAACGCCATCGCTTGCACGTTGGTCGCGGTACCCCATTCGTGCGGGATGTTGTACTGACGACGATAAACGACAGCACGGTCGTTCGACCAACTGCCGAAGACGGCACCGATTGCTCCCCAGAGTTGTTCCATGGGATCGGTGGGGAATTCTTTGCCGAGCGTATCTTTGACGACTTTTTTGTAGTCGTCGACGATGGCTTTGAGTTGATCGACGGTCAATTCGTGATCGTAGTGCACGCCCGCTTTTTCGCGGTGTTCTTCGAGGATCAACTCGAAGCGGTCTTCACCGTCGGACGTCAACGGGAGTTGCATCACGACGTCGCCGTACATTTGGATGAAGCGACGGTAGCTGTCCCAAGCGAAACGCTCGTCGTTGGCTTGCTTCGCGAGAGCGTTGACGGTGTCTTCGTTCAGACCGATGTTGAGGACGGTGTCCATCATCCCCGGCATGGATTCGCGTGCCCCAGATCGGCAGGAAACGAGCAGCGGGTTCTCGGTGCAGCCGTACTTAGCGCCCATCGCCTTTTCGACTTTTTTCAGGGCGTCTTCGACTTGGTCTTTCAAGCCGGGGGGGTATTGGTTGTTGGTGTCGTTGTAGTAGACACAGACATCGGTCGTGATGGTGAACCCGGCGGGAACGGGAATGCCAATGTTCGTCATCTCGGCAAGGTTCGCCCCTTTGCCACCGAGCGTTTCCTTCATCGTCGCATTGCCGTCGGCTTTTCCATTGCCAAAGTAGTAGACGTGCTTCTCAGCCATTCCAAAAGTCCTTGTCGCGTTAAGTTTCTCGCGAATTCCGAGTACCGGGTTGGTATTCAATTGCCAATAGATGCCGTCCTGACGAATCTGGGGTGACGTGCGCAAAATGCACGCTCAGCGCAGTCTTCGCCTTCACGCGACGTGGAAGCTAACAGCGCACTTCCGGACCGTCAAGCGACCGGGCCAATCCTCGTGGAATCGTTAAACTGGGGTGAGTTTGCCGATCACGGCACGGGCAGGCTGGCGGGATGTTGTCGATCCTGGTATTCCTGCGACAGCAATTGACGAACCAGCGATGTGGAGAAATCAAGATGTTCGGACTGTTTCGCCCCAAATGCCCTGTGGATGCCCGTGAGCAAGCCTGGATCGAACTGCGGATGGCGTGGTTGGGCGAACAGCTCGGTTGGGACACCCTGCGAGACGCAAAAACTGTGTTGCCAACCGGCGATTTCTTTCCGCTTCCTTACGATGGTTCGGAGTCGGCTGCTCAAACGATTTACAGCCGCGTTTGTGAGTACGCGAGACAAGACGCGAAGGAACTGCCGGTCACGTTCTTCGATGACCAGGCCGATCCATCGGAACGTTTGGTCTTTGGGCCGGACTTTCTGACGACTACACACGGACTGCTGGCGTGCGATCCGGGGTCTTCATCGCATTCGGCGCGGCTGTACATCGGTCAGAGTGTCATGGGCAACTTGGAGGCACTCATCGCCTTCTTCGCACGGGGGATCGCCGGATACCGTTTGGTTCGTGACCGCCGCATCTCGCAGATGTCGGAAGACTTTCACCAGATTGTCGAGCTGATGCCGATCTGGTTCGGCTTGGGGATTTTCACAGCCAATACCGTGTTGGTTGAATCATCCGGGCAGTCCGCGACGGGCGTTGGCGGTTCGTTGAACGCACGGAGCACATTGCAGGCCCGTCACTTTGGTTATGCATTGGCATTGGCCAGTTGGATGACAGGCGAAACGCAGCCGTCTTGGAGCCGACATCTTCGACGTGACGCGGAAGCAACGTGTGTAGACGGCTTGAAATATCTGACGAAAACCGGAGATGCATGGTTTTCACCGGACTCCCCAACACCGTCACGATCACTGTCCGCATTGGAAGCCGATTTGAAATCCGGTACCGACGGTCGGCGGATGTTGGCACTTTGGGCCGTTCAAGATTGGCCGAATGAGAACGAAGACGAAAAACGTCGGCTCTCCGATTTGGTTGCGGAGAACCTTCGACATCATAATCCGATTGTTCGGACCGATGCGTTGGCGACACTCGATCGGTTAGGACCGGCCGCGGAACCACACTTCCAGGAAATCGTGCTCGCGTTGACCGATCCGAAACCAACAGTGAGACAGGCGGCGGCATTCGCGATTGGTGGGACAGCACGTGAGCCGGAAATGGTTCTGCCCGAGTTGGTTCAGGTCTTGAAAGATGCAAACTTGAGCGTCGTGAACGCTGCGACGTGGGCTGTCGGGAGATATGGTCAGACTGCAAAGGAAACCGCTCCGCATTTGGTTCGCGTGTTGAAACTCGGTTTGGTTCGCGTCCAAGAAGTGTTGATCAACCAAGCGGTCGATTCGTTGATGGCTGTGACAGATGACCCGGAAGCGGTCATCAACGAAGTCTTTGAGGATGGCGATTTGGAACTCGCCCGGCACGCCTTGGAAGCCGTCGCGGCCCGTCGGGTTCAGATGAGTCCCTCGTCGGATCAAACTTGACCGGCTGGTTGGGATGAGGGGCGAACGCTGGTATGATTTGGGCCAGATTCACCCCGTCTCCCATTCGAAGTGAAGCCGCTCATGTCTGACGATCGACAATCCCCACCCGCAGAAATTCGGTTCGCCGATGAGTTGGCATTTCTGGCAGCATTGGACAAGGCTGACGATCTTCCCAAACCGGCAGGTTGGCGATTGTCGCCACGGCGGGTGGTGGAATTCATTTGCGGAACTGATGGCGAAAAGCTGAAGTTGCCGAAGGGCACTCGTACCCCGAAGGGTGTGGAGAAGTCGTTGGCCATCACGGAGAAGTTCGTCGGTGAACGCAGCACGATCGAACGTTGCGTCGTCACACTGGCCGGGGAACGCGGACTGTTACTCGTCGGTGAACCGGGGACCGCAAAGTCGATGCTCTCGGAGTTGCTCGCTGCCGCAGTCAGCGGGAATGCCGATCTCACCATTCAGGGAACAGCCGGGGCCTCGGAAGATCATTTTCGCTACGCCTGGAATTACGCCCTCTTGCTGGCACAAGGTCCGAGTGAAGCCGCACTCGTCCCATCGCCTATCATGATCGGCATGCAAGAAGGGCGTTTGGTGCGGGTGGAAGAAGTCACTCGGTGTCTGCCGGAAGTTCAGGACGCCTTAATTTCCTTGCTCTCAGAACGGCGGTTGATGGTGCCGGAACTCTCCGGCGACGCAGGGAGTGTGTTCGCGAAACCGGGGTTCAACATCATCGCAACCGCGAACTTGCGTGACCGTGGTGTTTCGGAAATGTCAGCCGCATTGAAACGGCGGTTCAACTTTGAAGTCATCCCGCCGATTTCCTCGCACGAGCGAGAAGTCGCGCTGGTGAAATCGCAAGCGACCACCTACCTGGAAACCGGCGGTGTGGACCTTGCGGTCGACGATGGCGTCCTCGACATCTTGGTGACTGCGTTCCGCGATCTGCGAGAAGGTCGCACGTCGGAAGGGTGGTCTGTCGAGAAACCGAGTACCGTCATGAGTACCGCCGAAGCCGTCGCAGTTGCAACCTCGATGGGGCGTCAATCCGCATACTTTCCGTCAGAGCAAGACCCGCTATCGCTGCTGCCCGGTCTGCTACTGGGAGTCGTCTTGAAGGACGAGGCTCAAGATCGCGGTCGACTGTTGGCCTACTGGGATAGTGTCATCAAACGACGAAGCGAAGATGGTTCCCGACTCTGGAAACGCCTCTTCGAACTTCGCCGCGAACTTGAAGAACAATAATTCCTGTCTCAATTCTCGGTTCTATTAGGTCCCGTCCGACTTCAATTCGAAGTCCAAGCCACTCTCGCCATCTTGTCCGACGCTTGCCGATAGATTCGTGTCGGCATTGTATTGAGACGGAAGATATTGGTGCAGAATCTCGGTCGCTTCATCTGGATTAGAATCGTCCATCTGGCCACTCCCTTTGTGAGCGGTAATTTCCACGCGTTTTTCGCCGGATTCGACTTCGAACTGATAACTACCATTCTCAATCTTGCCAGCATACGACCGCCCCGAACCGGTTTGGGGACGAAAAATAATATCGCCGCTTTCCACCGGCTCGCCATCGAAGGTGACCTCCCCTGAAACAGACACCGTTTCGGGGCCTTCAGGGGCAGAGCCACAACCAAGAATGATCAATAAAGCGAGCGAGAGCGTGGTTCTGAATAACGTGTTGGGAAACATCCAATTAACTCGATTTTCTCAGCAAAGGAACCTACGGAATCCAAGCGCAATCAATCATTTCACAGTTAGGGCAATCACTCAGCGAATGCTGACTGAAAGATGCTTCGACTCGACACGAGTGATCTAGAGTCCGCTCACAACTTCCGACCCTTGACGTGTTCCGATCGCGTGCCAAGTGTCGATGTCGATACTTTCGGTGATGAACCGAGTCGAACCGTCGGCCATCACGGCTTGGACACCACCAGGGTGATAGCTGCGTGCGGAGATCAGCGGCTCATTGTAATTGGTGACGGAGGTGCAGGGTGAACGTGGGAATGTCGTACTCTTGCAGCCGTACAGAATGTCGGGGACGGACGTGTTCGGAGCTTCCAGCGTGGTGAAACCATAGCCGCCCCCGGTGCCACCACCCCAGTATCCACCGCCGGCTCCCCACGCACCCGATTTCGGTGCTCGACCTCGAATAATCACTTCACTGACGAGCAGCGTATTGGACGTTCCATCAATGATATCTCGGATACGAGCAGTCTTACTTGTATTGGTGGTCTCCCAGAATAATCCGCGGAAATTCCCACCGCTGCTGTTGCTGCGGACCATCCGGGCATCCCCTGTGCAGCCGACATAGTTGCCTTGGAAACCGTTTGCAGTCGAGGCCCCACCAAAAGCTGGTCCTGCGGGGTCGGACGGACACATGAACCCATCGACCGGAACGGATTTCACGTCATCTCCGACGTGCCAACAATGCGGCGGGTTCGCCGTCTCATAGGCCTCTGACAAATTCTCTTGCTCAACAAATGGGAGCAAGCGATGAAACCATGTGTCTCTGCTCAGGGAATCGACACCGCCGTGCTCACGGACGCCGTACGGGAACGATCCGAACGTTCCATGATAGTTGTGCATTGCAATGCCAATTTGCTTAAGATTGTTATTGCACTGAGTCCGTCGGGCGGCTTCACGAGCCTGTTGAACCGCGGGTAGCAATAAGGCAATCAGAATGGCGATAATCGCAATGACGACAAGCAATTCGATTAACGTAAATCCGCGTGGATTCTGTTGGTTCTGCATAGCTCTCGATCCAGTATAAAACCTAGAAACTCACTACGCCGAGAGCTAACGTGTGAACTCGCTTTCACGGTATCCTTTCATAATCGAAATAGCAACCATGAAAAAACACTAATGTTTGAGGCAAACTTCTTGTCGGGATCGAATTGAGAAAGCCACTCAATGGAACGAACGACTAATCGAGTTCAATGAGCACTATGTTTGTAAACGCAGAGTTTCAACCGCTGCTTGAGTCTTCGTCACCGTTCTTGATCGGTGTGCGACATCACTCGGCGGCACTGTCGCGGTCTATTCCGAACTTGCTCGATGCGTTTCAGCCGGAATGTGTGCTCATCGAATTGCCGATGGAGTTCGCGGAGTGGTTGCCGTGGTTGGGACATGAGGAGACGACCGCTCCGGTGGCGCTCGCCGGGTGTGCGGCGAACGCGTTCGGTTTGTGCTTCTATCCGTTCGCCGATTTTTCTCCAGAGTTGGCGGCGGTTCGCTGGGCATTGCGGAATGATGTCCCTGTGAAACCCTGCGATTTGCCGATTGCTCAGCATCGGAATGAAGTTCACGAACCAACCGTCTCCGAGGCGGAGGGGTTGCTGGAACGGCTCTTTCAGAAAACACAGACTCGCGACGTCGGAACGCTGTGGGAACGAATGGTCGAAACGCCAGCGATGGGGGCCACACCGGAGGCGATTCGCCGATCGGGATTGCTGTTCGGTTATGCGTTGCGGGTCAACGACGGCACGGCATCGGAATACGATCGACGCCGCGAAGCTCACATGCGGGAGTGCATCGCGAACGAAACGGGACGAGTTGTGGTCATCGTGGGAGCGTACCACGCACCGGCGTTGTTACCCGAGCCGATGCTGTGGTCGGAACCCGCTGCGTTGGAAACGGAACTGCAACAGAGCCCGAGTGAAATCACGACGGCACTCATTCCGTATTCCTTCGGGCAACTCGATGAACGATCGGGGTATCCCGCCGGCATTCGCGATCCGATTTGGCATCAAAACGCTTGGTCGGCCACATCGCCGAACGAACTCGATGCAAGCACGGCGGAACTGACCGTTCAGGTTTGCCGAGCGCTCCGAACGGCGAAGCATCCCATTAATGTTGCGGATGGCAAGGAAGTGCTGCGAATGGCTCGCGATCTGGCTCGCTTGCGAGGTTGGTGGGCACCGGGACGTGGCGAATTCATCGAGGCGGTACAAACGTGTCTCACGCGGGGGGAACTACTCGGGATCGGTCGGGCGGTCGCCGCTGCGATGGAAGAAGTGCTGGTTGGCAATCATTTCGGGAGTCTGCCAGTCGATCTACCGCGATCCGGTTTGGCTCCGTATGTTGAAGGTCTGCTCGAAGAACTGAAACTTCCCGGACCGAAGCGAATCGGCGAGCAAAAACGGATGCGATTGGACCCGTTGCGAAGTCCATTGGACCGGGCTCGTGTCGTGACATTCGAGCGACTGCTCGCCTGTGGCATTCCTTACGCCACGCAAGAAGCCGGAGAGGACCTCGCCCACCGTGAAAACTTAACCGAAGTCTGGCAAGTGGAATGGCAGTCCGCGACGGCCGCGATGATCGAACTTTCGGCCGCTCGCGGTGCGACTCTTCGCCAAGCTGCGTTTGGAGCCCTGCAAATCGCCGGGCTTGGCAAACCGCTTGAAGAATGGTCGTCTGCGGAATTGCCTCTGCTCGTTCAAGCCGCCCGGTGTGGACTGGGGGATACGATCGCGACGGGTCTGGATTGGCTGGTCGGACCGTTCTTGTTGACCGCCGGGCTCTCGGAATTGACGCACGCGATGGAATTGATCGAGCAAATTCGAGCAGGACATCACCCGGGCCTGCCATCGCATCATGAGCACGATTGGCCCCACGTCGTGCAAAAATTCGAACTCTCTGAGGAGATCCAAACCACTCCGTTACTTCAAGCCGCAATTTCACGGGTGGAAGGCATCAGCGGTTCCGAAGACATGACTGACGTGACCGGTTTACTGGATTTAATCCTCTGGTTTCAACGTCAATCAAGCGATCGGAACAGTGTGGCTGCAGGGCGTTTGGTTTGGACGCTGCAAAATCTCGCTGCCCAAGGTTCTGCATTGATGCAAGGTTCTGCATTGATGCAAGGAGCTGCATCCGGAGCTTTGTTACTATTGGATCAACAAACTTCGGAGCAATTCAGTCAACGAGTCGGTGGTTGGGTTGATGCAGCCGTCGATACCGAGAGTCGACGATCACTATTAGATCGAATTCGAGGGTGCGTGACGATCAGCTTGCCGAGATTGACGGCGGACGTGTCCTGCTTGGATGACGTGGAGCGACGGTTAGCTTCTGATTCGGATCAGGAATTTCTCACGAAATTATCGCCATTACGGGGTGGGTTTCATGTGGTGAGCCCAGCTTCACGCGACCGGTTGCTGAAAGTTCTGCTGGAACGCTTACCCGAAGCAGAAACGAATGCCGTCGACGTAACTACCGATCCAGCAATGACCGCATCGCGTTTCGCTGCCGATGAGGCCGGTCGTGCCGCCATCGCAGAGCTGATGCCCGGAAAGTCATGGGAGATCGATTGGGATCTCCCCACAACGACCGAAACACGGCGACCGACTCCAATGCCGGGACAGCAACTATCACTCGCGGATCGATGGCGGTTAATTCTCGGTTCTCAACCCGAACAACTTCCGCCGATGGGATGTGCGGCGGCGCGAGCGTTGGATGAGCTCTATGGTCATGGGCAGGGCGAAGGTGCGTCGCGACGGGGTGGGGGAAGCGGAGCTGGTCAGGAAGCTCCGTATCCAAACGTGCGTACTTGGTCGGATGATCTCGGAGAGTTGTTCGGTGACAGCGTCCGCGAAGACGTTTTAGCCGCCGCACTCGCAGACGGGCGGAGTGCCGTCCTGTCGATCCTTGATACAGAATCCGTAACGCCGTCCATCGAATTGCTCGAACAAGTCCTCTCACTCAAAGGAGCCGTTCCCGAAACGCAGTTAGAAACACTCCGGCGGTTGGCTCGACGGATTGTCGACGAGTTGACCAAGGAGTTGGCCACGCGTCTTCGGCCGGCGTTGTTTGGTTTATCCACATCGAAGCCGACCTATCGGCGGACACGCAGGCTCGATCTGGATCGCACACTTCGGGCGAACCTGCATCGAGCGCAACGTTCCCCCGATGGCCGCACAACAATCGTGCCCGAACGTCTCATCTTCCGCAGTCGATCGCAACGGAGTATGGATTGGCATGTCGTGTTCGTGGTGGATGTTTCCGGATCGATGGAACCATCCGTGATCTACAGCGCGATGATGGCGGCGATCTTCTCTGGACTACCGGCTCTGAGTGTGACCTTTCTCGCCTTCAGCACCAAGGTCATTGATTTGACCGAACGAGTCGACGATCCACTGGCAATGCTGATGGAAGTGCAAGTTGGCGGTGGCACGCACATTGCAAAGGGACTCCGAGCGGCTCGCGAACGATTAACCCAACCAACCCGTTCGTTGGTTTTGCTGGTTTCGGACTTTGAGGAAGGATGGCCGGTGAACGGGTTACTCGGTGAGGTGCGTGCGTTGGTCGATTCCGGTACCAAATGTCTGGGGCTCGCGGCTTTAAATGACGATGGCAAACCGCGTTACAACAAGGGGATCGCCGGTCAGGTCGTTGGTTGTGGTATGCCGGTGTCGGCGTTGAGTCCTCTCGAATTGGCTCGTTGGGTAGGAGAGCAAATCCGATGAGCGGTCGTCCTGTCGTTAGCCCACTGGTAATCGCGGAAATCGTTTCCGCCGCACCGGCGCGGTTACGTCGCAAGCTCGACAAGCAACCGCAGATTGCCAACGAATGGGACTGGAATTCCACAACCGACGGTTGGCAGATTTCGACCGGGAATGAGACGGTCGCTCTTGAAGGTCAAGTAGAGATCACGGATCACGTGCGGTGTTCGTGTTTGCTCAGTCCGAGATGTTTTCACGTCTTGGCAGTGTTGTCGGTCTTGGATATCGACGATGCTCCCGTCGATGAACCGACACCGGAATCGTCTCAATCTCATGATGAAGAGACACAGCCCGAGCAGATGGAAATTGCGGATGCCCAACGCGATGCCGCCAACCAACTTTGGAAAGCGGCGGCGTCGGTGTTGGCGGTTGGGTTGCGTGCGGCGGGGACTTTGTTGCAAGCGGAACTTCTTCGTGCGGTGCATGAATGTCGGTGCCAGGGTTTGCATCGTTTGGCGGCCGCGGGAATGCGGGTGATGCAAGACATCCGTTTGCTACGTAATTTGGACGCGGCGTTTTCCACAGACGCCGCTCATTCCGATCTGACAGAGTTGCTGCGATGCGGATGGAGAATCATTCACTCGGACGGCACTGCTGATTCGGAATGGATCGGAACGGCTCGACGGAAGTACGAACCGATCGCCAATCAACGGCTAACTGGTTTGTTCACTGAGCCCATCCTCACCCGCAGCGGATTTGCGGGCGTCTTGACCTATCTTATGGCCGAAGATGGCAGTCTCGGGACGATTAGCAACGTGCGGGCTGGGACGGAATCCCGCATCTTCGACGCCTGGCAGACCGGCGCCGAATTCGGCCAACTTTCGACGAGTCATGAGCAACTGAACCGGGCAACCGTACTGGTTCAGAAAGCCACGCGGTCAAAGGATGGTCGGCTTGGTGGTGGCAAGGATTGTCGAGCGGTTGTCGTTGATGGAAGCGGTTGGGATACCCCGAAGGTGGCGGAACGTTGGGCTGTTCCAATCCACGAACAGATCGAACGCTGCTTTCAGCACGAATCTCATCCGGAAACCCATCGACCGGCCGGCTGGGATTTCGTTTTTGCTCGCGGTGTGATTCTGGGCGGCAATGGTGAGGAACTCCTGTTTCAGCCTTCATCGGCAGCAGTGCCACTTTGGCTTACAATCGCTCAGGACCAATCGCCGCTAATGTATCGCACGAATATCGTGCTTCTGAGCCGATGTCAAAACCTGCCGGTGCGGTGCGTCGTCCGTGTTGATCTGGCGAAGCCGGGAACCGCATCGATCTTGGCTATTTCGTCCGACCCACTTGCGGAGGAATCGGATTGTCAATTGAAGCTGCCAGAGGAATTCCGCAGGACGGTGAGTTTGGGGATCGAAGAACTCAAACGAGGGCATTTGACGTCAGCGACGCGAACACCAACGCTCCGCAATCACAGTTTTCAGATGGAAACACGCCCCGATGGTTTGGAAGCGTTGCGACGATGTCTCCGAGGGTTGTTGCTCGGCGGGCGACATGCCATTCCGACGGGACGTCTGCCGGAATTGACCCGCAATGTCCGTCGACTTGAGATCCAGAAACAGCCCATGGCGGCGAGTTTGCTAGGGACATTGGCCCGTTCCGCGACGGCATCGCAGACAGATTTTGAGGGAATCCGTTTCCCGAACGACCCGTCGCCACTTGCCGAAACCTACTTGGCTGCATCATGTTACGAGATGTCTGCTCGTCGTCATTTTGAGCAAGACGGATGGCGACAACTCGACACGCAATGAGCCGAGTCCGGTTGTATGACTTGTGGCGCGTATGCCACTCCTGCCCAGAATTCTCGCGATGTCAAATGCTCCAGCCGATCATGGACAGTGTGCCAAGGAAGGCGGCGCACATTGTGCGACATCAATTCGAATCGATCTGAACCCAAAGGAGTGGGGCAGAATGCGTGAAATCGGAAAATGCGCTTGCGGGATGCTACTCGTTTTGAGCGTCGGTTGCACCAGTGTGCTGCGGTCATCTTCGTCATCAAGCTGCGGATTGGTGCCCGCATCGGACTACGGACACGCTTCCGTTCAGTGCGGCCAAACGGATACGTCGTGTGCATCCAACCAGACCGGTTGCACGCAATCCGGCGGCTGCGTCACAGCGAAATCGTCTGACTGTGGTTGGGGGTTGCTCGGACCGACGTTTTCCGACCCTCGATTAACCGAAGGAACCGCCCCCTGTCTGTGGCAGTACGGTTACAACGTGATTCTCTCAGGATCGCAAATGTGCAATGCGATTCTCGGTGGTGATCCCGATGAGTCATTGTCGTCACGCTTCGGGCGAGCCGAACAAGACGGCGTTTGGCCGGTGAAATATGTGGTCGCACCGGTTGCCGATGCGTTGATCGGCCCCGATCACTGTCAAAGATCCACAGAGTGCCAGGGCAACCGCAAACGCGAAGTATGGTCTTGGTGAATCGCGGGGGAATGCATTGTTGCCCATTCGCTCGGGGCGAATTATTTTGCTCAAATTGAGATCCATTCCCTCTTGCTCTCCGTATAATGCGGTGGAGGGGTTCGAATCCAATGAGCGCAATTTCAATCCGTTGCCCACTGTGCGGTAATGAAAACCTATTTCCCGAACAGTTCGCGGGCCGAACGCTCGCATGCGCTCACTGCGGGGAAGAGTTGACGCTGCCAGAAGACTCTGTCCCGACCACAACGACACCCACACAGCCGCAAACTTCACCTCCATTGACCGTTCCCAACTCAACCCGCAAAGGATTTCTCAGTCGAGTCCGGGAATTCACGTGTCGTCGTGTGGGGCAAGCGATTGGTTTGATCTTGGGAATCTATGGCGGAGTGACGGCCGGTTTGTGGTTTGCATTCCAACAAGGTTGGGCCGGTGGAATACTGAGCATCGCAACCGCTCCCATCGGCGGATTGATCGGATTAATGGTCGGTCAAGCTTTCGGTCGTCGGATGGGAGGATGGATTGGTGGTCGCCGATACGGTTGGTTCGGGCTGTTGGTCGGCCTGTGTGGCGGACTGGCAATGTGGGCGTGGGATCGCGAAAACGGATGGTCGGAAATTACAACGGCAGCCTTGGACCCGCTCGATTGGGGACGTTTGGCTACCGTGATGGCATTCTCCGCTCTGATTCTGGGAGTTTCTGTCGCCGTCGCCGAACGATTGTTCGGACGCTCCGCAAAATAGGTCCCGCTCACAACTACCGACTGGCGGTCATGTCTTGAGTCGCAGCATTGATCGGCGGTCGAGGCAACCGTTTCGGCGTTCCCGCTTGGCTAACCGCGGCACCGGCCGTCGCTGTTGTCGCTGCCGGAGGCGAAAGCAACGCCGATCGCATCGCTTCAACGATTTTCCGTTCCGGTCGTTGCGGATCGGCGGCCACTTGGCAAACTTTGGTCAGCATTCCCGGTGCTCCTTGCATCAAACGATGCTCGACACGCTGACGGCTGTTCCGGAGACCGTTGCGAAGCCCTTCTCGGACGCTACGTTCGTTCATCAGCAAACCGGACGTTCGCACCCACGCCGGTTCGCCGATTGCCCAGTTGTCTGGCGGGAGTTGGAATCGGGTTCCCTGAACCGACAATTGCGGTTGGCCATTCTGCATGACTCTCGCCAAGTCAAAGGCGATCCACAACTCCTTGCGATGCCCCATCGTCAATTGGAGTGGACCACAATTCGCCTGACCGACTGAACCGGCCAGCGAAATTCCTTGAATCGACAACCGAAGATTCTTCATACCAAGCCATAACGTTGCTTGGTCATTGGATTTCTGTTCGATGACGGCTCGTGTGACTTCCCCTTGATACGAGAGGTTTTGAAACAAGCATTGAAAAGCCACCCCGTTTTTCTGGACCTGATGCTGAATGTTCTCCAGATTGCCAGAAATGGGAAAGTTCACTGCGATCGGGACTGATTCACCAGCCGAGAGCGGTTGCCAAGCGAACAGAAAACAGGTGAATGTCGACAACAATCGAACGGTAGAAGATCGCATGGCATCCTTTCCAGCGAGGTAGCAAATAAACGCCGATCCATCGGCAATCCGCATCTTGAGCAAAATGAGAGCCGAATCGAAAGAAAATGGAAGTTCATCTAGGGAAGGAACAGCAACTTGAAGAACTCTAACTCAGTTTTGCCAGGGAATTTCGACGTTCACGATCACTCAATTGCGGGAGCCGGTTGAGTGAAAAAACCGATCGACGGGGTGCGTGTGGTGGTTCATGTTGGTCGATCGTGCAAGAATCTCGTGAGGGGCGTGCAGGATTTGCAATTCCGGGTTCGCGTCCCTTCGAAAGCGTTGCTATACTGCGAAACACACTCATCTTCATTGGGAAATGATATCGCTCATGTCGGCAGTTCGTGGAATTCGAGGGGCAACCTCAGTCACGGTTGATGAACCGGAGGAAGTGCTTGCGGCTACACGCGAGTTACTCGAGGAAATTCTTTCGGCCAACCGCATCGATCACTTCGAAGACATTGTCTCGGCCATTTTTACCACGACGGAAGACCTCTCCTCCACGTTTCCCGCCGAAGCGGCGCGGCGTCTGGGGATGTCGCAGGTTCCGTTGTTGTGTGCTCGTGAGATTCCCGTCAGTGGCAGTATGCCGATGTGTATTCGCGTGCTGTTGCATGTGAACACCGAGCAAACCCAGGCGGAAATGCGGCACATCTATCTCCGAGAAGCACGCCGCCTGCGTCCCGACGTCACCAGTGCTCAATAAGCCGGTGTCGTGAGAGCGATTGCAATCGCCATTGCCATACTGTGACGGATATTTACGTCCGACATGACCATGTAGCGGCCTGCGCTGACGATGCGTGAGGCACCGCGTCTGGCACGGAAATCGTTTCGCGCGCAAACTTCTCTTTCGTCAGGTCCGAGAATCTGTTACAGGGTCTTTTCAGGTGACGGATCACCGACTTGTTCCGGAGAGGATGCATGGACGATTATTCAGACCCAGCGGATCGAAAAGATTCGCCCGTCTCCCGCCCGCAAGACCGGTCTGCATCGGCAGCCGATCACCCGGAACCGCTGATTCCGGAAGATGCCGGCTTTGGATGGCTGATGTCCGTGGGGGTGTTCCGTTTTCTGGGATATCTCCTTCGCACGACCGGAACAATTTTGCGGTGGGCCTTTGCGGTCGTGGCTTGGGTACTCTCGCCACTGACGGCACCGTTCCGCTCGGGACGTTACGCGGTCCTGAATTCCAAGAAGAATGCCAAGGCCACCGCTAAGGATATGTCGAAGCCATCGACGGCCGCCGTCGGTCATTGGTTGGGGCGTCAGCAGCGAGTGGCTTCGATCCGTCTGCGACAAGGTGTGATGTGGCTTGGCGATCGTATTCACCGCGACACGGCTTGGCTATGCGCGAGTATCACCGGAACCGCCGGATTGGTGCTGATGGCAATCATGCAGTTGATGTATGTGCTGCCGACCACCGCTTCCCTGTCGTCGCAAGATTCACCAACAGCCGTCGGACCGCACGAAGCCCGTGACTTGTTGCCGCTGATCACCAGCACGGGAACGTCGGCCACACCGGTTCCGTTCCCTATTGATCTGCCGGACTTCGCTCCGACGGGGAATTTCGACAAGCATCGTCTCGACGAACGCCCGGCTCTTGAGGTCTCCCAGACCGATCGTCCTTCGTTCGACCCAAGCAAGCCGTTTGTGCCGACACGCCCGGTCGCACGTCCGCCAGTGAACGCGGATGTTGAGCCAGCGGCGAACGAGAGTTCCGCGTCGACTCCACCGGCGATCAAAACGATCCCCACCGAGAGTGTGCCAAGTCCGCAGCCAACGGGATCGAACGATCCATTAGACAATCTATTCCCGCAGGATGGTTTGTCGTCGAACGTTCCGCCGCCCGCAAGTCCGCAGCCAAGTTCGTCGGCATTCGACCCAGTTGTTCCTACACCGATTCCCACTGCCGATCCACGAGACTCTCAACCGATTCCAGTGGAGATTGCATCGGACCCGGAACCGTGGCGTGACTCGGTTCCACTGCCGGCCGATGACCCACTCGACAGTTTGTTCGGGCCAGTGCCGCAGCCGAAGCCGTCGTCGGAACCGCTGCCAGCGGAATCGGTGACGCCGCCATCTCCACAACCCGCGCGATCCGAAGTTCCGTCCGCTCCCGCGGATACCGATCCGTTAGACGCGTTATTCGGGCCAAACCCGATGCCGCCGAAAACTGAACCGCCACAACCAACACTATCGGAACCTGTTCGTCCGGAACCAACACCCGCTCGTTCAGACGACCCGTTGGATGTCTTGTTTGCCCCGAGTGCAAAACCGCCCGCAACGACGCCAGTCTCGAATCCGGCAACGGTTCCGCCACGAACACCGGCGGCGCTCGTGGAACCCGAACCTGCTGCGGCTGATCCACTTGATTCCCTGTTCGGGCCAATGGTTGAGCCGCCCAAAACGGAGACGCCATCGGCACCACCGGAAGCCAAGCCGGACCTCGAACTCCCGGACTTTTCTCCGTCGCCACGTGAAGAGGACGTGAAGATCACGCCCGTCCCGGAAGCGGTCGATCCATTGGATGCACTCTGGGAGCCAACGACGAAACCGACACCGACACCAACGCCCGAACCGAGAACACCACCACAGCCAAACCGAGCGGAACCGAAACCAGAACGGCGGTCCGATGACCCGTTGGATTCCTTATTCAATTCGAAACCAGTGTCGCCGGAACCAGTTCCAACAACGGACATGCCCGACGTACCGGATTTCTCCAATCCCCCAACACCAACCGTTCAACCAACGGAATCGAAACCGGTTGGAAAAGACCCCTTGGATGGGTTGTTCGATTCGCCACCGATGTCGCCCGAACCGATGCCAACTTTAGATGTGCCGGATTTCTCGAACGGACCAGCGACTCAGGAACCACGACCGACACCGCAAACAGACGCAGTCGACCCGTTGGACTCGTTGTTTGGTCCACGAATGGATGACAACGATCGTGGCGAACGCCCGCTGCAACCAGAACCGGATTTCAACGCCGCTGGCCAGCCGAATGCCAACGAGAACAAACCAGCGATGAACGAATCATCGGTTCCGTATTCGGTGGAACCGCGACCGTCGATCGAACCGCCCATCGAACGTCTTCCGGTGGAGAGAAAACCGACATCGCCACGTGTGCCGGGGGACCCGTTGGATTCGCTGTTCCCAAGTGTGCCCAGCGCGACGCCTCCGCCGCCGCGACCCGTGACCGAACCGAAACGGGCCATGGTCGATCCCGAGGACCAGTTCGAAGTGCAGGTTCTTGCGTTGCCGCCGAGTGATCCCGCGACGTTCAATCTCTCCTCACGAATTCGACTACCGGACCGAATACCGCGTCCGACGACAATTTCCCGCGACCGTTGGGAACGAACCACGGGGGCCACGATTCAAATCGCGGCTCCCGTTCGGTCGTATCAGGAGCGGCTTTCGGACGAGACCCGCCGCCAACTCGAAGCGGACCTCAGTGACGGCCCCGCCAGCAATAATGTGCCGGTTGTGACTGCGGGCAATCGTGAGGATCACCTTCGGGAACATGAATTGGATGTGTCCGTCGAGAAACGCAGTCCGTCGCAAGTCGCGGCGAATCTGCCCACGCAATATGAAATCTGGGTGCACAATCGCGGTGGGAAACCGATTCCAAGTGTGGATGTCGACGACAACGTGCCACCAACGCATCGTGTTATTGCCGTCAATCCGCCGGCTCTGTTTGACCAGAATATGCTGCGTTGGCGATTGCGAGATCTGAAACCAAACGAGCGTCGCAAACTGACCGTGGAACTTGTCCCAACACAGACCGGCACGATCGAAACGTCGGCCTACGTGAAGGCGACGGTTACGGTCTCTTCGTCAACCAATGTCGAATCGCAACCGCTTCCCAATTTGAATCCGGAACCGACGCAACCGATTCCATCACGAACCGCAGCCCCGGAAACGAGACCCCAACCGCGGACTTCGCCAATCAAGTTGCGATTGGACATGGGGGTTCCTGACCGTCTGCGAATCGGGCAGCCCTGTGGCATCGTGTTCACGGTAACGAACAACGGCACCGAACAAGTCGAGGGCGTTTGGTTGCGAACCTCGCTACCGGAAACGCTCACTCACCGGATTGGTCAACGGTTAGAGTACATCGTCGGCCGCCTCGCTGCGGGGGAATCGAAGGAAATTCACTTGGCTCCGCAAGCGAGAACCGCTGGGCAGTTGCCAATCGACGCCGTCATTCTGGTTGATGGTGAGGAAGCGGACATCGCTAGACGAGAACCGGTGGTGTACGATCCCGGTTTGCGTCTACGACGGAAGGGTTGGCGAGAGATCACGGTGGGGCGAGCCGTGACTTTCACGAACCATGTCGAAAACCATACGGATCGGGACCTTCAGCGGATTCGCGTCGAGGAATTTGTGCCCAATGGGATGGAAGTTGTCGATGTGGGGCAGGGGGGAATCTACGATGAGGTCACTCACCGTATCACCTGGAATCTCTCGCTGATTCCGGCTCACCAAACACGAACGCTCGATGTCACCCTTCGTCCGCAGGATACCGGGCCGCACCGGACGGAAGTCTCCGCCACAGTCGGCGAAGACTCCGCGATGCCAATTATCGCCCGTGTCGAAGCGAAACCTGTCGACGAGCTTGCGACGAATCGGGTGGACCGATAACGGATCGATCAGCTGAGAAGGTTATCGCCACCGTTTTCCTGCTGATGAATGGTCACGGGCCAACCAGGGAATTGGTTGTCGGCGTTACCATCGGTGGCATCGACGAGGAAACGGAACGACTCGATAAGGTAGGTTTTCTCTTTCGGATCGATGGTGACTAAACCAAACCCGCTGCCTTTTTGATGGGCCTTTTCGTAACGGTTTCGTTTGGTTCCAACTTCGGGGTTTCCAACGGCGTACACATAGGCCTTGTTGCCGAACCCGTCGATGAATTCTCCGGTGTTCGCCAAACCGTGTTGCGGTCGATTCTCGTGGGGCATGCCGATCTCATCCGGACGCCACCATCGCGGATAACCCGCTGAGATTGCCGGCGTACAGAAGGACCAATTGCTGTCTCGCTGTTCGTCAACTCCGTATTGCACGAGCGTGGTGAGGTGCTGGTCACCATTGATGTGCAGCGGTTTCGCTTCACGGAAGATGCGGATGGCGTTGTTCCGCGGAGTTTGGGGCCAGCTCCCACAATCTAAGTCTGCTTTCAGGTAACCGTTGTAGCCACCATGATGCGTTGCCACTCCGGCGAAGACCGTCTGGCTGAGTAGGACTTTTAACGCATGACCGTCCCAGTTCCTGGCCCACTCTTCGAGGAATTCTTCTTGGCGTTCTCCGAGTAGAACCAAGCCGGGTTTGTCGAGCTTTTGTGTGTCGAAGTCAGGATCGGAGACGTGATCTGCCCGACCGCTACCGGTCTCGACCCGTTCGGGACCGCTCTTCCATTGTCGGTCGGCAACGACTGCAAAACCGACGTCACCGTAGATCATTACTCCGTAATAAACGCTGATATCCTGTTTACAGGGCTCGGGATCGTAGAAGTCGGGATGATGGGCGGTGTTGGTTTTGTGGACAACATTGACCATCCGGGCCGGCTCGCGATAGCCGCCTTTGGAAGACGTACTCCCGGACGTCATTTTCGCTCCACCTTCGCCCCAGATGTTGCCTTGAAAGACATCGTGATCATCGGGGAGACAGAGTGTCGGACGATCACGCATGGCTTCCCCGAAGGCCCAGCCATGTTGGTAGAATTTCCGCAGGTAGTTCAAGATGGCTGGTTCGGCGGGATCGCGGATGATGCCATAACCGCCGTGGTTCTCATAGAGTTGATCGCCGGAGAAGTACAGCATGTCTGGATCGAGCGCGAGTAAGTTGTTCGCGACCGGTTCGTAGGGAAAACCGTAATCGTTTTGGCAGGTCAGCGCACCGAGTCGCAATGGTCGACCTGCGGGATTTTCCCGAATGATTCCCGTGCGTTCCGAGACAGTTTCGGAGCCATCTTTGTGTTGCTCGCGATAGATCAACTTGAATGGCGTGCTCTGTTTTTCGTTCCAGTTGGGAATTCGGAATGTCGCGGTCCAGGCGTCGGTATCTAGTTTGGCTTCGCCGAGCGATTTCCATTCGTCGTTTAATTTGGCTTTGAGTTCGACGGTCTGATTGTCTTTCTCACCCAACGGCCCGGTGAGTGCGCTGATTTTCATCACGAAACCCTCATCGCTGCGGGAATCGCTGAGAGAGTACATCGACCAAAGGATCGGGCCGAATTTTTGTTCCGGTTTGACGGTGAATGCGTCTCCGCCGACCGTCCATTCATGGAACCGATATTGGGAACCGCGTCCGCCTTTGATCTTTGCATCGAGATTGTTCACGACAGCAATGTTGCCGAGGACGTTTTGCGTGGGCACATTCCGGACGATCACGCCATGCTGAGTACCGGTTTCGGGGTCGAGTACCGTCAGCGTGAGCTTGTACGCATCTTTGGCTGGTTCTCCCGTGAGCACCAAGCGGTAGGAACTCGGAATTTCGTCCATGTTCAGACCGGTCTTTTGCGGTCCGAGGACGAGTTGATTGTCGACCACGCCACAGGTGATGCCGTTCTTTGCAAAGCAGTTGCTACGGTATTCGTTAAGGTCGCTGCGAATGCCTACACGGAAGCCGAACCCACCATCCTTCTGTTTGACCTTCACGCGGGTAGCGTGCAAGGTCATTTGGAACTCGCCCTTGGGGTTTGTGAGTTGATGGGTAATAAGATGAATGTTGCGATCGCCTCCGAACGATTGGCATTCCGCGGCTCCGTCGACGATCCGCCAATTCTCCATCGGATTCGCCCACAAATCTTCCCCGAGCCAAACTCGATCGTGGGTATTGTGCCATTGGCTCTTGAAGCTCGGCGGTGCGGAATCCTTGGAGGCTTGAGCGTGAGAGCGTCGCGGCGATAAAACACCCGCCACACTAGTTCCGAGCGCGACGAATTTGAGAGCCATCCTACGAGTCAGCGAAGGCATATTGGACAATTCCTAATCATCAAATTGTGAGTTTGTTGGTCAAGTCGCGATGTATTGAAGACAACGCGATTGCTCATATTCAGGTCGCCGATGTTGGCGAAAATCGGTTAGCTCAACTTTTTCAGTCGGCTGATTCGGCCTGTGGCGACCCATTCGGCGACGAAGATGTCTCCGTTGGCCGCGAAACAGGCATCGTGGGGATGCACGAACTTGCCTGCTTGCCAACGTGAGGCATCGTTGCGGATGCCTTTTTTCGATGTCACACGTTTGACGTCGTCACCGAGTTGCGCGACGACTTCGTTCTTGTCGTTCAACAGCGTGACACGGGCATGGAGTTCCGGCACCAGAAGCAAGTCTTCCCACGTGTCGATGTTGGCGGGCAGACCGAAGCCGGTTTGTGTTCGCAGATATTTGCCATCAAGTGTGAGGTATTGCAATGTGTGATGGGCTCGGTCACAGATGACGACTTCGGGGTCTCCGTCGCCGCGACGGTCGATCCAAATGCCGTGCGGTGTGGCGAACTTGCCTTCACCCTGACCGGGGCCGCCGAACTTGGAAACCCAGTTTGCGTCTTTGTCGTACCGGTGAATGTAGAATGAACCGTATCCGTCGGCGAGCAGGAATCCGCCGTCATCCAGAAATGCGAAGTTCGTGGGAAGAAATCGGTCCCGCCCCCAAACTTTCTTGCGGTCGGTGTCTTCCTTGGCAGCGTAGACACCGGATTCCATCGGGGCGTACTTTTCCCAGACGGTTTCACCGGTGAGTGTCAGTTTTGCGAAGGCTTTGACTTGCTGATACGCACAGACGTAGAGAAATTCCTCGCTGCCTTCCTGACGGACTTCCAACCCGTGACCGCCGCCTTGGAATTGATTCCCGAATGCTCGGATGAATTTTCCGTTCGCATCGAACACGAAAATGGATGGATGGTCTTTGAGATTCGCACGGCCTTCGTGAATGACATACAGGTTGCCGGATTTGTCCACCGCGACGTTGTGTGTCGTTTGCCACGTGTATTCGCTCGGAAGTTCCGGCCAGTTGTGCTGGACTTCGTAGCGGTGTTCGCCTTCGCCGACGATCAGTGGTTTGTCGGTTTTCGCGGCGGTGATCACAGCGGGAGCAGCAACGATTGCGGCGGTCGCGGTCGCGGATTGAGCGAGGAATTCTCGACGGTTAACGGCGGACTTGGGCGCGGAAGTCATCGAGTCTCTCCGAACGGAAGGTCACGAGTTTGGCAGAATGTGTGCCCACATTGTGCCGTCTTCCGTTCGTGAGGGAAAGCGTATCGCCTTATTCCGGCCGGGGCATTGTGATCATCGATTGAGGCCGGCCGATACGGTTTTGGCTCGATCGTCCCGTGGAACCTCCAAAGTTCCCTACAGTTTGGCTAGGCGAATTCAGTCCGCCGGTGATCAACAACCCGTCGAGTTGGACGGCAGCCAAATTGAGTTCCCGCATGGCGGCGATGGCGTTGATTTGATTCTCGACATACGTTCGGCGAACGGTGAGCAGCCGAAGAAAACCGATCTCACCGGATTCGTATCCGCGGGTAGTCAAATCCAGTGCTTCTTGGGCCGTTGGGAGAATCTCGTCTCGATAGAGTTCAACCTGAGCCCGTGCGACTTCATAGCGTTGCACAGACTGAGCGAGTTGCTGACGCAGAGCAAGTTCCAATCGCTGTACGTTTTCGAGAGCCGCATGAAATGCCGCATACGCTGCGGAGATATTTCCTTGGTTCTTGTCGTGAACGGGTAGCATCACGCCCACTTGCAAACCGAACACGGCGTTATCGGCGGCGAAATCGTTCGAGACACTGCCTTGTAATTGGACGTCTGGAATGGGTTGAACTTGCTCGCGATGCAACTGGGCTTTGGCTTGCTCGACTTGTGCGTGTGCCGATTGCAAAACCGGGTTGTCTGCTTGCAGTCGAAGCCATTCCGATTCAAAATCGAGCGGCGTCGGATCGCGATCGAGTGTTCCCTCGAGCGGATCATTGGGAAGTTCATCGATCCCAATGAACGCGGCGAGTTCACGTCGCGTGCCAATCTGTCGATGCCGTGCTGTTTGTAAGATGACATCGACGGCATTCAATTCAATTTTTGCTTGGAGTACGTCGGTTTGCGGGACCTGACCAGCTTTCTTGAGCTCCTCAGCGGTCTCGAGTCCCTTGCTGACAATTTTGTGGAGATCTTCAGCGATCTCGACGGTTCTTTGGGCCGCGAGCAGTTGATAGAACTGGCTCCTGACGCTGTTGATGACGGCCCAACGTTGTGCGTTTGCCTGCCAACGAGATTGTTCGACGTTCCAACTGGCTGCCGCTTGGTTCAGCTCGAGTTTGTCGGCGGTCACGACGGTTTGATTGACGAACACGCCCTGACGACCAGCGGTTCCATCATCGTTGATTTCATCACCGACATAACCAGCCGTTGGGTTGGGATACAGACCGACTTGCAGCCAATTGCCCTCGGCTTGCCGCACAAGCAAACCGGCTTGTCGTAATGTTGGATTGTTCTCCAGGGCCATCGCTTCCAACGATTGCAACGTGAGTCCATTGGTAAGCGTGGTCGGCAACTGATCCGGGGCTGGCACCGGTGCCGGTGGCATTTCCAACTCGACCGATTCACCGGGAGATACTGCCGAAACCAACAGGGCTTCGCTCACCATTGGTTGTGTCGGGCGACATGCGGAAATTTGTTTCGCTGTCGGTTCATATGATGGCGGTTTGAAGTCTAGGTTCGCGCAAGACGAGAGCCCGCAAACCGCTAGCGTCCCCGCGATTCGTTGGATTCTCGACCACTTCAACCGGCGAGGTGAGGTGGGCCGTTCTGCCTGCATGTGTCTGAGATGGTTTGTCATGAGACTCCGCAGCCAGAATTCAGAGACGTCTGAAAGGGGATCGATACGTGAGTACTATCTGATCGTATCGGATTGATCGCCAATGACGCTTGAAACGATTTTGCGGACCCAGCCACGGTTGCCATTTCGATCGCACAGCCATCAGTCAATTGAGTTCAAGCGTTCTCGTTGAACAAAAAATCGGAATCTTCGCGCGCTGCTGAATTTCTGATGGGCACGAGACGTATAACGGGACATCAACACGCAACAGGAAATGCGATTGGTCGACGAGTTTGATTGGACTGGTAAATCGCTGTGAACATTTCAACGACGATGCGGCCTTCGATCCCACTGACCAACGGCGGGCGATTCTGACGGATACCCTGCAGAAAATCTTGAATCTGCAATTCGTGGTAGAACGTTGTGGCGTCGATCTCGGTGAACCGTTGACGATCTTCTTTTTCAAATTTCGCGAGTCGGTGTTCTTCACCAGAGATTGTCCAGAGATCGTTCAGGGGCGGGTCGGCGATGGATGACATCCCGGCGACAAACGTGGCTCCGGAATCGGTTTGGACCCCGACCGATGCTCCATTCGATCCGTGAATATGCACTTTCGTGTGGATGCCGGGGTTTTGGGAAAGACTCGTCACGATGTTGCCGAGTCCACCGGATTTGAACCGCACGATCGCTACGGAGGTGTCTTCGACTTCAATGTAAGGATGATTCAAATTGCTCCAGTAACCGGATATTTCCTCGATGTCTCCCATGAACCATTGCAGCATGTCCAACTGATGCGGCGATTGATTGACCAACACACCACCGCCTTCGGTGTCCCAGCGGCCTCGCCACGGGTCGGATTCGTAGTATGCTTGGTCCCGCCAACTGAACATCGAAAACGTGCCCAAAATTGGCTTGCCGATCTTGCCGGCATCAATCGCCGTTTTCATGCGTTGGACAGGTTCGAAGAATCGACGCTGACTGACGATTCCCAGTTGCACACCCGCCGAATCGCAGGCATCAAGCATTCGATCACAAGATTCCAACGAAGACGCCATCGGTTTTTCGACGAGAACGTGAGCACCCAGCTTGGCGGCTTCCACGCACGGTTGCTCGTGCAGCGGATGCGGTGTGCAGATCATCACAGCTTCGGCACCGGTTTTGCTTACCATTTCCGAAACGGAATCAAACGCCGAGACATGGTACTCGCTGGCGAACCGCTCGGCTCGGTCCCGTTGACCGTCACACACGGCGACGAAATTCGATTCCGCCAGCTTCGCCAAGGCTTGCGCATGAATCTGCCCCACCTTGCCACAACCAACAAGTGCTGTCCGAACCGGAACCATAGTTTTCCTCGTTGCACGGTCCGCAAGCCAATAACGAACTTGAAGCGGACACATCACACACAAATTCCGGCCGATCGGCCGAACGCATTACCATATCGAGAGTGTTGCCAAATCGGGTATGATTTGCCAACGCTCGCTGTAGCAAACAATTGAAGATGGAATTGATGAACGAATTCGAACAACAGATTCTCGACTACCTCACGCAGCCCGACTATAAGCCGATCAAGGCGTCTCTACTAGCAAAGAAGCTTCGGGTTCCAAAGTCGAAACTATCCGCGTTCCACGATCTCTTGGAACAACTGATTGAAGATGGCCAAGTCCGTGAGAACCGCAATGGACGGATTCGTCCGCGCGCACTCGCGGGGGAAGTTGTCGGCATCATCAAACGCGTGGGCAGCGGCGGCGGTTATGTGATTCCGCACGAACGCACCCCGGAGTTACAAGAACTCGATGTGTACGTTGCGCCTGAGGATGTAGCTGCTGCGCACACAGGTGATGAAGTCACCGTCCGTCTGTCGAACCGTCGACGCAGCAACGGGCAGCGTTGCGGCCGTGTCACTTCGATCATCCAACGGGCGACGCAAACCTTTGTCGGCACCTATTTCGTGGATGGCGAAATCGGTTTGGTGCGAGTCGATGGAACGACATTTACCGATCCAATTTTCGTAGGCGATTCCCGTGCGAAGTCGGCCCGGCCTGGTGACAAAGTCGTCATCGAGATGCTGCGGTTTCCGACTCCGCGTTATGAAGGTGAAGGCGTCATTACGGAAGTGCTCGGCGCGTTTGGTGAACCCGGCGTGGATATGCAGAGCATCATCCACGAATTCGGTTTGCCGCAAGCATTCCCGGAAGATGCCTTGCAGGAAGCACGTGAGCAAGCGGAGTTGTTCGACGAGGAAGTTGTTGGCGACCGCGATGATTTCACGAAGAACATCACAGTAACGATCGACCCCGTCGATGCCCGAGACTTTGACGATGCGATTTCGCTGAAACGGACTCGCAAAGGGCATTGGCAGTTGATGGTGCATATTGCTGATGTCGCTCACTTCGTGCAAAAGGGGTCGCCGCTGGATCGGGAAGCCTATGATCGGGCGACGAGTATCTATCTTCCCGGTCGTGTGATTCCGATGCTCCCGGAATTAATCTCGAATGGTCTTGCGAGTCTTCAGCAAGGAAGAATTCGCTACACCAAGACCGTGGAAATCGAATACACCCCGGATGGCATCCCTGTGGATGTGCAATTCCACAATTCGGTCATCAAGGTGAATAAGCGATTCGCGTATGAAGAAGTCATGCCGATCATTCGGAATCCCGACAAGCACAAAGGCCGAATCAGTGCGAAGGTTCGCCAAATGTTGGGATGGATGCACGAACTCGCCATGACACTTCGCAAACGCCGCTTCGAATCCGGGGCGTTGGAACTGCATCTGAAAGAGGTCAAACTCGATTTTAATTCCGACGGTGCCGTGAGCGGAGCGCACACTGTCGAGCATGACGAGAGTCACCAGATCATCGAAGAGTTCATGTTGGCCGCCAATATCGCTGTGGCGACGGCGATGGATGACATGGAGTATCCGTTCCTCCGTCGGGTCCATCCAGAACCGGACGAACTCAAATTGAAGGCATTCGCAGAGTTTTCAACGGCACTTGGGTTTCCGATCAAGAAGTATCAAAGCCGATCGCATTTGCAGGCGTTAATTGACGATGTCCATGCGAAACCGGGTGAGCAGGCAGTGAATTTCGCGTTGCTTCGCAGTATGAAGCAGGCGTCATATTCGCCGGAGGAAGTCGGACACTATGCATTGGCCGAGGAGAACTATTGTCACTTCACCAGCCCGATTCGGCGGTATCCCGATTTGACCGTGCATCGGTTGTTCGATGAAATCGTCAAGCACAACAAGAAGGCCCGCTTTGACAATTTCTCGGAACTCGCGAAACAAGGGCGGCATTGTTCCGACCGTGAACGCCGAGCTGCGACCGCTGAGCGTGAACTGACGAAGGTCAAATTGCTCACGTATATGGAGAGCCAAGTCGATGAGACGCTGGAGGCCGTCATCACTGGGGTTGAACGCTTCGGGGTGTTCTGCCAAGGCGTCGATGTGCCCGCCGAAGGCATGATTCACGTCACCGCCTTGGAACCGGCGGACTATTACGACTACGAGCAATCAACCTTCGCATTTGTGGGGCGTCGCACTGGGGCCCGGTTCCGTTTGGGGGATCGCATTCGCGTTGTTGTTGCACGAGTGGACGTCGATCGCCGCGAACTCGATTTCCGTGTCGCACCAGACAACGCACCGAAAACGAAGAAGTCAAAAACGAAAAAGAAGCCCAAGCCAAAGCCCAAGAAGACGATTCGCGTGAAGCGGAAACGCCGGAAATAGTCGATCGGCGTGCCATCGAGTTGCATTGGTTTTGGGATGGGCACCCTCCCTTTGGAATGGTTCTTGCTTTGGTTGGAATCTAGTCGAGCACACGAACACTTTCAAAGATGGAAATATCAGTCATGAATCGTTTTGAGGGAAAGAAGATCCTCGTTACTGGCGGGTCCGGTGGCATCGGGAAGGCAACCGCACTGCAGTTGGCCAAAGAAGGTGCCGAGGTGCTGGTCACTGGTACGAACGAGTCCAAGTTGGACGATGTGCAATCAGCCCATCCGAACATCACGGCCATCAAGAACGACGCCGGTGATCCACAAGCCGCCGAGAAACTAGCCGGGGCAGTCAAAGAACAATTCGGGCAACTCGACGCCGCGTTCTTGAATGCGGGCTATGGTCAGTTTGTTCCCCACAATGAAGTCACGTCCGACTTGTTTGATTCGCAATACGATGTCAACGTTCGGGGACCGATACTCCATGCGAAAGTCCTATCGCCACTGATCAAGGACGGCGGGAACCTGCTGTTCACGACTTCGGTTGCGACATACTTGGGGATGGATGGCGGAGTGCTTTACAACTCGACCAAGGGAGCTCTGCGGACTGTGGTGCGTGTTCTTGCGAGCGAACTGGCAGACCGCAAGATTCGTGTCAACGCAGTCGCTCCCGGTCCTATCGGTTCCGACTTCTTCGACCGCACCAACATGGGCGACGACGAACAAGAACAGATGACCGAGCAAATCAAGCAACAAGTTCCATTGGGGCGATTTGGCGAGCCGGAAGAAGTCGCTGAAGTGGCAGCGTTCTTGATGTCCGACGCCGCGTCTTATGTCTCCGCTGCTGAATTCGTTGTCGATGGCGGAATGACACAACGCTAGACGATGGATATCCATTCAACATAGCAATCAAAAAGAGCCGGGGCCGTCGTTGGTTCCCGGCTCTTTTTTTGTGATTGGTTTTCCATCGGGCGAGGTTTATTCGAGCGAGTTCAAGTATGCAGCGATGGCAGAAGCATCCTCGACGGTCATTTTGTAGGGGGGCATTGGGGCATCCGGTTTCGGACCACGCGGGCGTTTGGCGGTGGTGAGGAGCATGACCAAATCCGCTTCACTCCATCCCCCTGGCAAACCAGCGATCGAAGGTGCATGAAACGCCCATTGCGTCGAGCGATACGGGCTAGCGACAGGGACGGGAGCACCTTCGAAGAGTTTGCGGGAATCGATTTCGCCATTGGAACGACGCGGCGAATGACATTGCACGCACATTGCGACTTCCGTCGCGAGATACTTCCCGCGTTCGATCTTGCTCATGTCGCTGGACGATTCCGATTTCTTTGGGTCGTCATCCTGGCCAACGACATCCGTTGGAGTTTGCATCATAAATCCCACGCAGCCAACAAGAACCAGCAGGGCCAAACCCGAGCGGATTCGAATCCAGATACTCACCGTACGTCTCCTTGAAGTTGGATTGTTCACAATCGAATCATAGTCGTTTCAGCAACGAAAACCAGCCGACAAGAATCGCGGCGTGTTGACCGCCTGTACTGGCGATCCCATAATGCAACTGCGGGCTCAGGGCGGGAAGCGAAAGGCGGTCGAGCGATGAAGAACTTGGTCTTCGCCGTAATGGCAGTTTGGATCTCTGGGGGCCTTCCGCACGCCAGCGGGCAGATCGTGCATTCCTTCGACTTCCAATACTACCACGGCCCCGTTGGCGGCGGATTTCCGGTCGTTTGCGGTCAATACGGTTTACAAAGTTGCGTGGTCAGCCCGCCACCAATCTGGACGCGGACCGATTGCGTGCTGTTTGAATCCACGCCGATCTACACACCAGTGGCTATTTCCGGCCCGGTCCCAACCGTGGGACAATGGCCACCCGAGCAATGGACGCCGGCATTTGTGCCGAATCAGTTTCCGGTTCCCAACACGTTCGCTCTCCGGAACTCGATCGGTGGCCCGGTCAATGCGATCGTCGGACCAACCGAACCGATCCTGCCGGAACCGTCGTCACATACCTCGATTCTCAAAAGTCTACGGACGCAGATTCGTGGAGACCATTGGTTCCGGAAACAGGAATTCAGCGCTGCGTATCGTCGTTATCGGGATGCTGTCAATCAAGCTCGTGACCGTGGAGCGGCCCATTTACGGTTGACGATTGCCCTCGCGGCGATTAATCAATTCGACCGGGCGGCCGAGCAACTCAAAAAGGGACTGCGAGCGGACCCGGCACTCGTCGAGGAGGCGGACACCTTAGAAACGGTGTTTGGGCCGGAGAACGAAGTCGCCAAGCAAGGAGTGTTGCTCGCGGTTCTCGAATGGTTGGAAGAAGAGAAGCAAAACCCCGATCGGCTGTTCCTGGCGGGGGCGTTGTTGCAATTCGACGGCCAAACAGAGCGGGCGAAAGAGTTGCTCGAGTCCGGTCGCAAACTCTCGCCGCGAGCGGGTTGGTTCGATCCATTGCTTGCCGCGATTCCGCCCGCCAACGCGAATGAACCCTGAGGAAAACACGAGGCATCGATTGACCACCGAAGATTCATCGACAACATCGAACAATTCCAACGAACGAACACTGGTAACGCTTTGTACCTACAACGAAAGTGAAAACCTGCCGGGGCTGATCGCAGAAATTCATCAGCATGCGGCTGACGTCGATGTGTTGGTGATCGACGACAATTCCCCAGACGGCACGGGGCGAATTGCCGATCATTTAGCATCGACTGATTCTCGAATTCACGTTTTGCATCGCGCGGAGAAACAGGGCATCGGTGCCGCCACGTTGGCTGGGTTTTGGTGGGCGATTGACCGAGGTTACTTCTGGCTGATCAACATGGACGCGGATTTCAGTCATCACCCGCGACACCTGCCGGAACTTCGCGCGGCCATCACCGGGACGAATGGCGAACCCGTGGATGTTGTCATCGGTTCGCGATATGTGAAGGGCGGGGGAATCGAAGGTTGGGGACCGCTTCGACACGTGATGAGCAGAGGCGTAAACTTCTACGCCCGATCCGCACTCGGATTACGAACGAAAGACAACAGCGGTTCGTTCCGCTGTTACCGGGTCAGTAAACTCGCAGAGATCGACTGGAGCCGCGTCCGAGCGAAAGGCTACGCGTTCGAAGAGGAAGTGTTGTATCGCTGCCGCCGGGTCGGTTGCCGATTCGCGGAAGTGCCAATCGTCTTTCTCGACCGCCAACATGGACAATCGAAGATCAACACTCGTGAAGTCCGACGGGCCTTGTGGGATATTTTCCGATTGGGCATCGACAACGTCCGTCGTGTGCCGGTCCGCGAGGCCGGTGAGAAAACACCCTCGTAGAACCGAATTCACAACGAATCGGGAACGGCGGCACGGGTGAAAGTTTGGAGCGGATGGCGTACGCTGTTATCAACAACCATTCATATTTCACGATCACAGAGGATCATCCATGATTGATCGATTTTTAACTTTGGCGTTCGCGTTTGGTTTGCTCATGGGGAGTGTGGCACAAGCGGCCGAACCGGCATCGTCCGAATCGGCATCCTCTGAATCGGAAGCCAAGTATTTGGGGAACATCCACCAAGTTACCAAAGGCTTGCCTCGGGCGGGGGAAGGGTATTTCTCGCCGGACGGCAAAACCATCGTGTTCCAAGCGTATCCGGTTGGCTATCCGTTCTACCAAATCTATACACAGGACCTGAAATCCGGCGACGTGCGGCGAATCAGCCCCGGTCGCGGGCGGACAACCTGTGCGTACTTCACTCCCGATGCCGGAAAGATTCTCTTCGCCTCGGCTCATACCCATCCACACGTTGGACGGGAAGAGTTGACCGCTCGGAAAATCGCAGCTGAAGGTGGACGCCGACGCTACCAATGGGATTTCGATGAGTACATGGATATCTACACTGTCGACCGAGATGGCACAAATCTGACCCAACTCACCGATGCACCCGGATACGATGCCGAAGGAAGTTACTCGTCTGACGGCAAACACATCGTGTTTACGTCGACTCGTGATGGCGATCCCGATTTGTACATCATGGATGCCGACGGTGGAAATGTTCGGCAAATCGTCAATGTTGACGGCTACGACGGCGGACCGTTCTTCTCACCGGATGATAAGTGGGTTATCTTCCGAAGTGACCGTGATAAAGAACACATGCTGCAACTGTACGCGGTTTCGGTCGATGGCAAACACGAAGTCCAACTGACCGACAATTTGAACGAAGTCAACTGGTGCCCCTATTTTCATCCCAGCGGGAAGTACATCATCTGGTCGAGTGCCGACTACAGTCGCGGTCCAGTTGGGGCTCACTTCCAACTCAAGACGATGGATATCGAGTACGACGACGAGACGTTCAAAGGCGGCCAAGTTACACAAATTACAACTGCTCCCAGTGCCGACGTGCTTCCTGTCTTTAGTCCCGATGGCACCAAACTAATGTGGACCAGCACACGCACGGAAGACGGCAGCAGTCAACTCTGGATGGCCGACTGGCTCCGCGGAGAACCGAAAAAGTAGCAGATCACCACGTATGTCAGGATACGCACATCCGCGTTGGTCCATGATAAGATCCGAACATGAAGAGGGGACGAACGATGAGCCGTTGTGTTCTTGTGTCGGTGGTTGTCATTGGGATTTCCGCGAGTCGGCTTTCCGCGGATTGGCCGGAGTTCCGTGGTGCGAACAACGATGGCCATTCCAAGGCGAAGTCCGCCCCGTTGGAATGGAGTTCCACCGCGAATGTCGCTTGGCGTGTGGAACTTCCCGGCAACGGAAACGGTAGCCCCGTCGTCGCGGATGGAAAAGTCTTCATCACGTGGGCCAATCCGGATGGCCGAGAACGGTCACTCGGTTGCTTTGCCGAGTCCGACGGTAAGCGGATTTGGAGCAAGACTGTCGATTTCGACGAGGAAGAGCCCACCCACAAAACGAACCCGTACGCGCCGACCACACCGGCGGTTCAGGGGGACCGTGTCGTTGTCTGGCATGGCTCCGCTGGTCTCTTCTGTTACGACTTATCAGGAAAACTGATATGGCAGAGGGACCTGGGCAAATTCATTCACATTTGGGGATTTGGTTCGTCGCCAATCGTCCACAACGAAACCGTGTACTTGAACGCCGGACCGGGCGAACGGCAATTCGTGGTGGCCTTCGATTTGAAGAGCGGTGACGAGTTGTGGCGGACCAACGAACCCGGTGGAGCGAGCGGTCTTAGCCAGAAGAAACGCGAATGGGTCGGGTCGTGGGGGACGCCAGTCGTCGCTCAAGTGGAGGGCGAGGGACAATTGATCGTCGGCCAACCAAAACGCGTTGTCGCGTATGACCTCAAGTCAGGAGAAATCCGCTGGTTTGTCGGGGGGCTTGAACAGAAGGGATTGGTCTATACCTCGCCGATGATCAGTGAATCCGACGGAATCGGTGTGGTCATGGGGGGCTTTCGCGGAACGGCGATTGGCTTCCGATTGGGCGGAAACGGAGACGTTACGGAAACGAATCAACTCTGGCAGGTCAAGCAGGGCAATCCGCAACGGATCGGCTCGGGAGTGATCCTTGGCGAGTCTATTTATTCTGTTGGAGCCGGCCCGGGAGTGGTTCAATGCATTGAACTCAATACGGGCAAGGAGCGGTGGAAGGCTCGCGCGAAAAGTTTTTGGGGCTCCATTGTCGCAGTTGGCGATCGGCTGTATGCAACCGACCAAGACGGCACAACGCACGTGTTCGCGGCGGATCCAAACGAATACCGGGAATTGGCCATCAATCCCCTCGGCGAGCCCAGCAACTCCACGCCCGCTATTACCAATGGCCAAGTCGTCATTCGCACCGCGAAGAGTTTGTTCTGTATTCGCGAGTGAGCGTCTCGTCTGACGTAATTCACGGGCGATTGGGGAATAGTCGTTTTCCAACCGCAGAAACGACCAGCATCGAGACTCCGACGAAGGCGAAAATTTGGACGTGCAGTGTGAAGACGCTCATGGCAAGTTCGCCGCTCTAGACCGTCACTGGGTCGTTGATGTGCAGAGGAAAGTCGAAGTTGCAACTAGGCCGAGAAACACCTCGACCTATTTGCTCAATTCGAGATCCAAGAGTCGTTGCTGACACAGCACAACCCGTCGGTAATCGTGCTGGGTTTCGTAGAGTTTGACGACCTTGCGGAGACAGCACTCACAGGTGATCTCCTGAATCTGCTCAAGCGAGAGTTCAGAAACGAACCCATAGGCTTCGTCATGGCGGTCCTGCTTGATGAGCATTCCCGCAACGCCGATTCGGTAGCAGACATTTTCCGGGTCCAG
Organism: Thalassoroseus pseudoceratinae; assembly: GCF_011634775.1. Taxonomy (NCBI): domain Bacteria; kingdom Pseudomonadati; phylum Planctomycetota; class Planctomycetia; order Planctomycetales; family Planctomycetaceae; genus Thalassoroseus; species Thalassoroseus pseudoceratinae. The sequence continues at coordinate 1,138,920 of NZ_JAALXT010000002.1, forward strand.
CGAAATCGCTTTGCGAGCCAGGCCTTCAATCAGGTGAATTGGGTAACCACACCGAGCCGCATAGTGTCCCATGTCGTAATAGGATTGAGCATTCAAGGGATCTCGTTCGGTCGCCACACGACAGGCCCGCATGGCGTCACCGGGTTGATCGATCGCATCCAGAGCGGACGCAATCTGCAAGAGCATATCGATCGTCATTTGCGAGTTGTCGATCAGATCGCAAAGAAGATCGCGTGAAAGCTCTGTACGCCCGATTTTGCCATATCCATAACCAAGACAGACACGTGCAAGGGGGCGAAGCGGCACAAACAGCGATGCACGTTCCAGTGCCGAAACCGCGATTGCGAAGCGACCTCGTGTGCCTTGGATCAGACCAAGCAATTCCCACCCGTAGCCACACTCCGGGGATTGTTTCAAGTAGTTCTTGGCTGAATGCAAAGCGACTTCCAATTCGCCGTTCTCGAATGCATTTTCCGCGGTTTCCAAGGATTTCGTCATCATGACCAATGGGCCTTCGCAATTGCACAAGCCAGGAAATGCACTTCCTGACTGTCGGGTGATCATTGAGAGAGCCAATCGATGGGCAATGCATCGTTGGCCAGTTTGTTCTCGCGAACCTCACACTGCTGAAATCATTCGAAAAGCGTCACCGGCTGCGAAATTGCGGGGAGGAACGGTTTCAATCCGCAGCCGATGACGTTGCTTCTCTCGATCGAAGCCCCGGTAACAGGACTATTCAAGCGACCGTTCATGTAACGCATTCGAGTGAAACTGAGATTCAGTCTCAGAAGTTACTCGTCGTGAGGAGTATCGTCAAGGACGTGTGCTTGAAAAAAGGAAACTCACAAAAAATTTCTGTTTTTTGGCTCCTCTCCAACAATTGACCGTCGAATCTCGTACAGAGGGTAGGTTTCACTTCATTTCAGACGCGGTCTCGCGTCTTTTTGGTTCTCAACGGAAGGGAAGTAGTATGAAAGTATTTCAAGCGACACGGCATTGGCTGGTTGCATTGACGGGAAGCATGTTGCTTGTGGGGGCGGCGGTTGGTTTAGCCGACCGAAAGCCAGCGGATCAACAAGCGATTCGGCAAGCACGGGACCTTTCGACGGCGTTCCGCAGCGTGGCTAAACAAGCCACTCCGGCGGTTGTTTCAATTGAAACAACGTCGAAGCCGAAGGTCATGGAAGAAGCTCAGTTGCGATCATCGCCGTTTGGTGAGGACAGCCCTTTCAAAGAGTTTTTCCAACGTGATCCGCAGTTGCGTCGGTTCTTTGAACAGCAGCGAGGATTGCAAGGACAACGTCGAGCACCCGAGCGAAAAGGCATGGGCTCCGGGTTTGTGATCGATGCGGACGGCATCATTCTCACCAACAATCACGTGGTGCAGGATGCGGATGAAGTCAAAGTGCGATTCTCCGATGGTCGGGAATACATCGCGACCGATGTGCGAACCGATCCACGGACCGACGTCGCCGTTGTGCGAATCGATGTCCCGAAGGGGTCACTCGATGTTCTGCCGATGGGCGACAGCAACGACGTCCAAGTGGCAGACTGGGTGCTGGCCGTGGGAAGTCCGTTCGGTTTGGCCACCACTGTGACACAAGGCATCATCAGTGCGAAAGGCCGTGTGCCTGGCATCAATGAGCGGGAAAATTACCTGCAAACCGATGCCGCAATCAATCCAGGGAACAGCGGAGGACCGCTGGTGAACTTGGATGGAGAAGTCATCGGAATCAACACCGCGATTTCTTCTAAGAGTGGCGGATACGACGGCATTGGCTTTGCGATCCCAATCAATATGGCGAAGTGGGTCGCAATGCAATTGATTGACAAAGGCGAAGTCGATCGGGCGTATCTTGGTGTCACGATTCAAGAAGTCAGCAGCCCAATCGCCAAGCAATTGGGCGTTGAACTCGGCAAAGGAGCTTTGGTTGGTCAGGTCTTCAAAGACTCTCCCGCAGATGATGCAGGAGTCGAACCCGGTGACCTTATCCTGAAACTCAACGGGAAAGATGTTCGTGGGCCGAGTGGTCTGCAAGACGCCGTTGAACGGCTCGAGTTGGGCAAGAAATACCCGCTCGTTGTGCTGCGAGATGGTGAACTTCAAACCTTGACAGTTGCGGCTCAGGAAATGCCTGAGGACTATTCTCGCGAAACGTTGAGTCAACGGTCGTCCAAGGAAGATGCTCAAGACTACGAAGAAGTTGGCTTGAGCGTCCAAGATGTTACCCCAGCCGTTGCTCGGCAACTTGGGTTGGATCGCACGGAAGGTGTGGTTGTGTCATCGGTGAACGAAGACAGCCCGGCGGGTGAAGTCGGGATTGATGTCGGCGACGTCATCATGAAAGTCGGCAATCAACGGATTCGTACCAAGGACGACTTCGACGCGGCCATGAAGGATGCGAATCTCGAAGATGGGATTCTGATGCTGGTCCGCAGCGGAAGCAAATCACGATTCGTTGTGCTACAATAATCGTTTGCTTGGGGAATTGCCCCGACAGGTTCGATCCTGTCTTTAACCGCTGGACATTCCGCGAAGTCCGTCGCACCAATGTGTGCGGCGGGCTTTTTTCGTGTTACGACTTCGGCAATGCGGAGAGATAGACCAGCAAACGGTCTTCGAAATGAGGGACGGCTTCCGCCAATCGATCACTCAGTGGTTTCGCAACGTTACCGCTCTGCAGGTCCGCCAAATATGCGAGTAGGGCCTCTCTGGTTTCCGGTGACGAATGCATGCAGAAATGGACCCAGGCCCAGGCCTCTTCATAGTGCGGTTGTTGCATCGCGGAAAATTCGGTTAGCGATTCCAATGCACGGATATCCGGTCGCCAGCCGTCCGCCAATTGCCGATTCAGTGACGCGACGGTGCGGGAATTCATGTTCCCTTTGACTTCGAAATACTCAGCCAATCCTTCATCGATCCACAGCGGCACATGCCCCAAACTCGCGTGCAGCACGCCGTGCGTGTATTCATGTCGCAAGTCTTCCTGAATGCGTTTGCCCCAGAAAGTGAAGACCGCAAGTTCCGTGGGCGTGCCGACGAAGTAGGCCCGTCGCTGCGGAAGTCCGGGATACGTGCGGTTCAAGTATTGAGTGTATTCGAGTTGTCCACTGAAAAGGTAGACAACCACTTCACGCCGTTGCGGTGGCAATTGCAATTCGGATGTGATGTGGTCCCGCATTTGTTCGAGGTCCACGATTAATTCATGTTCCGGCGGCAATTTGAAGTTGCTGAGGACCAACAAGTGATCCGACCGGACCGAGTGACGACTCGGCGGGCCGACGGATTGAAGTTGTGTCGCTTGGCAGCCGATCAATAGCCACACCATCGGCAGCACGACGCGCCAAACGCGGCTTGGTTGGGTCGTCTGAGTCACCGCCATTAGGCCGCTCGCAAGAAAGTGGGGGGGCACTCAGCGGACACGGCAGATCCAGAGCGGCCCAACGGTAACTCTTGGCGGAGTTGCTTTTGCTGCGAATCTGTCAAACGGTGAGTATAACTTCGCAGAAAATGTTCCTGAAACCGTGGTCGATCGGCGAAGGCCGGCAAAATTTCTTGAAGACGCTTCACGCGTTGCCGGATACTGAGTGAACGTCGCCGCTGTCGTAATCGATGCGTATGCGACCACGCCAGCTTCATGGATTCCTGGTCGATCAACACATTCGAGCCGTCCCATTCACGGTAATAGAATCCGCAATGATGCAATCGGTCCAATTCCCTCCCGATCAGGGAAGCGATTGATTCGATGTCGGCCGATTGGTTTGTGGAATCCAAGACGTCCGGTAGTGGTCGGAAAGACGATTGGGGAGCTAACAGCAGGTACGCTTTTTGACCACGGAGTTTGGGTTCGTAGACGGCCCATGGTTCAATGGTTGGCAAGTTGCGTCGGAGCAGGGCGTGCCCCATTCGCCAGGCATGGGCGGCGGAGTGTTTCGGTCGTCGTTCGGACGGCGTCATCGGCCAGGAGATCAATTCGGGAGCTAAAGACTCGCTGACAGGATTTGCGTTCGATGTCGGCTGGCTCCGAAAGGCTTTCAACCAGTCAATTCCCAACCGAGCGATGCCCCGGCAGAATAATCCCCAGCGATCGGCGATCAATTGACGGCTATTGGCTCGGTGCCACTTTCGATCTCCATGCCGATCGGCATGACGCAATTCGGTTGTGCATCGACGACTGAGTTCCGTCGCGGTGAATTGGTGTCTGGGGTATTCCTCGGTGTAGGCCCGGAAGAAACGGGATCGCTCCGCACGCGAACATCGGCGGGCAAAGAAATTGTGCCATAATGCCAAATCGCGACATGCCATTTGTGCCGATGGCCGACGACGGTATTGGACGGAATGCAGGTCGATCAACCACATCCGAACCGTATCGGTCCCGGATTCAAACGCTTGCAGGTCGGCACTGGATATCAGAACGTTACCGGGATGTAAGTCGGGATGATACAGGCTATTGCGGTGAAGTCTGCCGAGGACCTCGCCGGCTTCTCGTGTGATCAGTTGCCGGAGTTGGGCTTCCCGGTGGGAATTGTACGTGGGCAGAATATCGCTCAGGACCTCATCCAACGGAATGACATCGGGAATGGCTTTGCTGAGCAGGAAGTTATCCAAAACGAACCCACCTACACGCCGCTCACCGACGGCTACGCAGTCGATCGTGGGAATCCCGGTCTCTTTGACACGCTGTGCCGCTCGCCATTCCAGCTTCGCTCGGGAAGGACGAATCACATTCTGGCCAAATGTTTGCAAATCCGGCACACGAAAATGTTTCAGAAAGTATTCGCCAGACTCGAGTTGCAACCGATACACCACGCGATGCTCACCGGATTTCACCACTTCGGTCGTTGAAGCGTGGAGCCATTCGTCAATCGGCAGTTGGCCATTTCGGTTTGTCAGAAACTCAAAGTCGGGCGTCAACGTCCAGCGAATCACGGTCCGAGAGTCTCGGCTGACGACATCCGTTTGCGGCGAATGAGTTGTGTGAACCTCGGTCATGCGTTGAAACGCTAGCTGATTGCCATATTTCGCTGGATTGGTTCCTGGTGATGCCCATCGGCGAGTCAGGAACTGACAGACTTGTCGAACATCAGAATATCTTGAATGTATTCGCGCGAAAGTTTTGCAGAAATGGTAATTTTCGGCAACCCGAATCCGGAGGGGTTCCGGTGTGTTTGTATGTGCATCGGCGGTGGCCGTTAGCGATCGAGACCTTCGTAGAGTGCGCTGCCGATCCGAATCATCGTAGCACCTTCTTCGATGGCGATTTCAAAGTCTCCGCTCATCCCCATCGAAAGTTCGTGGAGGATAGGTTCGTCGGGCGTTTGCTCACGGAGCCGATCTCGAAGGGTTCGCAACGCGGCGAATGTCTTGCGAATTTGCGTTTCGTCGTCAGTGTGTGGGGCCATCGTCATCAAGCCGTCGAGCTGCCACGACGATCGTTCGACCAACTTGGGCCATTCGTCAATAAGCGCGTCGACGGAAAACCCATCTTTCGCGGAGTCTTCAGCGATGTTGATTTCCAACAGGACTTTCGGCCGGGTTTGAAGTTCGTCCGCCATGAATTCGATGCGGTCTAATAGACGCAAGGAATCGACGGAGTGAATCACCTCGACAATCGGCAAAACCGGTCGGACTTTGTTCCGTTGCAAATGCCCAATGAGATGCCAATGCACGTCAGGTAGATCGGAATCGTCGCGGAACTCCTCCGCTCGTTGGACGAGTTGCTGCGGTCTGGCTTCTCCGAGTGTCGTCCAGCCGAGCCGAATTAATTCTCGGACCCATTCGGTGCGAGCATACTTTGTCACCGCGATCACTTGGACATCGCTTCGATCACGTCCAGATCGGTGGCAGGCGGCTTCAATTCGTCCGGAAATCTGATCGAGATTCTGCTGTAAAATTGCCAGATTTGCCGACATGGACCGCCAAGCTCAAACAATAAAGACACGCACCAAACCCGTATCTGCACAATTTCACTGTGGAACGTTCGATGGGAACGCACATCGGTCATTCTAATTGACGGCAATCGCGCGGCAAGACTCGATTAATCAAAGTTCGCCCGTCCCAGAAACCGCACGCCATATTCCCAAAAATCTTCGTCGGTCACTTGGCGGCAACGAACCGTTTCCGCTCGCATCCAAGTCGGCCCGCGTCCGGGAACTTCGATGCCCACAAAGATCGATTGCCACTGCCGTTGTTCCGGGTAGATGAACGATAAACCGCTCTGGGAGACTGAACGGCCCCAGACCATGCATTCCTCGAGTTCATCGAAATCCGTGATGTCGTCGGTGTTGATTGCTTCGCGGATTCGAATGATGCCCCGGTAACAGGAACGCGTGTGGCTCCGCTGCTGCTCGTAAACGGCACCGGTGCGGGTCTCGAGTCGGTCAAGCACGTCTAATGCGCGAACAGCAGCCCGACTGATGTTTTCGGAATATTCTTCAATACTGGATAAAGGCATGGCAAAGGTCTCAACACCCGATGCGAAGTCAGCGGCACTTGAGTAGAGAACATGAAAATTGAGAATTTTTCACACTTCGGTGTGCCTAAACATAACATCGGGTTTTCACTACGTGTTCATGACTATCTTAGTCGAGGATGTACCAACACCTACAACCGGATTAACCCGTTCACCTGACGACCTTCGAGATTGATTCATATCAATACTCAGTGTTGCGACACGGGCGTTGTCCCGTTATCGTGCCAAAGCGGCTCTTGCTCTTCAGACACAAAAGGTTTTCATGGATAACGAATCGAATTTACAGGCCCCCAAGTCCAAACGTTACGGGTTTTGGGGAAGTCTTGGTCCTGCGATCATTACGGCGTCGGTTGTGCTTGGTCCGGGGAGTATCCTGAGTGCATCGAAAATCGGGCAACAATACGGGTACTCCATGAGTTGGGTCCTGTTGGTTGCCGTCAGTTTGATGTTGGGAATGACGGCATTGTCGGCCCGGTTGGGCGTGTTGTTTGACCACACCCTATGTGAAGAGATGGCCCGTCGTGCCGGTCGTTGGTTGGCACTGCTGGCTGGAACAACCATCTTTCTGATCGTGGCCTGCTTTCAGTTCAGCAACAACTTAGGAGTGCTGGCCGCGTTGGAGCCGTTCTTCGAAGACGGGGCGACCTGGGTTCCGGCGGTTGTCATTGTGAACTTGAACGTGTTCGCAATCGTGGCGTTGTTCGGTTCCGATCGGCTGTACAAACCGATTGAACGCCTGATGAAACTACTGATCGGCTTGATGATCGTGGGCTTCGCCGCCAACTTGGTGATTGCAAAACCCGACATCTCCGCACTGTTCGCTGGTTTCAAACCATCACTTCCAAGTCCGTCCGAGGATGGTGGAAGCTCGGAAAGTCTGACCGCGTTGCTGGCGTTGTTCGGCACCACGTTTTCTGTTGCGGGAGCGTTTTACCAGTCGTACCTCGTTCGCGAGAAAGGCTGGACGCGTGACGATTTGAAACCGGGGCTGATCGACTCGACTGTCGGGATTTGTACCCTGGGTTTCATCACCTTGATGGTGATGACAACGGCAGCAGCGGTGTTTAATAAGCCGGAAACTGGTCCAATTACCCTGAAGTCCGTCGCCGATGTCGCGTTGGCGTTGAAGCCGTTGTTCGGTTCGTTCGCCACAGGTTTGTTCTGTCTCGGAATTTTCGCCGGTGCGTTCAGCTCGTTTTTGGTGAACGCCATGATTGGTGGCTGTATGATGTCTGACGGCCTCGGTTGGGGAGGATCGATTGACCTGAAAGGTCCGAAACTTTTGACCGTCTTGGCTTTGATCTGTGGGATGAACATCGCATTGTATGTTCAGCTGACCGGGCAAAGACCGGTAAATCTCATTATCTTCGCCCAATCAATGACCGTTATGGGGCTGCCAATTTTGGCTGCCGTGCTGCTCTGGTTGAGTTTCCAATCCGATCTGACCGAACGCGGTGGAGTTCCCGTTTGGATGAAGATCGTGGCGTTTGTTGGACTGGGAATCTCAATTTTCGTTGCGGGGCGGACTGCGACCAACATTTACGGCAAGCTCACTGCGGAAAAGACGGCGGCCGTAATCTGGCAGCCGGAAACGATGCATTCCTGAGCAACTAACGGTGTTGGCGTAATGGCTCAATATTCTTATCATCAGGCGAGTTTGCCTCATCCTTTCCAAGAGCACACTCCCTGATGACCATGCCAACCGATCCGGTCGTACGTCCCGTTCCCGAGCCGATGAATCGTCCGATTCGTTTGGGCGTTCTCATTTCCGGGGGCGGCACAACGTTGCTCAATTTGCTGCAACACATCGAATCCGGTGCGCTCGAAGCAGAAGTGGTCAGCGTTTTGGCCAGCCGAGCTGACTGTCGTGGCATCGAACGGGCCAATGCAGCGGGAATTCCAACTGACGTCATCGCACGGAAGGAATTCGATTCGAGCGAATCCATGAGCGACGCGTTGTTTGCGTCGCTTCGTACATCAGATGTGGACCTTGTCATTCTCGGTGGCTATTTGTCGCGAGTCACGATTCCCGAGGACTTCCGCTGGCGGGTGTTGAACATTCATCCGTCGCTCATTCCTGCATTCAGCGGTCCCGGTTTCTACGGGCATCATGTCCACGATGCGGCACTGGAACGGGGCGTGAAGATTTCGGGGTGCACCGTACATTTTGCGGATGACCAGTACGATCATGGCCCCATCATTTTGCAGCGACCGGTGGCCGTGCTCGATGATGACACACCCGACAGCCTAGCCGCACGCGTCTTTGACGCCGAATGCAAAGCGTTCCCCGAAGCCATTCGACTCTACGCCGAAGGCCTTCTCGAAATTTCCGGCCATCGAGTGCGGATTCTCGATTGATCAACCTGTTTCGGACGGTGAATCACTTTCGGAATCGGTTGACGATGAATTCCGGTTCGCGTCATCAGCGTCCGATTTGTTGGTGCCGGGACTGATCTGCGGGCTGGTTTTGTGCTCGTCGAGAATCGCCTTCAATTGCGTTGCATCCATGGTTTCGTGTTCGAGCAATTCCCGCGTCATGTGTTCTAATGCGTCTCGGCGATCGGTCAGAATTTCCAGCGAAGTGTTGAAGGCGTCATCGAGAATCGCTTTGACTTCCATGTCAATTTCTCGAATCGTTTGCTCAGCATGCAAAACTTCACCAGGCCCCGATTGAGCACCCAAGTACTGCGATCGGGCATTTTCGCTGTAGAACATTCGCCCCAGTTTCGGACTCATGCCGAACTCGGTCACCATGCGTCGGGCAATGCTCGTGGCTCGTTGCAAATCGTTTTGGCCACCGGTTGAGGAATCGTTAAACACAATCTGTTCCGCCGCGATGCCGCCCAAGAGACCGCAGATTCGGTTGTACAATTCGGTTCGCGTGTTGAGTTGGCGTTCTTCTTCCGGGAAGTGCAGGGTGTAACCCAGACCCATCCCACGCGGAATGATCGAAATTTTGTGAACCGGATCGGTGTGAGGCAAACTGCACGCAACCAAGGCGTGACCGCATTCATGGTAGGAAACGCGAAGCTTTTCTTCCTCGTGAATGATGCGTGTCTGCTTCTCCAAGCCGGCGACCACCCGTTCGATGCCCTCTTCGAATTCCACTTGAGTCACTTTGGCTTTGTTGGATCGAGCCGCGAGCAAGGCCGCTTCGTTGACGAGGTTCGCCAAATCGGCTCCTACAAATCCCCCAGTGATCCGGGCGATCCGAGCCAAATCGACAGTGTCGTCCATCTTAATTTTAGCGGCATGGACTTTGAGAATTGCTTCCCGTCCGCGTACGTCCGGACGGTCCACAAGCACGTGACGATCGAAACGGCCCGGTCGCAGCAACGCCGGGTCGAGTGTCTCGGGGCGGTTGGTGGCTCCCATGACGATTACGCTTTGGTCGGACGAGAAACCATCCATTTCGACAAGAAGTGCGTTGAGCGTTTGCTCGCGTTCATCGTGTCCGCCTGGCAAGCCGCTCCCGCGAGTTTTGCCGAGGGCATCCAACTCGTCGATGAAGATGATGGCCGGGGATTTCGCACCGGCTTGTTGGAACATATCCCGGACACGGGCGGCACCCACGCCAACGTACATCTCGACGAAGTCCGAACCGGACAAACTATAAAACGGCACACCGGCTTCCCCGGCAACCGCTTTGGCCAGCAGAGTCTTCCCGGTTCCCGGCGGACCGACGAGCAGCACACCACGGGGAATACGACCACCAAGTGCCTGATACTTGCCAGGTGTGCGAAGAAACTCCACGACTTCCCGCAATTCGTCGACGGCTTCCTCAATGCCAGCCACATCGTCGAATGTGATCGTGATGTCTTCTTGCGCGTGCATGCGTCCGCGACTACGACCAAACGACAACGCCGAGCCCGGCCCGTTCATCCGCCGAAAGAGAATGATGAAGAACACCAAGAACATCATCGGAATCAGCAGCAAATATGCCACTTGGTACCATTCCGAGGGGCCACTGACGAACCCCCACTCGATGCCTTTTTCGTTGAGCTTCCGAGTGAGATCATTTTTCTTGACATCGCCAATTTCAAAAGCTGGAATGCGGTAGGTTGTGACATCATCGTCGGGGGCGGAGAAATCCCCTTTCTCCAACTCCTCTTCCGTGATGTCTTCAACGGGCTGATCTTGAAACGTAATGTCTTTGGAGCCGATCTTCAGATTGAAGACGTTGTTCTTGTTGAATCGAGGGGCTTCTTCGCCTTCCCCTTTTTCAAGTCCTCGTTCAAATTCCCCCAGGGAAATGACCTTCCCACGCGACTGCGTGCCCAGCCAAACCATGCAGCCGGCGAGCAGGATTGCACCGATGACGAGATACCACAGCAAATTCGTCGGTGGCTGTTTGTCCGACGGCTTTCCACCATCACGGGGCGGACGTTGCGGCTTCTCTTCACCAGGGGGCAATTCAGGTTTAGACATTCGCGTTTTCCAACCTTTTCGGGATTCGGTTCGGAAACCAAGTTTCTCTGCGAATCATACGGTGTCGAATCGCGGAGGCAAGCCGATAGAAACGACTTCAGGCCGCTTAACGGTCGTCCTCGACTCGTTCGAAGATCAGCGGATGATCCGAATTGACGTCGGCGACTCGCAGCGAGATTTTGCCATCGAGGACGTCTTCCAGCAATTCACCACAGACCTCCGCCCGCCAACCGAGCGTCAATTTGGGCGGGTCGCCTTGGCGATCGTTGTAGACATGCCAGCGAACCAAGTGACGAAGATCGGCGGATGTGCCGACGAGTGATCGCGCGACATTCATCTCCGCACACCGATTCGCCAGGGCAATTCCCAGAAGTTGTCCGATGACTTGTTCATCGGGGTTGTTGTCAGAGTCCGTGCGTTTGACCACGGGGGGGAGTTCACTGTCGGGAACGGCCAGACCGGCTTGAATCGCCTGGATCATAGCCGGGAAGCTCCGGCGGTATTCACCACGATTCATGTCCCGGGTGGCCAACATCTCTTTCTCGTTCTTGGGTTGGCGACGTGCCATTTCCACGAGAAGGTCGTCACGTAGGATTCGTCGAACCGGCCGATTTCGCTCGCAGGCGTCGGCATCTCGCCACTCAGCCAGCGCATGGAGCACGGCCAGCTCACGTCGAGTGAGCCGATGCAAACCATTGATGCGATCCCAGGGCGGCCGTTCGCAGTCGTCGGCCAACTCCGTCACCATTCGCTCGAACTCGGCATTGGCCCAAGAAAGGCGGTGATTGCGTTTCAGCCAAGCTTCCTGCTTCCGCCAAACACCGAGTACGTAATTCACATCTTCAAGGGCATAGGTGATTTGCCGATCGGACAACGGCCGTCGTCGCCAATCAGTTCGCGTTTCCTTACCATGAACTTTCTGCTTGAGCACCCGTGACACAAGTGTATTGTACGCCAGGGGATAGCTGCGACTACGAAGACCTTCGGCGAGCTGGACATCGACCAAATTCGACGGTCGGACACCGCCCAACTCTAGGCAGAATCGAATTTCCGCTTGGCCACCATGAACGACAACTTGTACGTTGTCGTCGGCCATGAGGTTCCACCAACACTGCAGATCGTCAACTCGAAAAGGGTCGACCGCAGCCGACTCATTCCGAGTCGCGAATTGAAGCAGACACAACTCTGGTCGGTAGCTGTATTCGGAGACGAATTCCGTATCGAAGGCGACTTGGCCTTCTTCGGCAATCTGTTGACACAGTTTTTCGAAGGATTTTTGATCCTCAATCAGCCGGCTTGACATTCCCACAATCTCTGGCTTTGGGCACCATCCTGTCCCGGAAAGACGCCGCTTCACCTGCTGGCGTCTGAATTTTCGGACTGATGATCCCATTACGCTCAGTGGACTGCAAGCGTGTTCGGAAGTTTGCCGGAAACTTCCCGCGCAAAACTCGTGTCACGCCTCTGAGAACCCGGTTTTTCGAAGGATTTTGATCCTTCAAGCCCGCAGAGTCGTGACACACCGCCGCGAATTACGAAAGCAGCAGTTCGAGGTCATCGGTCGAGAGATCCCGAAGCAGGTTGTTATCGGCTTCGAGAATCGCTTCGGCCAACCCTCGCTTTTTCTTCTGTAGTTCGGCGATTTTCTCTTCCACTGTCCCGCGACAAATCAATCGGTACGCGAACACCTGACGCGTCTGACCCACCCGGTGCGCCCGGTCAATTGCTTGAGCCTCGACAGCGGGGTTCCACCATGGGTCCAGCAGGAACACGTAGTCCGCAGCGGTCAGGTTCAAACCCAATCCACCGGCTTTCAGACTGATCAGGAAGATCCCCTTCTCAGGATCGTTCTGGAACGATTCCACACGCTCGGCCCGGTCACGAGTTTGACCGTCGAGATATTCGTACTTCAGGCCGGCTTCGTCGAGGTGATCGCGAACGATGCTGAGCATGCTCGTGAACTGCGAGAACACCAACGATTTGTGGCCTTCTTGAATCAACTCTTCCAGGTGTGGAACGAGCACTTCCAGCTTCGCACCTTGCTCGGCTTTCGAGTCTTCCCGCAACAAACCCGGATGGCACGCGGCCTGACGGAGTCGCAAGAGGGCTTCGAGCACGTGCATTTTCGATTTGCCCAAACCCTGCTTTTCGACCATGCCCAACAGCGAACTGCGGTAGTGATCCCGCAATTCGTCGTACAGACGACGTTGATCGGTCCCCATATCGCAGTACAGAGTTTGTTCGACTTTCTCCGGCAATTCGCCCGCCACTTGCGATTTGGTTCTGCGGAGAATGAATGGCCGCAGACCCGAGGTGAGCAACTGACGGGAATTCTCGTCCTTGGTGTCGGTCGTGTAGCTCTTGAAAATCGAGCTTCGTCCCAACATCCCTGGGTTGAGGAATTCGAAAATCGACCACAAATCGCCCAGGTGGTTCTCGATGGGAGTCCCACTGAGAGCCACGCGATGATTCGCACGCAACAACCGCGATGCCTTCGCAATTTGCGACGAGGGATTCTTGATGGTTTGGGCTTCGTCGAGAATCACGTAGTCAAATTGCACGTCCTTCAGATTCACGATGTCCCGGCGAAGCGTGCCGTAGGTTGTAAGAATGATGTCGTATTCATCGAACTTTTCGCGAAGTGCCTCGCGGTCCAAACCGGAGTAATCCAGAACGGCTTGTTCGGGGGTAAATCGTGTGGACTCCTGATGCCAGTTGAACAACAAAGATTTCGGCACGACAATCAGCGATGGCAGTCGTTTGTCACGATTTTGACGGCGACGCATCAACAGGGCCAACACTTGAATCGTTTTCCCCAAGCCCATGTCGTCGGCCAAACAACCGCCGAGCCGGAAGTCTTGAAGGAACGAGAGCCAACCGAGCCCTTCCCGCTGATAACCCCGCAATTCCCCTTTGAAGCCGGTCGGTTCCTTGTCTTCCTGAACCCCGCCGAATTCCCGGAATCGGGTGCGTAGTTCTTCGAATTGCTCGTCGCGTTCAACAAGTTCCTGCGAGCCAAGCAGTGCATCCAACAATGCGACTTGATTGTGGGAAAACCGAACGTGTTCGTCTTCGGGGATGCCCAAACCAGACAGCAATCCGAATTGTCGCTGCCATTCTTCCGGTAGAATCCCCCACGAGCCGTCATCGAGGCGAATCGTGGTGTCGCCGCGAGACAACGCTGAGAGCAATTCCGGAAACGATACGCTGCCGCCACCGAAATCGACTTTCGCATGCAACTCGAACCAGTCGATTCCAGACTCCACACGGAATTGGACTTTGCCAGGTTGACGAACTTCTTGACCGTCGGCTTTGATGATCCAACCTTGCTCGATCATCGTCCGCACCGCCGGCCCCAACGAACGAGCGGCGATTTCCACATCAAAACCACTCCGACGTTGGTCGAGCAGTCGCCGGAAGCCGTTCTCTTGCAGTTGTGTCCAGGCGGTTTCCTCGGCTTCCCGATTTCGCAAGATACAACGGCCTTGCTCACGCTGGACAATGGCCCATTGCGTGCTCGATGCCGACACCTGTGTTCCGAGGTAGTCGAAACGGACATCGCCTTGCAATCGTTCCCAATGCCAGCGTTTGCCGCGTGGCGAGCGGATCGTCAAATACGGAACGGGATCGCAAGTGATTTCCTCAAGGTCCAATTCCTTCGGCAGATCTAACCGAGGCAGCGTGGGCATATCGAGGAGTTGATCGACCAAGTCGTGTTCTTCACCCTCGGGAGCCGTCAACCGTGAATCGCCATTGAACAGGTTGACCCAATTGAACGCATCGAAGTCTTGCAACCGGGCAATATGTGTGTTCGTCAGCACCAAACCGCCGGGAACCAGCAATTCCGTTTCCGACAGTTCGATCGATTCGTCATCGCGACGCAGTAATCCATCGACGCTCCACTCACCTTCGTCACCATCGTGGCTGACGTGGAGCGTCAGGTCCCAAGGTGAACCCTCGTCCCAGGAAAGGGGCGTTTGCTCGCTTTCTTCCGAATTCATGAAGCGAACGCGACCGGTTCGGCACATCAATGGCAGAATCAACTCGCATAACGCAAACGGAATGCGGTAACGGAACGTCGTGGATTGCACTTCGGCTTGCTGTGCGTACCAATTCGACCGCTCTGGAGTTCCCCCGGTGAGATAGGCCAGAATCTTGCTGTCGTCTTCGTGTTCGACTTCATCGAGTTTGCCAGGACGCAATTTGAGCGGTTTCAGCTTGCCCCATTGTCCGTTGGCCCGGCGTTGCCGTTGCGAGGTTTGGACGACGAGTTGCCCGACGTTGCGACTTTCCTCGATGTCGATTTCGTAGAAAATCTCGCGTTCGCGTCCGGCCGACGGCGCAGGCGGTTCGCTGGAACGCATGTCCTTACGGAGATCCTGCAATCGGCTTTCCCATGGACGTAAACGCGGTTTGGTCTCGACCGCCGTCGATTGCGTAGTTTTGGTCCCATTGGTTCGGGGAGCGGCCGGCGGTTGGAACACGTCGCCGTCGTCTTCTTCCTCGTCCCAGTCATCTTCAAAGAGATCAGGTTCGAGTTCCGCAACGAACGGGGGGCAATTCCCAGGACGAGCCGGTCCCGTGAGCAAGTTCCCCTGTTCGACACACAGAACGGTCGCCCAAAGGTGCTTGCACGCACCGGATCTTTGAAATGCATCGCAGGTGCAATACATCTTCAAATCGCCTTCGACCCGGCTTAATTGCGTTTGGTTTTCCTCACCGCTGTCGCGGACCACTCCGAAGACTTGTTCGGGGGTGACTCGGACCAGCGAGACTCGTTCGGCCTCCAAATAAGCCGCCCCACGAAAACGCAAATCGGCTCGAAACTTGCCTTCCAAAAGCTCACTCAGCGTCACAGTGGCTCCCTGCCAGTTGCGGATTGTCGTCGATGTTCGAATGCAGCACTTTTACTGCACGTGGTTGGTTTAAACGGGACGAATCAGGGTGTCTCGTCTCGCCCGTATTGTGTCTGCCGATGGGGAAAGGTCAACCGTACCTAACGATCACGATCCCCGGTTCACACGGCAGCGCATCCGGCCAGGATATCGTATTTCGCGACCGCTGACCAGTTCTCTCACGGACAAGATTTTCCGCGAGAACCGTTGGCAACGCCGTGCCAATGTGGGAAACTGCATCAGACAGGTGGATTACGGCCAATTGAAAAAAAATTGCGAATCTGTTTCGCATTGGCGATGGGCAAGGTAGATTCTTTAGCGAATCGAATGGGTTGGCCAGTTTGACGTTGGCTGGATCGAAAACGCGGGCGGGTTGAAACAATCAGAGGAGACGGTGCGAAATGGCACGGCGACGTGACTACGACGATGATTACGATGATGAAGAGGAAGAAATTGAGTATGTCCTCTTCCAAGGGGCGATGAACGACGCTCCCGTCGATTTGGAGGAAAACCGTCGCCTCACGCACGCCGGTCTGATACCCGCCAAAGAATTGGTGACCGATGCACTGATGCGTCGTGCCAATCGCGTGCGAATCGAACCGAAAGGTCCGCGAGCCCAGGTGATTCTGTACATCGATGGCGTGGCGTTCCCTGGCGGACGGTTGCCCAAACAACAAGCCAACGCCATCACCCAGATGGTAAAATTGCTGGCCGGTTTGGATATCAATGTCCGCAACAAGAAGCAGAAGGGCGGCGTGAAAGCGGAACTTGAGGAAGTCAAGTACGAACTGCTCGTCACATCCGAACCGGTGCAAGGTGGAGCCGAACGCCTGACGATTGGTGTTCGGAATGTCAAAGAAGATTCCGATGCCCCAAGAGACTTGGGCATCAGCAATGAAATGCGGGACAAGATCCGCGAAAAGTCCGCGAACCGGCGTGGCTTGATCGTCGTTTGTGGACCGCCTGGCGGCGGGATCACGACTACGACGGTCGGTGTGGCCCGCTCTGTCGATTCATTTATTTACTCAGTCTTCACGATCGCGGATATGGAAGGCCGCGACATCACGAATATCACTCCGCAGACGTATCGTGAGGATGACGACCTCGATACGCTGACAACTCGCCTGGAACGAATTGACTGCGATGTTCTGTTTCTCGGTCCAATCGAAAACGCGGCCGGGGCGAAAGACATCGTCAATCAGGCGGAAAAATTCGCGTTGATTTCCGAAATGCCCGCCAAGGACGCCGCTCACGGATTGTGTCAGCTCATTGCATGGCTCGAGAATCCCGAGTTGGTCAACGAGAAAATCGATCTGATCATCTCACCGAAGTTGATCCGCAAACTCTGCGACAAATGCCGACAGGCGTACCGACCGCATCCGAAGTTGCTCGCGAAACTTGGTCTTCCGCCGGAAACAAAGCGTCTTTATCGCGCTCCCGAACCGCCGCACGAAGAGGACGAAGACTTCGACGAATACGAACCGTGTCCAAAATGCGGTGGCTTGGGATTCTACGGGCAAACTGGGTTGTTCGAGATGATCGAAATCAACGATCAAATGAAGCAACTGATCTCGAAGAAGCCTTCTCCGGAACATGTGCGAGCCGCCGCCAAGAAACTGGGCATGCAGAACATTCAAGCGGAAGGTCTGCGGTTGGTCGCCGAAGGCGTCACATCGCTCGACGAACTTCAGAGAATCTTCAAGAGCCGATAGTCACGCAGCGGACGAACCGAATCGCGTTTACCACGTTGCCAGTTCGCGTAGAAGTTCGTCTGTGACTTTCGTCGTCTTGGGCAATTGCTTGATCCGGTCGAGAACACTGGAAACAGTGTTCTCGTCATGGGCAACACCGAGCCGCTCCAATTCGTGGGCGACGGCGGTGCGTCCACTGTGTCGACCAAGAACGAGCCGAACACCGTCGGCTCCGACTTTCTCCGGGCGGAATGGCAAGTATGTGTCGGGGTGCTTGAGAATGCCGTCCTGATGAATCCCGGCTTCTGTGGCGAAGACATTCCCACCGGCGATGGGTTTATGTGGCGGTAGCGGAATGCCCGTGAGTTCCGCGACCAGCTCGCAGAGCGGAACCAGTTGTTCCGTCTTGATTCCCATGCTGCAACCGAATTCAGGCTCGTTCATGGCCAAGGCCATCGCGACTTCTTCGAGAGCCGCATTCCCCGCCCGTTCGCCGATGCCGTTGACCGTACATTGCACAACATTCGCACCGACTTCGATGCCCGCCAGCGTGTTCGCGACGGCCAATCCGAGATCATTGTGGAAATGCACCGCAAGTAGAACCTGGTCAAAATTCGGCACATCATCCCGAATCTGACTGAGCGTCTCGCGAACTTTTTGAGGCGTCATGACGCCGACGGTATCTGGGAATCCGACCGTTGTCGCACCGGCATCGATTGCTTCTTTATAGAGCTCACAAAGAAATTCTGGTTCGGTCCGGCTGGCGTCCTCGGGAGCGAACGAGACAATCAGAAACTTCTCTGCCGCATAGGCGACGGCATCGGTCACTAACTGAATGATCTCAGTTTTCGACTTGTTCAACTTCTGTTCTCGATGCAGCGGACTGCTGCCACAGAACAAGCTCACGCCACGTTTGTGGGCTGGATTACCGTCGAGAACTTCCGCCGCTGCGTCGATGTCCTCGGGGATTGTCCGGCACAACGCCGTCAGCACGGGACCGCGGACGACGCCGACCATCTTGCGAATCGCTTCCCGATCCGCTTCGCTCGACGCAGGAAAACCGGCATCGAGTGAGTGCACTCCCGCCTTCTCCAATGCCAGAGCGATTTGGAGCTTTTCGTCTGGATCGAGCGTGGCTCCGGGCATTTGCTCGCCATCACGGAGCGTCGTATCGCTGAAGAGAATCTTGCTGGACCGACGGTGATGCTTGATCACCGTGTGCGTCGCGACTTCTGCAAGTCTCCAAATCGGCCGCTTCCACCAACTCCGTCGTTTCGTCACTCGAAACCCTGTCTGTGACTATGATGGCGATCAAAGGGAATATGTGCCACAGCACTATGAGCCGTACTGAGCAACGTACCCGGTGTGTATCCGGCTCACAGAGCCGTGACACACCGGGTCGGTTTGCATCGCTGACCGAATGGACCTATTGCAGCAACAATTTCGGCACTTCGTTCTTGAGCTGATCGACACCGATGTTTCGGCTGACGACTTCGCCTTGCTTGTCGACGAGGAACATCGTCGGGAGCGAAATGATGCCGTAATCCTTGGCCAAGCGACTTTCCAATCCACCCGCTTCAAAAATTTGCGGCCATTGCATGTTGTTCGCTTTGACGAACGGTGCAACTGGAGCGGCGGTGGCATCGAGATTCACCCCGATCACCTCGAAGCCTCGTTGATGGTACTGTTGATAGAGACTCTGAATTTGCGGCAAATCTTCTTCAGCCAGTTTCGCCCATGTGGACCAGAAAATCACCAAGACCGGCTTGCCCTGATAGTTGGAGATATCGACCGTTCCACCGGCCAAACCTTTGCCGCTCAGTTCCAGTCGTTTGCCTTCCAGGTTCAACCGTCGCAATGCTCCGGCTGAACGCTGACCGGGATCGGTCTTCGAGTGCTGACTCGCCGTCCGTTGGTACCACTGCTTGGCCGCTTCGATATCGCCAGCGAACTCATTCGAGACGGCCAATTGCAACATCGCTTCCGCAGTTTCTTCGGCTTGCGGGTACCGTTTGGCGAAGTTCTGCAGTTGCTCCAGCCACCACTTCTGCACGTCGCTTCGCTGCTCTTCGTTGGTGATCGCTGATTGCAAATCCATCGCGTATCGAGAGAGCAACGTGCGATACCCGACGTAGGCCATCAATTCATCGGATGCATTCTGCTTTTGAAGACCACTGTTGATCTTTTGCAGTCGCTCCAGACCTTCCTTGAATTGCCCCGTTTGCACGGCTGCCGCCAAACCATCCACGAGCTGTCGTTGCCATTGCTCACGCTCTTGCGGGGAGTCGGCGGCTTCGACGAGTTGGTCCAGCACATCCGCCCGACGGCGATTGTAATCGGCAACCGCTTTAGCTCCTTCCGTCGGAGCAGGAGCTTGGGAATCGATCTCTTGCAACTTCACGAGCAGTTCTCGTGTGCGTTCGTTGTAGCCGTCAATCGGTGCTCCCCCACCCGGGATGACCGACGACGGTTGCATCAACACGCCTCCTGCTGCGACTTGGGCAGAGTCACCTTCGATCGGTTCCGGAACCTGCGTGAGCTTCCAGACATTCCCAACACGGACCATCTCACCGATTTGCACCAGTCCTGCGCGATCGCCAGCTTCAACGATCCCCATGGCGTTCTCATAGACAACCAAATCTTCATTGGCTTTGTCTTCGTCGGCGGGAATCAAACCGGGATTGGCACTGTCAAACCGCATCCACTGAGTTTGCGGCGAGATCAGTTGACTCCGCGATCGAATTTTTTGCAGAGTTTCTGCCGGTTTGGCGACGAGCTTGAGAATCTCGTCCGCCAGTTTTTTCTGCACGCCCAGACGCTGCAGTTCGCTTGGCGTGATCAGCACGCTTTGCAAGCGAGTGGCGTCACCATCGATGAGGGCCGTGACGGCGATTCGGGCCGCTTCCTCGGCAGAGAGGATTTTCCACTCATCGATTTGGCCGTCTTCGTTGGTGTCCAGCCCCCACCGTGTGCCGGCGGTATTGAGCCAACGGGACTGATCGACTTTGTTGTTATTGTTGGCGTCGATATCGCGATAGACTTCCAAACCCTGATGGAAGTATTGCCATTGATCGACCACGTTATCGCCGTCGGTATCCATGAACCGCCGGAGCACCTGGCCTTGCGGACCGTAAACCACCCAGCCGGAGCGTTTGCCTTTCCGCTCCACTTTCACACGGCAATCCGCAACATCGTCGCCGGTTGGCGTATCGATCTCGATGTCTTTCTGAGTCGGCTTGAACGACAACGCCAACTTCGCGGACGGCGGTTCGGCCGCGGAGGCCATCGTCATCGTGGACACTGCCAATGCCAACGCACCGGCTGTGCGGACACGCCAAGAGCGCGGAAAGAAACTGCGGTCGAATTGCATGCTTGAAAACTCCGTTCGCTTGGCTCCGTCGAGAATTCCTCGACCAAGCCGCTCCGTAAAACGATCCCTACACGGAAGTGACTCACTGCACTCATCAAACGTTTCGTCCAGCGAATGGCCCGTTCACAACATTTTCCGACAATGTATTATACCGAATCCCCATTCCCGCGGTCACGAGGAGTTTTCTACGGATTCTGCGGGGCACTTACCACTCAGCTTGACCGCGTTTGTAGCGGTACGGTTCATGACCGACTGCGTGGTAGTACTCCAAAATCGATTCTCGTTCGTGCTCGTTAAACAGCCTCATCGACTCATCGGTGGCATCGTGCCCATACCAAACCTGGCTGCCGGGGATGCGGTTCTCCAACCAACGCGCGATCGTCACGATGTACTCGATGTCGCCACGCTCATAACCTTTGCCGTAGTAGGTTTTCATGATTCCCACGTCGAGCCACCATCCTGGATTGAGGTCGGCGAGGTATTCGATTTCGTCAAAGGGGAGAACACGTAATGGCCCTTGCATCTCGAAATCGTTTGGCTCGAACTCAGAAAGAAGATCACATCGCCAGTGATTGATCTCACCGAGATCCTTTCTTGAATGAACTCGAACCAACAAGATTGCATCCATCGCCATCGAATTTCACCCGATCTACAATTTAGCTTGCCGGATCATCAAACCCCGCATCCAGGAAACCTTTCGCTCGCAGTTGGCAACTATCGCAATGTCCGCAAGGGGCGCCGGTTTCGTCGGGGTCATAACAACTGTGCGTGAGACCGTAATCGACGCCGAGAGCGATGCCGCGGCGGATGATTTCCGCTTTCGTCAGGTCGATTAGCGGGGTGTGGATGTCGAACTTCGCGTGGCCTTCGACGCCGGCTTTCGTGGCGAGGTTGGCGAGATCTTCGAAGGCGGCGATGAACTCCGGGCGGCAATCGGGATAACCGCTATAATCCACCGCGTTGACGCCGATGAACAAATCCGTCGCTCCCAGCGTCTCGGCCCATCCGAGTGCGAGGGAGAGAAAAACGGTGTTGCGAGCCGGAACGTAGGTGATCGGAATGCCATCGGCCATCGCGTCGTCGGTGCGGTCTTTCGGCACATCGATATCCGCCGTGAGTGCCGACCCGCCGAACGCCCGCAAATCGAGTTCCAACGTCACATGCCGTTCGACGCCCAACGCCTCACACACCCGCTGAGCCGCTTCTAACTCAAACCGATGACGTTGACCGTAATCGAAGCTCAACGCGTAACAGCGAAAACCTGCATCCTTCGCCATTGCTAAAACCGTCGCGGAATCCAAACCGCCACTCACCAACACAACTGCTTTTTTTTCGTCGGACATCATGGTCTCGAATCAAGTACGCTTCGGCGAAGAAAATCGGGGGAATTCATACTTCCCGACAGTCGCCGAATTCGTGAGAATGCAACTCAACGTGTACCTTATCCAGCTGACCTGGGTCAATTGATACGGAAATAACAACCAGCATGGAACCAGTCGATCTCAGTGATTATGCGTGGGATGTTCGCATTCGACCGATGACGATTGATGATTTCGACGAACTCATCGCAATGCAGGCCCGCTGTTTTCCAGATATGTCGCTCTGGAAGCGGGACCAGATCGAAAGTCAGTTGAGCATTTTTCCCGAAGGTCAGTTGGTCATCGAAATTGATGGCAAGTTGGCCGCGTCGGCTTCGAGTTTGATCGTCAACTACGAACCGAACCTGGCGTGGCACGATTGGAAGAAGATCGCCGACGGTGGTTATATCCGCAACCACGAGCCCGACGGAGACACGCTGTACGGCATCGAAATCATGGTGGATCCCGAGTACCGCGGGATGAAACTGTCTCGGCGATTGTACGACGCTCGTAAGGAATTATGCGTCAAGAAAAATTTGGATCGGTTCATTGTCGCTGGCCGAATCCCAGGCTACAGCAAGTACGCGGATCGGATGAGTGCTCGTGAGTATGTCGAACGCGTGATGAACAAGGAATTGCACGATCCGGTCTTGACCGCGCAGCAGGCAAACCAGTTCGCTGTTCAAGGACTGATCCCCAATTACTTCCCGGATGACGCTGCATCGCTCGGTTACGCCACGTTTCTCGAATGGCGAAACCTCGACCGCACGCCACCGGAGGGGCGACGTCGGCATCGGGCGGTTCATTCCGTCCGGTTGGCGGCGGTACAGTATCACATGCGAGCGATCAAGGGATTCGACGACTTCGCACAGCAGTGTGAATACTTCGTCGATGCCGCCTCAGATTACCACTGCGATTTCGCCGTCTTCCCGGAACTGTTCACGACGCAACTGCTCTCGTGTGTGAAAGCGACACGTCCCGGTTTGGCGGCTCGGCAACTCGCAGACTTCACGCCGCGTTACCTGGAATTCTTTACCGAGTGTGCGGTGAAGTACAACGTGAATCTGATTGGCGGATCTCAGTTCGTCATCGAAGACGAACAACTCTATAACGTGGCTTTCTTTTTTGGTCGGGATGGCTCGATCGAGAAGCAATACAAACTGCACATCACGCCCAGTGAACGCAAGTGGTGGGGAGTGACGCCGGGTGACCGCGTGAACGTGTTCGACACAGATTGCGGTCGCGTGGCGATGCTCGTTTGTTACGACATCGAATTCCCGGAACTCGTGCGAATCGCGGCATCCAAGGGGGCACAGATCATCTTCGTGCCGTTCAATACAGATACCGTGAAGGGGTATCTCCGCGTGCGACTCTGTGCCCAAGCGCGGTGTATCGAAAACCACGTTTATGTCGTCATTGCTGGTTGCACGGGCAATCTGCCGTTCGTGGAAAACGCCGATATTCACTATGCACAGTCCGGCATTTTCACGCCCGCCGATGTCGGTTTTCCACGTGACGGCGTCGGAGCCGAGTGCAATCCGAATGTCGAGACCTTCGTGATGGATGACGTGGATCTCGAAGTGCTTCGACGACACAAAACGTCAGGCAGCGTTCAAAATTGGAACGACCGCCTGACGAGTCTGTACCGTGTTGTCTACAACGAAGACGGGGAGCAACACGAAGTTTAGATACGGAATGGCGAATGCAAGTGCCCACCACCGTCGGGTCATTTTTTCGCATCCGCCCGTTCGCTATACCTCTTTAGTAGCCCCAGCCGAGCCAACGTCTCGCACCGTATCCGCCGTAGGTCGAGAAGTATGGCGGAAGCGTGTTGTACGCGCCCGGATAACCAATCCCCCAAGGACGGTAGAACGGTCCGCCTGCACCCAGCACAGTGTATCCATCACGGAACAATCCGCCGCCGTAATATCCCGTGCTGTAGAACGGTCGGAATTGCGGCCGATAGTTCAACGGCGTGGCTGATCGCGATGCATGCGACAATCGCACAGGCCGTTTCACGTTCACTTGTGGTCGCAATTGCCCGAACAAAATTTCCATCGCGGCTTCGTGTCGATAAGACGGATTCGCTTCGTACTCGCTTCGGACGAAGGGAATGGCTTGGTAAATCCGTTTGTAGTCATGCGGATTGATGTGCGAGGGTAACGACGCCACCGACTCCGAAATTACAACGGTCGGCGAAGCGGGTGCCGGTTCGATCACCGGGCTTGTTTCGTCCTCGCTCGCTGTTTGTTCGGAAGTCGCGGCGATGGCTTCTTTCACATCCTCCGCGATCGCCGGGGACTTGGTCGTTGAGACCCATTGTAGTTGGTTGTCGATACCAGGCAGACTCGCGGCTTCCTCCGGTGCGGGTGCGGTCTCGGCTGGCTTCACCGGTCGATTGCCGGAGACAACTTGGAACACACGCGGGACAATCAGCACTTTCCATGGTTCGCCATTCTGATCACGAACATGCTCGATGCGTGCTTGAGAATGGGCGGGAAGTTCCTCGGAACATGCGGGTCCGCAGACTTCGCCGCCAAATGTGTTGGCAGTGAAACCACCGGCTAACAACAAACACGCCCAGCCGAGAAATCGGTCACGATGGAGTTGAAACATGGTCGGCACCTTACGGGTCCTCAAGGGGCGGAAAGTCGGCTTAGTCGTCACGACTTTCCTAACGCGAAAACTTGCAGTCAAATCCACCGTAGTTACCCAGAACCCCCAGAGTCAATTTGCAAGTTCTTCAAATTCGAGCTATGGGCATTCTGCCGCCGCAGAACCCGAATCGTTCGCGTATCCCGCAAAGTTTTCCTAGTTTTCCTCACAGGAATAATCCGGCCAATCGTTAATTTCCCAGAACCTTTCGCAACCAAGAGAAACACTTCGATTCCGTCTCATGAGCGACGACTCCGTGAACCGAAAGAGTCGGCAGGATCTGTCTACTTCACGTCGACCGAAGGAGTCGGACCTTCGTTGCAGTGAGGAAACCTTCCGCATATGTCCACAATTTCCGCCGGAATCGGTCTCATTAGTGGGATTGATACAAGTGCCATCATCGAAGCGCTTGTCGCTGCGCAGAGCGGAAGCGTCAATCTGATCGAAGCTCGTGTCGCGGGCTATCAGGAAACCGCGAGTGCGTTGAACGCCTTGGAAGCCAGTGTGCTTTCGTTGAGTTTGTCCGGCACTCGGTTGAAGTCCGAGAGCACGTTCAACTCCCTGACAACGAACAACTCGGACACGAGCCAACTAACTGTCAAAACCGATCGGGATACGGTTTCGCCAGGTTCGTATGGCTTTCGGACCGTTCGCACAGCGTCGGCTCATCAGATGCTCAGCGGTGGATTTTCCAGTGCCGATCAGAAGGTCGACGCCGGCACACTCGTGATCGGAACGGGTGGATCACTGACACCGCCGGCCACTCTGGACCTGCTCAATGATGGCGAGGGAATCACGCCGGGGATCATCAAACTCACGGATCGAAGTGGTTCCAGTGCGGAAATCGATCTAAGCACCGCTACGAACGTCGACGATGTGTTGTCGGCAATCAATTCGGAATCGAGCATCGGGATCACTGCCAGCGTTGAGGATGGACGATTCGTTCTCACCGACACATCCGGCGGTGGCGGCACGTTGGAAGTTTCCAATGTGGGACTGACGCAAACGGCACAGGAACTTGGTCTGGATGTGTCTGCCAGCGGAGACACACTCACCGGCAGCGAAGTCTTCACCGTCTTCGAGGGCATGACGCTTGACTATATCAACGACGGAAACGGCTTGAGACTCAGCGACGGTGGCGACGACCTGCGAATCACGCTGACCGACGACACGACTCTCGACATCAATCTCGATGACGCGACAACCATCGGTGACGTGATTTCGTCGATCAACGATCACGAGGAGAACGAAGGTCGGGTTTCCGCCACGTTGGTCGATGGCCGAATTCAACTCGAAGACCTCACCGCTGGTGGCGGCAGTAGTTCGTTGGAAGTGGAGAATCTGAGTTCATCGAAGGTTGTGCGGCAACTCGGTCTGGACGTCACCGCGAGTGGTTCGACTCTGACCGGCAACCGACTCACGGCGGGACCGGGTTCCGTTTTGTTGCGAAATCTCAATGGTGGGAACGGCGTCACTGCGGGAACCATTCAACTCACCGACCGCACTGGCACGACTGCCGATATCGATCTCAGTTCCGCTGAATCTCTCGATGAAGTTATCGCAGCGATCAACGGTGCCAAGAGCACTGGCGATGTGGATTTGCAAATCGTCGCCGAGATTGATGCCACCGGTACCGGCATCACCATTACCGATACGTCCGGCGCGGCCACGTCGAATTTGATCATCTCCGACCTGACTGGAAGCCTCGCTTCCGACTTGAACATCGCCGCCGATACCGACCAGACCACCATTGAATCGGATGCGTTAAACTTACGGTCGGTGAATGAAGCAACTTCGCTGTCGACCTACGCACCAGATGGAAAATCGGTGGGTCTTGGTTCGATCTTGATCACCGATTCCACGGGCAAGGAAGCGATTGTCAGCATCAATTCCACGGTGAAGACCATCGGCGACGTGATCGATCGCATCAACTCCGCTAGCGGAGTGTCCGTGACCGCTCGGCTCAACGATACTGGTGATGGATTCGTCATCGAGGACGACGCGGGCGGTGAGGGAACACTGACCATCGAACAGTCGGGGGACGGGACGACGGTTGAAGATCTGCGATTGACCGGCGAGGCCTCCGACGACGGTTCCGGGAACCAAACGA
The DNA here is from genome assembly GCF_011634775.1 of Thalassoroseus pseudoceratinae. NCBI lineage: Bacteria > Pseudomonadati > Planctomycetota > Planctomycetia > Planctomycetales > Planctomycetaceae > Thalassoroseus > Thalassoroseus pseudoceratinae. Next base: position 1,165,900 of record NZ_JAALXT010000002.1, read on the forward strand.
TCACAAGCCGAGAGGCGGTTGTCATCGAATTGACGGGCGAAGAAACCGTCTCCGAATTGGTCGAGCAGCTCAACACATTTTCGGGAACGGTGTCCGCAAGTTTGATCAACGACGGCTCGCCGTTTAACCCGGTTCGTCTGGAAATTCGATCGGCTTCGACTGGCAGCGGGTCTCAATTGTTGGTCGATACCAGTGGCATCGACTTGGGTTTTCAAACAACAGCGGTTGGTCGGGATGCATTGTTGGCCGTCACATCGGGAGCCGGTCAGGAATTCCTGGTGACTTCCGAGACGAATACCTTCGATGATGTCGTGACCGGTCTCGACGTCACTGCTGTGGCGGCTTCGGAGACCAGCGCCACAATTACGATTGCACGAGACACCGCACGTTCGTCCGAAGCGATTCAGAATTTTGTCGACACGTACAACAATCTCGTCACGATTCTCGGCGAGCTGACCAAGTTCGAACCGTCCACGAATTCACGGGGCGTGCTCCAGGGCAACTCGTTTGCCTTGCGATTGGAGCAACGACTGACCGGTCTCTTGAACGATCGGTTTAACACCGACGGAGGGATTCGGCAACTTAACGACATCGGCGTTCGGGTTAGCACTGGTGGGAAACTCTCGTTCGATACGGACGAATTTCAAGCCGCCGTGACCGACGATCCTGAAGGTGTCGCCGACTTTTTCTTGCGAGATGAAACCGGATTCGGCGCGCAGGCAGAAGCGGCAATTCAGTCTCTGACCGACCCGATTGACGGGGCCTTCAAAACCGCCACCGATGCCGTCCAAGCTAACATCGACGCGGCGAATGAACGTATTGCCGACCTGAACGAAATTCTCGACGTCCGGCGAAATCGGTTGCTAATCCAATTTACCAATATGGAATCAATTATCGGAACGCTGAACAATCAGCAACAGGCACTCGCCGCATTCCAACCCGTTCCGAATCAACAATCATCGAGCTAAGTCATAAATCATTTGTGGTCCAGGTGACGGGCAGGTTGTTCTCGATTTTACAAACTTCCGACTCACCCATGCACCGTCACCCGATTTGCTAGCGTTCTAACCATTCACCCTTCGTTTTCGTGTTCTTCACATTTGCGAGAAATTGATGACCAGCCAGTCTGCCCAATATTTATCGACCGAAGTGCTCACGGCGTCTCCGTACCGGTTGCATCAGATGGTGGTCGATGCCGCATTACGGTTTGCGTATCAAGCGGAAGCCGCGATTGCCGAACCGGATCGCGAAGTCGTTTCGATGGCGTGCACACGGAGTCGTGAATTTGTCGCGGAATTGATCAGCGGATTGCGTGAGGACAGTGCACCGGAATTGGTGTCGTCTTTGAAGGCTTTGTTCGTCTTTGTCTATCGGAACTTGGCGGAGGCGGAGCGGGATTGCGACGCCGAGAAACTCCAAGCAGCGATTCGCGTGTTGACCGAACACCGCCAAACTTGGCAAGAACTCGGCAACATGATCAACGGCCCCACGACTCCGACCGACGCCAATGTGCGACTGAATCGCAGTGCATAAGCACCGACAATATTGCATCGACAATTTCAAAAAGCCGCCGGGAATTCTCGGTGGCTTTTTTCGTGTCATGGTTCGAGAGATGCGATCTCGCGATTTGTGCATCGGCTGAAAAGTCTGGCGAACGGTCTGCATTTCCGCCCCAGAATTATTTGAAGTATAAGTCCCCGGCACGTGGCAACTCGTCCAAACTTCCGAGCCCGAATAGTTGAAGAAACCGAGCGGTCGTTTCGTAGTTGACGTTTTTCTTGTCGTCGGGATCGCGTTTGAGTTGAATTAGTTCCCGCCGCAGCAGTTGACTGAGAACGGCGTTCGGGCGACTGCCGAAATGCTTTTCAACTTCTTCCTTGCTGATCGGTTGGTGATACGCAATCAGGGAAAGCATCTCAAGGGCCTCTTGCGAGAGGCGGATTTCTTTCGGACCGTATCCGTAGACCTTGTGCCGAATGGGCTCATATTCGTGGCGGAGTTTCATGATCCAACCACCTTCAACCAACGAAATCTCGTACGGTCGCCGTTCACGGTCGTACTGTACGTTCAGTTCGTGTAACGCGTGCTCCACGTAGTCACGATCGAACCCGTCCCCCAAAACTCCGACGAGTTTTTTTGATGTCAACGGTTCTCCACCAACGAACAACGCCGATTCCAAAATTTGGTGGGCTTGCAAGCGAGGACCGATGGGAATGACCTCGGGGGCGTCCTCGGTTTCCTCGACCGATTCTTCGGGAGCCGACTCCGGTTCCTCGTCGCTGGCGTCCGGTTTTTCGGGAGCTTGGAAACCAGGGAAGTCGTTGAGCGATCCGACTTCGTCGTCGTCACCATCGTAACCAGATTCCAAGCCTGGCAATTCCGCTTCGATGTTGTCGATGGTTTCGACCGCTCGAAGATAGGCTTCGTCGAGTTCATCGGTGGCCGAATCGTCGCTGATCGCGTCTTCGGCGGCCGGTTCTTCAATCTCGAGATCGTCGAGTTCCGTTCGATTTGGTTCTTCCATTGCGAAGTCCTTTTCGCAGATCGAGGACCATGCTCAAAGGGCATGAACCCATGCGACTTGACGGAAATCAAATCGCGGTCGAGCGGCATGATTCTGGTTGTCTTCGTCGAGCAGCGGGGAATGGTAGTTTGGGAACTCCCGTTTGACATAGTCCACACATTTCCGACAACGTCGAAAATGTGTCATCATTTGCTGGTGAGCTTGCTCGTCAAGTTCCCCATTGACGAACTGACCGGAGAGATTATGAACGTCTCGACATGTCAACCGGGGGGCGGAATCGAACCGAAACCACCAACCCGCAACACCGATCAGAAGCACCAATCCAGCCGCGACTCCGGCGGACTGTAACCAAATTTGCTTTTGATGTCGACGTCGCAAATTGTGGACCAGTTGGCCCACTTCACCACGCGGACAGTCGCTCCATTCGCTCATGATAGTCTGTTCAATTGTGCGTTGTTGCGTCGGTTGTACTGATTCGTCGAAAGGCTAAGAAAGGATAGTTCAAGAATAGTCTCAGAGAGGATGCGTGTCTGTAAAACAGATTACACTTTCCGTAGCTAACCGGACTGAGCACGAACTTGGCGATAAAGACGGGTTCCCACTTCATCGGTTGGCATAATTTTCGGCGTGTCGGCACCGATCGAACTGGCCAAGCGTTGGAGGTCACGGAGGATGATCCGCCGTCGTTCGATTTTGACCAACCCTTCGGTTTGAAGTTCGCCAAGCAACATCGTCACGGATTCCCGGGTAGTGCCGATGATGTTCGCCAACTCCTGATGAGAAAGCCGAATGGTCAACCGCACGCCGTCCGCACTTGGCTGTCCGTATTTCTCGGCCAGTTCCAAAAGCAGATAGATCACGCGTTCGCGATTCGAACGAAACAGGAGCGACTTCAATCTCCGTTCGACTCGCCGACGCTGCAGACCCATCAATTTTGTCACACCAAGCGTCACGGTTGGATGGTCTTGCATGAGTTGATGAACCAACTCACTGGGAATGAGAACCGCCGTCGATTTTTCCATCGTCTCGGCGAATTCTTCTCGGGGGCCGTTTCCAAAGACCGCGAGTTCCCCGAACAGTTCACCAGGATCAATCAACCCGATCACCGCTTCTTTGCCGTCGGCTGTCAGATGGTAAATTTTCACCCGGCCGCTTGTCAGCAGGACGATCGAATCGCTGGAATCGGAGGGAAGGTAGACCACTTCGCCCCGTTGAAATTCCCGAGCACGGGAACGCAATTCGACCTGTTCGATTTGTTCCTGCGTGAGCCGGCGGAACAAATCACAGTTCTTGAGGAACCAAAACTTCTCATCCATAAACGTGTCCCTGCGATTCGGTCACGCCGATCGGGAGTGCGGATATCAACCGCAGCTTAACTGACGCATCGCGTCTCGACAAGTATTCGGAACTGGACGAATGTGTGGCAGTTGTTGCCATCAGTGTGGGATCGATCGGTCATGGCTTCGTTCGGAATTTTGAAGTCGGATGACATTTGGCGGTGCTCGAACGACCGGGACACTTAGTCCGATTTTTCCGAAACCCATCTGGTGTTGCCGGGGTTTCATGCACAACGCGTTCAAGCATTTGGACTCCCATCGCCTCCGTTCGAGATTTTCTGGAAAGTCGAATCGATGTGTCACCTGCGTAAAAGACGTTGTCGTTGTGGTCGCTTGTTTACTGCATGGTTGCTCGGGATCTCGATGGTAATGCCAGCCGTGATCAAGGCCGGTGAACCGAATTCGCCCGATCCGCTGGAGACCGCGGTGGAAGTTGATCGCTTGTTGAATACAGAATTCGAACGACATGGAATCGAAGTCGCACCACTCGTGAGCGACGAAGATTTTCTCAGACGCGTGTCGTTCGACTTGGCCGGTCAACTGCCGACCTCTCGTGAGGTCACGCTATTTGGACTCAATCCAGATATTCATAAGAGAACCCAAGTGGTCGATCGGCTGTTGGAGTCCAGTGAATACTCCGAGAATTGGGCCCGATACTGGCGGGATGTAGTCTTCAGTCGCGCGACCAATCAGCGGGCGATTATCGGCCGCGGTAGCTTCACGGATTGGATGGAAGCCGAGTTGGCACAGAACACGCCCTGGGATGAGATTGCCCGTGAGATTATTACCGCGACTGGCGATGTCCGCGAGAACGGTGCCACCGGGTTAATCTTCGCTCAAGAAGCAACTGCGGAAGAAGTGGCCTCGGAAGTGTCACGGATTTTCCTGGGCATTCAAATTCAATGTGCCAACTGCCACGACCATCCAACCGACTCTTGGACCCGCGAACAGTTTCACGAGTTGGCGGCGTTTTTCCCACGGATCTCGCTGCGTCCGAAACGCGATGGCGACCGAGTGGTGTCTTACGAGGTGGTGGGGGTGACGCCGCAGAGCGATCGTCGTCGAGCATTTTTCCAGGAGAATCCGGAGCGAGCTTTTCGGTTTCTCGACCGGAATCGCGATGGCAAATTGCAGAAGTCGGAGGTGAGTCGTTCCCCGTTGGGACGGAATTTCGACCGCTTGCTGAGCTTGGTCGACACCGACAAAGACAAGGCGATCAACTTGGAGGAACTCAAGAGTTTCAATCCGCCGATGATGCCCGGTCGTGGATCGGCCGAACATTTCATGCCCAATTTGGAAGACCCAGTCGCTCAAGGTGAGAAAATCGACCCGGTCTTTTTCGTGAATACCGAGGCCGTGCGACCGGGGGCGACCGATGAAATCCGTCGTGAATCGCTAGCCGATTCGCTCACCAAATCGGAGAAAAACCCGTGGTTGGCCCGCGCGATTGTGAACCGGACTTGGTCCGAGTTGCTTGGCGAAGGGTTCTATATGCCGATCGACGACATCGGTCCTGAACGATCCGCGACGCATCCGGAAGCACTCGAAGTTCTGGCGAACGGCTTCGTCGCCAGCGGTCACGATCTGCATTGGCTGTTCAAAACTATCACCGCGACGGATGCATATGCACGTCAAATTCGTCCTGAAACTCCGGCAAATTCGGCAGTTCCATTCGCCTCAGGACGAGCAACCCGATTGCGTTCCGACCAACTTTTCACCGCAGTATTGCAAGCCGTGAATGCGTCGGAACCCGAAGGTAACACTCCGCGTGGCGGTGGCGGACTGTATCGGCGTGCCCAAACTCCTCGGGACGGTTTCAACGAACTGTTTAGCTTCGATCCATCAACACCGCAGGCCGACATGACCGGCGACGTTCCGCAGGCTCTCTACCTGATGAATTCGCCGCAAGTCAATCGGGCGATCCGGGCGACGGCGGACACGCAACTTGGCCGCCTGTTGAATCGGTTCGACGACGATGAAGACGCTTTGGCGGAACTGTATTTGATGGTGTTGGCTCGCGAACCGTCAGCGAAGGAACTGCGAATTTGCCAGGACTACATCGCGGACGTCAACAATCGCTCGGAAGCCTATGAGGACCTGCTATGGAGTTTGCTGAACTCTAGCGAATTCCTCACGCGGCGGTAACAAGCGGCCATTGTCTCGCACAAAAATCTCATTGGAAACACAGACTTTCAAACGGGAAACTAAACCATGATGACACAACTGCACGAACAGGTTTTGCGAAATCGAAAGACGAATTTCAGTCGGCGGCGTTTCTTGCACACGGTTTCCGCAACGGCGGTCGCAGGTGGTGTGTTGAATCTTCGGGATTGGATGAGTTTGCAAGCCGCCGAATTGCAACGACAGAATCGCTCGATGATTCTGCTTTGGATGGCCGGCGGGCCGAGTCAGTTCGAGACCTTCGATCCCAAACCCGGCACCGAAAACGGTGGCCCGACGCAATCGATTCAGACGGCGACCAACGGAATCGAGATTGCCGAAGGTTGGGAACAAACCGCGAAAATGATGGACGACATCGCCTTGATCCGGTCCATGACCAATCGTGAAGGCAGCCATCCGCGTGCGAGTTATCAACTTCACACCGGCTACGTGCCTTCGGGGAGTGTGAAGCATCCGAGTTTGTCGGCGAATATTGCTCATCAAATCGCGGACCCTGATCTCGATCTTCCCGCCGTTGTCACGGTGGGCGGTGGACGCAACATCGGCGGCGCGGGCGCGGGTTTTCTTGGCGTGCAATATGAACCGTTCGTCATCCCGCAACCGGGGCGACTGCCAGACAACGTGGCCTTGCCCGTGAACCGGAATCGGTTCGATCGTCGTCGTGGTTTGCTTGATCAACTCGAAGGCGAATTCGCAAACCGAGGCGGTGCCGACGTGGTCAAAAAGCATCGCAAGATCTATGACAAGACCGCCCAACTCGTGGTCAGCGATCAGACCAAGGCATTCGACTTGTCCTCCGAACCGGAGTCACTTCGTCAAAAATACGGTGAGACGCCATTCGGTCAGGGGTGTTTGTTGGCCCGGCGATTGGTCGAATCCGGCGTGAGTTTCGTTGAAGTTGTTTCAGGCGGATGGGATACGCACCTCGACAACTTCGAACGAATTGGCGGTCTGGCCCAGCAAGTCGATCCCGCGTTCGCCACCCTGATCGCGGACCTCAAAGATCGCGGCCGTTTGGATTCCACACTCATCGTTTGGATGGGGGAATTCGGACGGACACCACGAGTCAACCCACGGACCGGTCGGGACCATTATCCCCGCGTGTTCAATGCGGCAATGGCAGGGGGCGGCGTACGTGGTGGGCAAGTGATTGGTTCGTCATCGGCCGACGGCTCCGCGGTCGAAGATCGTCCCGTCGAGGTGCCTGATTTGTTCTGTTCTATCTGTCATTCGTTGGAAATTGACCCACGGATTGAAAACATTAGTCCACTTGGACGACCGATGAAGATCGTCGATGGCGGCGAGACAATTTCCGAATTGTTTTAAGACTTTGTGTACTCGATGGATCCAACTAAGTTTATCCCGCCGACTCTATCGGCGGGATTTTTTTATGGAAGCGGAAAGCTATCGACGAATCATTTGACAAGTCAACGCTTATCGGTCAGGATATGTGTCCGCACTCAATCGAGTTCTAAATTAGACTTTGCCGAATTCCTCATTGCGCATTTTTCTTGCGCACTCCCATTTCTCAGTTCTATTGAAAAGGACGGTTTCCAAAATGAGCACGTCTCGACGTGGGTTTACGCTCATTGAGCTTCTTGTCGTCATTGCGATTATCGCAATTTTGATTGCACTTTTGCTTCCTGCGGTCCAACAGGCCCGTGAAGCCGCTCGCCGAACCGAGTGCAAAAACAATCTGAAAAACATTGGTTTGGCATTGCACAACTACCACGACACCAACGGCGCCTTCCCAGCGGGCAACGTCACGAATTGGACAGGTAGCCAGCACTACGGTTTCGGCTGGACTTGGCATGCCAAAATTCTGCCGTTCTTGGAACAGGATAACCTCTATGATGCTGTGTCCAATGTTTCTGGTACCGACAATGGCGGAAGCGGCGACACGGAACAGCGGCTCGCGGGGCGAGATACCAAGTTGACTGTCTTCCAATGCCCATCACATCCAGATGGGAACCTGAGCTACTCGGGTCAGGGGGGATACCAAATCAGCACGTATAATGGTGTCTGCGGTTCCAACACATTCAACGACGATCATGCCGATGGGCAAAATGACGCCGCCTATCGGGGCGATGGAATGTTCTTCTTGAACAGTGCCGTGGGAATGCGAGACGTAACCGACGGAACCACCAACACGTATTTCGTCGCTGAAGTGCAAACGAAGTTGTCTGACAGCATGCCGGGTGGCGATCGCAAGTACTGTTTCTCCGATGGCGGCGATAACAATCCCCCACGCGATATCTCCGAGTACTTGGTCGGAATGGAGATCGACGCGACTTGGGGTGACCCGATCAACAAAGGAGATCAGGAAGCCGCCGGAAGTTACCACCCAGGTGGTTGTCACTTCTTGATGGTGGATGGCTCGACGCGTTTCGTTTCGGAAAGCATCGTCCTCACCAACTACCGGGCGCACAGCACACGAAGTGGTGGCGAGGTCATCTCGAACTAACGTTTTGACTGATATCCGGTGAAATAACGAAACCGGCCCCGAGAGTTAACGCTCTCAGGGCCGGTTTTCTTTTTGTGTGATTGTCGAGAAGTGATTCGGTAGCAGGCTGCGATAGGTGACAACTTCCTGCGGTGAGTCGCTTTCGATGTCTGTCGATCGTCAGCGATATTGACCGACCGCTCGGTACACCTACACAAGCTTCATACTAAAGCGTCGGTACTGTGCCGTCGGATTTCAGGGGAATGTCGACCGTTTGCGAGCCGGATTTGACTTCGATCTTCAATTCCGATTCCGTGTTGTAGCTGGCTGGCAGCTTTTCGTATTGCTTTGGTGTTTCGCCGTCTTGGGCTTCTGGCTGGATTCGCGTGACACGAATCGTGTGCTCGCCGACTTCCGCACCGTCCCGCTCGGCATCGTAGACCAGAAGGTATGACCCGTCTTCGCTGGTGTAGCCGGTCGATGTCGTCCCACCACTCGTGGGCACGAATGCAACTTCTGCGTCGGAAAGCGGCTCGCCGTCGAGTGTGACTTTGCCGGTCACCTCGCCGACTTCGGCTCCGCCAAATGCTCCACACCCCACACTCAGGGTGAGAATTCCACACGTGAATGCTTTCCAAACGAATCCACGGAACGCCATGGTTCAATTACTCCTGTTGAATTGTTGAGTCTTGTTTTTTGCCACACGCTGAGTGTTTAGTTCGGTTTGGCCAGCGTGTTTACCTTTCAGTCACTTTTTTGTGTCCGTCACTGTCGTGGTCTCCGCCGTCAGGTTTGACTTTGGACGGAAGTAATCCAGGGTCTGCTTGGCGACCATTTTTCGCGGAGCAAAACGCACGAGCAGCGAGCGGATGTAGTTCATCTTGCCGGGGATTGCGTAGAGCCGTCGTTTTTCCATCGCACGTAGCGCTTTGCGAACGACCGCATCGGGAGTTTGCGAGGAGTGCTTCTTCAGCCAATTGGGCACGCCGGCCACATCGAAGAAATTCGTTTTGGTGACGCCGGGGCACAATGCCATCACTGTCACGCCTCGATCACGGACCTCGGCCCAGATCGATTCGCTGAAGTGCAACACGTACGCCTTGCTGGCCGCGTAAGCTCCCATCCATGCCACCGGCTGAAACGCTGCGACCGAGGAGACATTCACAATCGCCCCGTGCCCCCGTCCTAACATTTGAGGCAGGAACCGATAGGTCAACTCGGTCAAAGCTTGGATATTGACGTCGACCAGTTGCCGGATAGTCGCCGGATCGGTTCGCTCGACTTCACCGACCGACGCAAAACCGGCGTTGTTGATCAGCAGTTCGATTTCAATTTGACGCTTCTGAATCTCCGCCGCTAGCTCTTCGATCTGATCGGCTTGGGATAAGTCGCATGGAATCACCACGGATCGTGTTCCGTGTTGCGTGTCGAGTTCGGCGGCAAGTTCCTCCATGGCCTCTTGACGCCGAGCGACCAAGACCAAGTGCATGCCACGCGCCGCCAATCGCCGCGCGAACGCCGCTCCGATTCCGGAGGACGCACCGGTCACCAAGGCCCACCGATCCGCATATGTGTCCAGCAAGCTGGAACTCCTTGCTTGTCCATCAATTGCAATCACTTCCAAACCACATCCTACCACGCAGGCGATCCCCACGGAACCGACAGAGCCAGCGGGAGTCCACATCCCGGCTGGATACGCGAATCCCTGAGGATTTGGTAGAGTTAGAGTGGTTGGGGTCGCAATTGAGAAAGGAGGCCGACATGCATCAGCCACTCAGTCGTGAGGATGTTCGAGCCGTCGATCGGCGTGCCATCGAGGAATACGGAATGCCCGGTGTGGCTCTAATGGAGAATGCCGGACGCAACACGGCCGAATGGCTGTGGGAGTCGGAACTGGTTGATCGTCCATTACGTGAGAACGTCATCGTTTGTGCTGGCAAAGGAAACAACGGCGGTGATGGGTTCGTGATTGCTCGGCATCTGGAGAACCGAGGAGTTGCCGTCCGTGTGTTACTGTTTGCGAGCCTCGATGACATCCAAGGTGATGCCGCTATCAACCTGAAGATTCTTCAGCATGCTGGCACACCGTTGGCTGTTTGGGGCGGTGACGTGGATGAAGGGAAACTGCGGGAGCAACTATCCTCTGCCACCTGGATCGTGGATGCTCTGCTGGGCAACGGTGTGCAGGGAGAAATCCGTGAACCGTTCGGCACGGTCATTCGTTCAATCAACGAAGCGAAGGCGTCTGTATTGGCGGTCGATCTCCCTTCGGGGTTGGACTGCGATACCGGCGAACCGCTCGGTGAATGCATTCGAGCCAATCGCACTGCGACGTTCGTCGCTCCGAAACTGGGTTTCTCGCAGCCATCGGCCAAACCGTTTCTGGGCGAAGTTCGTGTGATTGACATCGGGGCACCGAAAGCCGCCCTGCCCAATTGAACTTCTGATTCCGCCCGCTATGAATCGTCCTGCCTCATCGTCTGACCGCTCGAACAGTTGGCCGGAGATTCCGGACCTGTTCCAGTGTCTGGTGACCCTCATTCAGCAAGTGCCCATCGGTTGTGTGACAACGTACGGTGACTTGGCCGATGCGTTGGGCGATCGTAAGGCGGCACGTTGGGTCGGCGAATTCTTGTTGTCACCGGAATGGGCCAAGCAAGTTCCTAGACATCGCGTCGTACTTGCCAACGGAGACCTGGGCCGGTTCTATGCCGAATCGGTTCAACCCGATGAGGAACCAACCATGACGGAGCAAGATGCCAAGTCGTTGCGGCTGATCGAGGAAGGAATCGAAGTTCGGGATGGTCGCGTCGACTTGGATCGCTATCGCTTCAATGACTTCGAGACTTCATCCCCGTTGACCGTTCTGCGGACCTTCCAGGAGGGTTTGCACGGGGACTTGGTTGTCGAACCGTATCCGGGAACGCCCACCGAGATCGCCGCGGTCGATCTTTCGTATGTCGGCGACGGTCGAGCCGTTGCATGTTATGCCGTCGTCGAGACGGCATGTGGTCAGCTTGTGTGGACGCACACGGTGTGTCAGCCGGTTCGATTTCCCTACATCACCGGCTACCTCGCCTTCCGAGAGGTCCCGGTGCTGCTCGAGTTGCTGAAACAAGTCAGGGCTCAGCGGCCGGTCGCCGAGGTCGTGTTCGTTGATGGCAATGGCCGACTTCATCCGAGACGAGCGGGGATCGCTTGCCAACTGGGTGTCTGGGCGGGCATCCGCACGGTTGGGGTTGGCAAGAAACTGCTCTGTGGTCGGGTGGACCAAGACAGCGTCAAGTCAGACGCTTCGCAACCAGTTATGGATGGAGACGAGCTTCTCGGCACTGCGATGCGAGCCACTGACAAGAACCGGCCCATCTTCGTCTCGCCAGGGCACCGCATCGACGTGGCGGATGCGACGCGACTGGCGAACCTGCTTTTCCACGGGCATCGTCTGCCGGAGCCTATTTTCCATGCGGATGCGATCAGTCGTCTCGAGGCGAAAAAACTTCCGTAGGGCATGTCCGATCGTATGGGGACCGTCTACAATCCCTCGCAGGGTTAGAGCGTCTTTCCCCAGGGTCGAGTCGGAACGAAACGGTTGCAGTGCTATGAGTGTCGTCAAGAGTTTCTCGGTTGAGTGCATCATCGAACCGGCGTTGGCACCCCATCGAACGCGGTTGTTGGCCCATCCGATTTACGACGCCGTTCAAGACCTGCCGTCCGTTCGCACCTTCATGCGAAGCCACGTGTTTGCGGTTTGGGATTTCATGTCCCTTCTCAAACGATTGCAAACCGAGGTCACATACACCGCCCTACCCTGGCAACCACCCGCTGATCCCTCGTTGGCTCGTTTCGTGAACGAGATCGTCCTCGGTGAAGAAACCGACGAAGATGGTCACGGTGGTTATTGCAGTCACTTCGAGCTCTATCGATCCGCGATGGACGAACTCCACGCGGACGGTGGGCCGATTGATGCTTTCTTGTCCTCAGTGAAATCGGGGACTTCCGCAGCGGATGCATTGGGCACCGTCGACATCCCTGAGGCGACCCGCGAATTCACGCTTGCGAATCTGGATGTCGCCGGGAACGCCCTACCCCATGAAGTTGCGGCGGCGTTCTGCTTCGGACGGGAAGATATCATCCCCGAGATGTTCAATCGACTGGTTCGTTCCTTGCCGTCGGAGAATCAATCGGTTCAACGACTGGCCTACTATCTTGAACGGCACATCGAACTGGACGGCGACGAACACGGACCGCTCGCCATTCGCTTGGTCACGCAACTTTGCGGACAGAACGAACAGGCATGGCAGCAAGCCACGGATGCCGCAATCGCCGCGATCGAACTTCGCATTCGATTGTGGGACGGCGTGTTGGCCGCCATTCAGGACCAGTAGTCGCCGGTCATCGGGGAAAGACGTCGCTGATATCCGTTTCACGTGAAACAGAGTTCGCAAGCGGGGCAACCATTCCAACTCGCCGACTCGGTCCGTTTCACGTGAAACACCCTAACCTGCCACCAGTTGGGAAACGCGTGGTCTTCGAACGAAAAAAGCCCGCCTCCATGGGTCAGATGGAAGCGGGCTTTCGGGCAACTTGCCAGGTGTCCGGGGTCAGCGGACAGCTCGGGTCAGCGAGCAGAAGCGGTGAGAGACAGGTCTCGTCCAGTCAAAGCGGCGGTGAGATTCGGGTCGGTCCATTCGGGCGGCGGTGAGTTTCGAGTTAGGTGGCGGTTCTCTTAGTAGTTCTTGCCGGAGCCTTTCGGTGCTTCCGGTCGTGGGCCGAAGTCGCAGGAGATGTCGTGCTGCGAGTCGCCCTCGTCTCGATGGTCGCGGAACTTGCTACCAACCAGTTGCCCTTTGCAGCCGGTGAATCCGGAGAAGGAGTAGCTTTGGTTGACGCTGCCGATCGCAGCTCCGACATCATTCAGCTCTCCATTCACGCTATTGGCAATTTCCGATAAGCCCACCACCAATCCCAGTACGAGAATCGTGGCAATCAGGATCAACTCAGCGGAGACAATGAAACCGGCTTCGTCGTTCAGCAAGGCGGTGGCGAGGTTAGTCATGGTGAAGGCTTTCTTTTGATATGAGGCAGTTGCTCGAAGTTGTTCTTGTTGTGAGCCATCGTTTGGCTGATGATTGGTTGTAAAGCAGACGGAATGCCAAACCGCGGAACTCGATCAGAAACTTGAACAACCAGTGTTTGACTCGTGTCGTAAACTCAGCGCGCCAAGAGACTTGCGGGATTGCCAGAAAATCGAATCGATGTTCAACCGGCTTAACACGGCCAAACGGCCAATGTTGCCCTTTTCCAACAGTGGATTGGCCAAAGTTCGGGCCACGCGTTTTTAGTCCATAGCGGACATCGAGTTCCGATCAATGTGGCCAAGATGCAACATGATGCCGGTTTCCCACACGGTTGAATCCGACCGGATCAGACGCGGTCAAAAAAATCCCATGAAATCTGAGCTGGGACAGTTGACTCCACGCGAGATTAATTCATAATCCCATTACGCGAGGCGTGATTACCTCCACCACGCGGGTGTAGCTCAGTTGGTAGAGCGTCTGCTTGCCATGCAGAAGGCCGAGAGTTCAAGTCTCTTCACCCGCTCTTTTTATCTACAACAAACGGCCCTTAACTGGGGGCAACCAAAAGCCGCCCGACTCCATGAGTCGAGTGGTCTTTTTTGTTTGCGCTCAGCGAGAGTCCATCGTTTTCGCCGTGCCTCTCCAGCCAGACTCGAAAATACCGGCAGTGAATCCCGGCGGTACCATTGAAAGCCAATGGGTGACTTAGCTACAGTCTGGCGAGCACTTTGAAGGAAACAGATATGAGCGATTCAGATACCCCAACGACTGACCAACCGGATGTGACGGAAACGACCGTCATTGATACCACTGCCAATCCGGATCGGTTGTCACTCGAAGTCGACATTGCCGATGCTGGCCCGTGTCGAAAACACGTCAGTGTGACCGTCCCACGAGAAGACATTGACAAGTTTTTCGAGGCTGCAACCGGTGAGTTGTTGAAGACAGCTTCGGTTCCCGGCTTCCGCCCGGGGTACGCTCCGCGGAAGTTGATCGAACGCCGGTTCCGCAAAGAGTTGGTTGATGAGGTGAAACGCAACGTGCTGTTGCAAAGCCTCGAGCAACTCGAAGAGGAAGACCAACTCGATCCAATCAATCAGCCAGACATCGATATCGAAAGTCTCGATCTGCCGGAAGAAGGCGCGTTTACCTACGACTTTGAAGTTGAGGTGCGGCCGTCTTTTGATCTTCCGGACTACTCAGGCTTCGTGATCGAACGTCCGAGTGATGACGTCTCGGATGAGGATGTGGAAAACTATCTGCAACAGTTCCTCGAACAGTTCGCGAAGTTCGAAGAGTCGGATGCGGCCGCCGAACCTGGCGACAGCGTTCGGGCGGACATCGCCTTCGAGCATGACGGGCGTCCGCTGCGGAAGAGTCCCGATCAGCGAATTCGTTTGTTGCCGACCCTGCGTTTTCATGACGCCGAAGTCGCTGCGTTTGATGAGTTGATGAAAGGGGCGAAAGTTGGCGACGTTCGCGAGACCGAGACTACGGTCAGTGAGGAAGCCAGTTCGCTCGAGATGCGTGGCGAAACCGTCGCGGTGAAATTCACTGTCCGCAAGGTCGAGCGAATGGTTCAGCCTGAATTGAACAGTGCGTTCTTTGAAGAGGTTGGCGTCGAGTCGCTTGAGAAACTCAAAGAGTTGATTCGCGGCACCCTCGAACGACAAGTGACCTACCAACAGCGGCAGCGTGTCCGTGAGCAAGTGCTCGAGAAGATCACTGAGTCCGCGGATTGGTCGTTGCCGGAAGACCTCGTTCGGAAACAGGTCGAGAATGCCATGCGTCGTGAGATTCTCGAGATGCAACAAGCCGGGTTCACGCGAACGCAGATTCAAAGCCGTGAGAATGAGTTGCGGCAAAATGCCGTCAGCACAACTCGTCAGGCGTTGAAAGAGCACTTCGTGCTCGACAAGATCGCCGAGACCGAAGGCATCGAAGTGGCTCAGTCAGAGATTGACTGGGAAATTCAGATGATGGCGATGCAGCAGGGAGAGAACGTCCGTCGGTTGCGAACCCGGATGATTCGTTCCGGCATGATGGACAACCTCGAAGCTCAGATTCGGGAGCGTAAGGCGGTCGACGTCGTGCTGGAGAAAGCCCAGTTCAAGGACGTTGACTCCGAACCGGTTGCCGAACCATCGACTGTCGAAGCCATTCCCGTGGCCGTTTGCGGTCAGTTCAATGTGCCGACGGAAGGTGGCATTCCGCAGGCTGTTGATCCCGAGTCCGCATTCCCGGGTTCGGCGTAATCTCCAAGTTCTGTCTAACTCAACCGTCCGGAAGCGGTAGTGGTCCGACAAGTGGGCTCGGTTCCAGACGAGGAAAACGAATCATTTCGCAGGAAGGACGTGTCGCGATGATGGAGCCAGATAACGGTCAATGGCCAATGCTGCCCGGTGGTGAGACGATGTCGGGAGCGGAGTCCGTCGATCGGTTCAGCCCCATGATGCGGGCCCGTGGCGACTACCAACGTCAACGGCAAATGACGATTGGCGACTTGCTGTTGGAGAACCGGATCATCTTCTTGGACGGGGTGATCAACGATCCTGTCGCCAACCTGGTTGTGATGAAGTTGCTCTACCTTCAGAGTGAGAATCGTCACCAAGACGTGCACTTGTATGTCAACTCACCGGGTGGTTCGGTGACCGCGACGATGGCGATGTACGACACGATGCAGTTTCTGGAGTGTGACATCGCCACGTACTGCGTTGGGCTGGCCGCGAGTGGTGGTGCCATCATTTTGGCCGGTGGCACCAAAGGAAAGCGGTATGCACTGCCGCATTCCAAAATGATGATTCACCAACCCTACGGTCAGGTTGGTGGGCAGGTCTCCGACATTGAGATTCAAGCGAAAGACATCATCGATACTCGTCAGACTCTCAATGAGGTCCTGGCGAGTCACACCGGACAGCCGATCGACATCATTGCACGAGACACCGATCGGGACCGTTACTTGACGGCTACCGAGGCCAAAGAGTACGGCCTTGTCGATGAGGTGCTTTCGCGATCAGATAAGAGCAAGAAAGACAGTGAATAAGAAGCGGCAGTTTGCAGACGAAAACAGGGCAAGTAATTCTGCTCGCCCTGAATAATATTTCGTTGTTGCGTTAGCCGTCTTTGTCCGCGGGCTGCCGATTCGACCCGCGTGAAATTTGTATTTCCATTCCGGCTCGGCCGGTACGGGAGGAGCCCCAGTGACCGTTCTCGTTCCTTATGTGATTGAAAAAAGTGGCCGCGAAGAGCGGGCCATGGATATTTACAGCCGGCTCCTCAAGGACCGGATTATCATCTTGGGAAGCCAAGTCAACGATCAGGTCGCCAACAGTTTGGTGGCTCAGATGTTGTTCTTGCAGTTCGAAGATGACAAAGCCGACATCCACCTTTACGTCAACTCGCCAGGTGGAGCGATCACAGCGGGTATGGCTATCTATGACACGATGCAGTACATCACTTGTGACGTGAATACCTATTGCATCGGTCAAGCGGCCAGCATGGGGGCCGTCCTGCTGACTGCCGGAGCCAGTGGGAAACGGAATGCCCTGCCGAACAGTCGAATCATGATTCACCAACCGCTCGCCGGTATGGAAGGGACTGCGGCAGAGTTGGAAATTCACGCGAAGGAAGTCCTTCGGGTCAAGCGACGAATGAACGAGATCCTCCAGAAGCACACGGGACGAGATCTGGAAGAACTCGAACGCGATACCGACCGCGATCGTTTCATGACAAGTGAAGAAGCCAAAGAGTATGGCTTGATCGACAATGTTCTCGAACACCTCGAGGTTCCGCCTCCAAGCGAAGGGTAGGCGAATCCGTCGCTGCACAATCTGCTGTTGATTGAATTTTCGAAATACGGTATCTAACCGGCGCCGAACGATCTCTCTCTCCGATTCGGCGTTCTTCGATTATGACCATTCAACCACAGACGGGCGCGACATGAGGTACGCTCTGTACGTGTTAATGCACGGACTCCTCCTGGCGTTCTGCGGATGCGCTTCACGAGGCAACGTAGAACTTTTGGAATCTGAGCTGCGGCAGCAAGAGGACCGGTACTACGCGCTGAGTCACGAACTCCAAGCGGTGCGGTCGGAATTGGAAATTGCCCGCGAAGAGGCCGAGCTGCTACGGACCCGGCAAGTCAATCATTCCGGCACCGCATTGTTACCAGAGCAGACACGTTCGTTAGTACGGATGTCTGAACTGGGCATCAGCAAGCTCTTTACCGGCGGGCTCGATCGCGATGATCAACCAGGTGATGAAGCGTTTGCTGTCTTGTTGAATCCGTTGGACGACGATGGTGAAGTCATCAAGCTGCCCGGTCAAGTGGACATGGTGCTGCTTGATTTTGCTTCCAATGAAGACGGTGAGCCAATCGGTCGTTGGAGTTTCTCCACCGAAGAAACTCGCGAGCATTGGCACGCCGGATTGTCCCAAGGTTTTCTGTTTCGACTTCCTTGGCAGCAGAGGCCGGCCGGCAGCAAACTGATCGTACACGCGCGAATGACGACTCCTGATGGACGGGACTTCCTGGCGTCTCATCCGTTTCAGATCACACCTCCGAGCGGCGCGGTTCCACCGGGAACGCAGTTGGCGTTGCCGCCAGTTCCACGCGAAAGAATGCCGCAGCAAAGTGCGGTCGTCCCAGAGCCGATGCCAACTCCGGATGCCGAGCCGAAGATTGAAGTTGCAGAAGCCGAACCGGTCTTCGATCTTTCACCACCACCCAGCAAGCTTGTGATTGACGAAGTCGAAGCCGAACCCATTCCGGACCTGCCAGCCGTCACAATGGTCGACGATCCGTCGGATTCTGAAGTCACTGAACCAATCGAAGAAGCGGAACTTGCTCCGCCGTTTCCGGTGCATTTGAACGCACTTGAAAAGGCGAAGATCCCCAGTGAACCGGTTGAGCTCCCCTTCCCTCCGATGCCGAGTGACTCGTCCGAATCAATCGGGACCGCTTCGGTGCAACTGACAGCGAGCAATCCAGAGGACGGAAAGCCCACGGCGTCTGCATCGTGGAAACCGACTTCTCAACGAGCATCCGCCGAGGAATCGTCGGCTCAGTGATGCCCGCCACCACCTTGGATTTCATGAGCTTTCGCCATGGCATCCTCGGCTTCTTGGATTCGACCGCATCGTTGGCAGATGACGGAGAGTTGGGTGTACGAGAACGGATCGTTCGGTTCCAACTCGGTCACGCGTTTGGCGTGCCGGATGGCGTCGTCGTGCTGCCCGAGACGTTGCAGGTTGACACCCAACGCCATGTGGGTCAGGACGTGTTCTTCTTGGATGTCGAGGATCTCTTTCCAACGATTGACCGCCGCTTCCAAGTCACCCGATGATTTCAAACTGTTCCCGTCATCGTACATCGCGGACACCAACGCCCGTCGGAGTTCCGCGTGTGCGGGGTCTTGTTCCAAGCCAGACTTCCAATCGGCGATGGCAGCTTGCCGATCGCCTTCGTTCAGTTTTTGTTGGCCGGATTCGTACAACTCGTTCGCGGTAGACATGGTGCAGGACCGTGGTCAAATTTGTGGGGGAAGTAATCGGATTCGACAACCATCATAGTGAGACGACCGAACGTTTCCAATGTTCGTGGCCGCCCGATCGAAAGTTGCTTCGTCGAGCCCCATTTGTAACAGACCTTCTAATTTACCTGTTTCACGTGAAACGTGGGGTTTAACTCACCTTGTCGCTGAGGAGGGAGTGGATGTAGAATTCGCAACCCAAGCTAGAGAATGCAGCCCTGACGGTTCGATGAAACTATTAATCACACTTGAACGTGTGGTGCCGATTATTCCGCCATTCATTCCGAAGACGGATTCGCGGGTTCCAGCTTCGGACGATTTTTCAGATTCACCTTTGACAAGTAGGCATTGTGATCATGGACGATCAATCAACGCAACAACCAATGCGCCGCCGCTTGGGTCGCGGCTTGAATGCTTTGCTGGGGGGCAATGAACAGGAGTCACAAACGCTCGGCCATTTGGTCGGCGACGGTGGGCCGATCGAGCCTTCTGATCCGATCGAGAAAATCTCGGTTCGTTCGGTGCCGGTGGGGCAGATCGAACGGAATCCTTATCAACCTCGAAAAGAGTTCGATAAGGAAACGCTGAATGAATTAGCTGAGAGCTTGATCACTCACGGCGTGTTGCAGCCGCTGATTGTTCGGCCGTCGAACGGCAAGTTCCAACTGATCGCCGGGGAGCGTCGTTGGCTGGCGGCGACCGAAGCCGGCATCGAGACCGTTCCTTGTCGAGTCATGGAACTGGAAGACAAGGCCGTCTGCGAAGTCGCCATTGTCGAAAACGTGCAGCGGAAGGATCTGAGTGATCTGGAAAAGGCCGAGGCGTTCCAAGGGTACCTGGATCAATTCGGTGGAACCGCCGCCGACTTGGCGAAGCAACTCGGGATGAATCGTTCGACGGTATCGAACTTCATTCGTTTGCTGAGTTTGGCCGAGCCCGTGAAGAAGGCGTTGAATTCCGGCAAGATCTCCAATGGTCATGCACGGGCCATGTTGTCTCTGGACGCGGAAGCCCAAGCCGAAGTTTGTACCCAGGTGCAACGCGAATCGTTGACGGTTCGGAAGACGGAGGAAGCGGTCAAGGAGCTCCTCGGACGGACCACGCCTACAGAGGAAAACACCAACCCCAATACCGACGCCGACGAAACACCGGACACCGTTCCTTTTTCCACTCTGGCGAACGAAGCCGCCAGTTCAGAAAACGAAAACACATCGGAGGAATCCAACGGTTCGGACGAGCCATCTGAGGAGAACGAAGGCAAGACCAACCATATTCTTTCGTTGGAATCGCAGCTTCGCGAGACGCTCGGTGCGAAGGTCGACATCCGTGTGACCGGTAAGGACGAAGGCAAAATTACCGTTCATTTCGGATCGAACGAAGAGTTCGAACGGCTCGTTCGAGCACTCCGGTCAGCAGGCGTTGATGCTCACAAAGAGGCAGCGTAGCCCAGATTGATGAATGTACGGTGAACGGCAAAAATGAGTTTCAGATAAGTTCTTGAAGTTTCCAAAGTTTCGCGGGGAGCCGGTGGAAGTCATTTCTAGCGTCTGCTAGGTTGAGTTGGTAGCTCACTATTTGCGTTCAGAACTACTGACGAAATTAAAGGATTATGGCACACCTGCATCGAATTCAATTTCCCCCCGCGGACGGAAACGAACTCAGTCAGGACGAGGCGTTTTTTTATCTCGTGGAAGAAGAGGGCAAAAGACGCCTCCGGTTTCATGACTACGATCAAATTTACCTCCGACCTGGCTTGTACGAACAGATTTTCTACGAGCGGCTCAAATGTTCTTCGCCTCAGAAAGTTGGAGAGTTGCTCCGACGCACCCTGGAAGCGAGCGACAGAGCGATCAGCGAGCTTCGAGTTTTGGACTTGGGAGCTGGCAACGGGTTGATGGGGGAGGTTCTCAAGAACTACGGAGTTGCTCGACTCATCGGAGTGGACATCATCCAAGAAGCAAAGGTGGCAACCTTCCGCGATCGTCCCGGCATCTACGACGAGTATTACGTTGCGGACTTTACGGACCTATCCGATGACTTGATCGAAGAAATCTCGGACTGGTCGATCGATTGTCTGACATCCGTTGCGGCACTTGGTTTCGGCGACATCCCCACATCCGCGTTTTTACAGGCGATGCGATTTGTCAAAACCGGCGGTTATGTGGCGTTCAACATCAAAGAGACGTTTTTGGATGAATCGGATACTTCCGGTTTCTCGCGATTCATTCGGCAGCTGATCTGGTCGGAATATTTGAAAGTCAGCCACTTGGAGCGGTATCAGCACCGACTGTCGATGGAGGGAACACCGCTCTCGTACTACGCTCTTGTGGGACAGAAGGTCGCGGAAATTCCCGACGATTTCCTTGAAAAGCACGACATTCTGTAACCGAGTGCAACGGTCAAAATCAACTGAAGAGGTCGCTGAGTCGATGAGACTGAGCGACCTCTTTGAGTTTCCGCACCACATACGATTTGTGATTGGCAACCGCTTGTTCGCTGATGCCCAAACGGGCTGCCGTTGCTTGGTTGGAAAGCCCAGCCACGAACAATAATTCGATACACATCAGACGTTCGTATTGACCGCCGGATTGCCAGGACGCGATCAAATCTCGCAGGGCGTTTGCCAGCACGGTTTCTTCAGATCGCCGCCGTTCGTGGCTCCGCATGATGCTCGATGCGTGCCGTTGTTGACCCGGCATGTCTTGTGAAAGCCCCGCCGGTGCCAACGGAATTGTCGGCCGCCGTCCTT
Source organism: Thalassoroseus pseudoceratinae (assembly GCF_011634775.1). NCBI lineage: Bacteria > Pseudomonadati > Planctomycetota > Planctomycetia > Planctomycetales > Planctomycetaceae > Thalassoroseus > Thalassoroseus pseudoceratinae. The sequence goes on from NZ_JAALXT010000002.1 coordinate 1,187,743, forward strand.
CGCGTCGGAGGTGATCGGTCAACTTGTGAGCGGTAATCGTAAACAGCCACGACTCGATTGGTGTGGTTTCGTCGTAGTTCGGCAGACTCACAAGGAAACCAAGAAACGCTTCCTGAACGACATCTTCCGCGGAACTTCGATCGCCAAGACGACTCACGGCGAATGCCAATAATCGTCCTTCATAGCGACCGATGAGTTCGCTCCAAGCCTCGCTGCTGCCTTCCCGAATGCTTGCAATTAGGTCGGAACCGATTCGCGAATTGGTTGGAGTACTCACGTAGAATCTACCCCAATTTCCTGTCAAAGATTGGTCGCTGACGCAGAGGTTGCATCATCTGCTCCAACGCGGGTGTTGTTGAAGCCACGATTAAGTGATGGACCGAGATGATTCCACTCGATCGAGGTTCGTTGTCGACTTCTCCGCCATCGCTGATTGCACGAGACGTTCGGCGAATTGGTGATCACGCTTGCGGGTTCGCAGTTGGATGATCCCACAGTCGTGACCAGGAATGTTTCGAGCCACCCGAAGTGTTGAGACACGAATCTGAACGATGTCGAATCGCCAACCTTGCTTGAGTTCCAATTCGTCAACTTCCACTAACGGCAGCCGAACGGTTTTCAGTTCCGAACGCAACAACCCCAACGTTCGGTCGGTGAGTTCATATTCCAAAAGCAGCGACCGGCCTTCGAGTCGCAACAACCCCACGGCCTTGGCAGCACCGAGCAACAAGGGAATGGTAAATGGCAAACTGGTATTCAAAACGATTCCTTCAATCGGGGGCGTGACTCTTCTGCATTGTAACGCCAGATGCAGTCGGCGGCAGCGAAAAAAAATGGGAACCACCCTGCGATCGTGCAAGGTGATTCCCGATGTTCGCATCATCCCAAACAAATGCCAATTTAGAAGTGCAGACCTTGGACCGAATCGGTCGCGATGACGTTCAAGACTTTGAGGAAACCGAGTCCTCCGGCAATTGCGAGACTCAGCAAACCGAGCTTAAGTCGACCTCGATAATTGCCATTGGTCCGCGAGTCCACTCGCAAGTAGGTCGCCAACAAACCGAATAGAAACGTCACAAATCCAAAGGTACCCGCCACCAACCCGGCACGGGCCGAAACTAATTCTTTCTCCCATGTTGAGCGAATGTGCTTGCGAATTTCCGGATTCAATTCGACCACCCAACGCAACTGCTTGGTTTCGAAGGTCCGTCCGGAATCCGGAAGTTCATGCTCTGTTGTCATCAACGTTTCGTTGAGTACGCACTCCTTGCGAATGTCGTGTTCGGAAATCACCGGGTTCACAATTTCCGGGTACACTCTCTGCAAGTCAGTGGAAACCAATGCGACGACGGTTTCCTTCAACTCGTTTCGAGCATCTTCGGTTGTCGTATGCTGTTCACTCTCCAGAACCAGACGCCAACTGACTCGACCGTCCTCGGTCCGTTTTTGGACGTGAGCCAATTCCAGCTCCTCAATTGGTCCCCAGGTTTCGACGGGATGCACGTGCCATACGGGATCCTCTTCCCACGGCAATTGAGTTGCGGCATCGGGCCGTTCGGCTGCGGTGGTCGGAGCGAAGAACGGGAATAGTCTCGTTCCCAACACTGCCAACAAAGCCAAGACGGGACTGAGCCAAAGGAATGTCGAGGCGGACATCCGGAATGATGGTAATCTAAAACTCCGTTCTTTCAGCATCACTGTTAGGACGGAAGTCAGGCCCAACAGACACAGCACGGCAATCACGGCATGAGCTGGGTCGGACAAGACATTGCTTCGAAACCAGCCCAGTATTTCATGCAACATGGCGTTGCCCTTCCATCAGGTTAGGTCGTTCCATCGGCGGAACCCACGCAGCGGTGAGTTGGACAACACTGGAAATTGCAGCGGCCCAGGTCACGCCGAGAACGATCGGAAATCCGACCATCATTGCCCAGATCCAACCGACGAACGCTGTCAGTAGTACGGAAAGCAATCGAAACTGTTTGGGTCGAAACGTATCCGCATGCCACCACCAACGACGCCAAGCAAACAATCCGCCGAAGAAGACAGCGTAGCCCAATACGGTCGGTTGGCGAGCCGCATCGGTCAAGGTCAACCCTCGCATGCCGAGAAAAGTGGTATAGCTGCCGATCCCATCGTGGGGCGTGAAGCTGACCATCAATGATTGGTCCAGCATCCAAATCAAGGTTCCGACCATCAGCCCCGCGATCATCATCAGGCCGCGACGATGCAACGTGCCTCGATCAGAGCCTTCAACAAGTTTGCCTGCAGAGAGAACTCCCCAACTCGCAAGGATTGTTGCAGCTCCAAACAGAACCACTTCCGGCCAACCCTGAACGGTGTGAGTAATGCCAGCCAATCCGGCGGTGATCAATGCACCACAAAAACCGGCCGCGGTCAATGAGCCGGTGAGTTGCGTTAATCGCTGCTTCCAATCAATCTGCCGAGTGGTATATGGCGAGAACCCATGAGCAACTCGCCGATTCGCGCGGACTCGTCGTCGTTCCTCCCAACGTTGTGCGGCGGTCTGAGCTGCGGGACTTCGGTACTCTGCTCGAAAATGTTTTCGGTTATAAGCTTTTCGGATCGGCGTCGTCTCTGCGAAGCGGTCGGGGTCTCGACGACGCGACCGCCGTTTGGAAGAGCATGCACCGAAAAGGCACGACGAAAAATACCAGATCCCCACACCGATCATCATCGCCACCCAGACTCGCGCGGGCAGGCGGAAAAAACCACCAGGCAGGCAAACCCAAAGGACGAAGCCAATCAGGATCCACTTCCAAACACCCAGACCTTCCGTCGGGCGTTCGCCTGGCGTTGCGTAGCCGGCATATTGCCGATGCTGATGTCGCGGTGCCGACCGAGCCCCCCGATGGACGGTGGGTTGTTCAGAACTGGGAATGGGGCGAGCATTCGTGCGGCGTGCTTGATTTCCTCTGTGAAGAAAATTCTCTGCCGGAATATCGACCACGTTTTTTCCATCGATCGCTCGTTCGAATTCTTCATACAGTCGAACGGCACTCGGCGTCCGGACTTCAGGATCTTTCTCAAGTGCACGCGCAACGACCGGTCGCAATCGCGTTGGCAGTATGGAGAGATCTGGCTTTTGCGTGAGATGTTTCATGAGAATCTCAGCTTGAGATTCTCCATCGAACGGCACGTCGCCGGTTAGCATCTCATACAGCATGATGCCCAATGCGTACACATCGACTTCTTTACCGTAGCGTCCGTGTGCGACCTCCGGAGCCATATAGTAGACGGTGCCCACGCTTTCGGTCTGGGCACTCCGCTGACTCTGCGAGATGAATTTCGATAAACCAACATCTCCCAGTTTTACGGTCGAATCATCTTGGAAGACATTGGCTGGTTTGAGATCTCGATGAACGAGACCTTGATCGTGCAGATACGACAGCCCTGCTGCTAAACCAGCGAGCCAACGCTTGACCATTTCGATGGGCATGCCGCCGGGGTGTTCGCTTAAGACCGAGGCCAGAGTCGATCCCGCCACATACTCCATGATGATCCAATGTTGGCCCTGCGAATCCGTACGGACATCGTGGATGGAGACCAAGTTGGGATGGTTGAGATTCAGGCACAAGGACACGCCACGCAACTCAACATCAAGATTCTCTCGAATCAGTTTGAGTGCGACTTCTTTGCCGGCATCGCTAACGGCGTAGTACACTTCGCCAAATCCACCACGCTTGATCGCACGTTTGATCGTGTATCCATCGAGCGGGCGTGAGTCTGGGGGGTAACTATACTTCATAATTGATCTGCCTGACTTCGCCACAGGGGAGTTTGCTGACGGCAGTTGTGTCTCGTTCCGTGTGATGATCATTCAATGTCTGGTTTCGTACTCATTTGGGAATACGTTTCTCATTGAAATAGAGATCATTTCAATTCTGAAAATTCCAAGTTTTCGATCCGAATTTGAATCTCATTGGATTGATCCGTTCGCAGTGTTTGCGACTCATTCAACCGTAGGGGCCGTCTCTCATGGAATTGCGACGCCGGATGGACATCACATAGGCGATGCCATCGAAAGTCAAAATCGATGCGGGAAAGAACAATCGTTTCATTCCACTCGGGGCAGCGAATGTGGCAGTCATCGGTGGGGCCGAGCAGACATTCGCGACGCATCAAAATGCACCCATCAACACCGAGCTGAGGTCGGTGGGACGATTTCAACTTTAAGGCGGCAGATTGGCTCCATGGATGCGACTGCCGAAAGTCCAAGACAACCCCTTCTCCTAAGTCCAACTCGCCGGAATTTCGATCGAGCTGTTGAGCGGTTTCTTGTGGGGTGTGGTTCAGCCACCAAGACCAGTTTTCACTGTTCCAATGGAATGTTGCATGTTGTCGCGAGAGTGGAGCACGGATGGCAAAATCCGCGGAACTTGAACTCCCGACGGTCATTGATTCGCTTGAGCAAAGAAGAAAACCACCGACTCCATCAATCCATAGCCGTTGGTTTGTTGTTGAGTTCGTTGCCAATTGTGTTTGCTGACGACTCATGAGCAAACCCGCTCAATGCGAAAACTGAATTTGCTTTCGTGATTCGGAACACAAGGCGGCAAACAGGTGAGCTTCCACCGCTTGCCGCCTTTTGCTGTCCCGACTTGTTGGCCGGATTTTTCCGGCACTCAGTGAACTAGCGAATGTTGATCAGTTCGCCATCTTCACCTCGAACGGCTTCTTCAGCCCGACGGGCGTCGATTTCTTCGAGCACATTGCGTTTTTCAGACGCTGCTTCGATTGCCCCGAATCCTTCTGCTTCGTACTCAAGTAGTTTTTCCTGCTCAGCAACTCGTCGGTCAGCTTCATCCAGCAACTTCTGAGTTTCCTCCAGAGTAGCGTCATCTACGTAAGCACTACTGGTCTCGACTTGTTTCGCCTTGACTGTTGTTAGACGGGCTTTAATCTCCTCGATTTTTGCCTTCAACTCCACTTTCAGATCGAGAAGTGAATCGAGCTGTTTCCGCTCCGCTGCGAGTTCTTTCTGTCCACTGTTGAGAAGACTTTTCTGCGCATTCAAGGACTTTACGCTGGCGTCGTGAACGGTGAGCTGTCGGTCGAGTTTCGTCTCGACCTCATCTAAGGTGTATTTTTTGCCGCCAACTGACACAAATTGAGTTTCAGTGTCAGTAGGGATCGCTTTGCGAACATCAACAATGTTGTCCCATTGTTTCTTCACCGAAGCCGTTAATTCGTCAACATCAGCCTGAAGTCTCTCAACCTTGACATCAGCTCTGGCCACAGCAACCTTGGAACTCTTGATCTTCGGATCAAGGCTCTTGAGTTTGAAATCCAACTCTTTCAAAAGCACTTCGACCGGGATCGCTTCATCGACTTTCGTTTGGGCATAATCGACGCCCATACCCGTGATCGAGCATAGGCGGTTAAAGCCGATCAACGAGCCTGCGACGACAAATAGTGCTAAACCACCGAGGACGATTTTCTTCATCTTCTGACTCCTTGTAACCTTGCGGGACAGTTTCGACGTTGGATTACGTCGAAGATTCACTGTGTTGTTCGCTGTGGTGTTTAAAATCTTGAACAGAATTTGAGAATTTTTTGGCCGTTTTGGTAATTCAGCCGCTTTATCAACGGAAAATGGATCGAAAAAGATCTCGAAAACCGGCTCGCAATCCCAATTTTAGCTCAACTTGAGCGAAAGTTAGGCTCTTTTTCGCCGAATTACCGGAAAAAGCGTTTTCATCGGTACAGTCGGCTGAGACGGATTCTCAGCACGAAATTAAGGCAAGAATGCCTAAAGAAGCGAAATCCATTGGCCGACCGCGGCAGATTGATACCCACGCAAAATAGCTTGAAGAGCGTGAAAACCGACTTTTGCACACACGTCGCTTGGTCGATTCTCGTCGAGACAGTCTAGAAAATAGGCCGCATCACTTTGAATCGCGGTTTCGATCGGTTGCCATCCGGCTTTCGGAAGAATTCCATTTTCCGATTGCGTGCTGGACCAAAATCCCATCGGGTCTTCCGGATGCGGTGTGGGCGGTGGTGTCCAGGCGTCGGCGTTCCAGACTTCCAATCGGGGACGGAAGGCGTCTAACGTTACAGTCCGGCGACTACCGACGAGGTGAATTTGATGCACACCGTAGTTCGGGTGACTTGTCCATCCCGTTCGCCCGACGAACAACGATGCCTGCAATCCCCCGTCGAGCGTGAGCATCATCGATGCGAAGTCTTCAACATTGTGACGCTGATGGGACTCGAAAAAGTAGTTCCCGGTTGTCGCGAAGAGGTTTTGAAATCGTTGTCCGGTCAGCCATTGAAACAACACCAGCGGGTATAGTCCGACGCAGAACAGTTCCCGTTTTGCATCGATGAAGGTGAATCGGTCGGTGTGTTCCGATTCGGTGCGGGGGATCGAAAGGTCCGCGGAACCGGCGTGACCTTTGGCGAAACACAGTTCACAATCAATGGCAAGCAGTTCACCGATTTCGCCGGATTCCAGCGTCTGTTTTGCTCGCTGTGCGACCGGCGACCGCACGAGGCTAAACATCTGGCTGGTCACACCAGCTTGTTCAATGGCAGCTACCATCCGGGAACCATCTTCGAGGCTGGTCCCAATGGGCTTGTCGATGTAAACGTGTTTGCCAGCCTGCGCGGCCTGCTCGACCAGTCTCATCCGACGTTCCGGCTCCGGACACAAGCAGACGATTTGCACATCGTCTCGGTGAAAGGCCGCGTCAATATCCTCGAAGTAGGGAATTTCCAACTCCGACGCCAACCGCAAGTTGAGCGACTTTCGCCGTAGTGGAATGTCGGCTTCGTCCGTCAAACCGATCAACCGACACCGCGAATCCGCTGCGAACGCCCGTGCATAATTCTCCTGATGCGTATGCGAACCCGCGACGAGCAACATGCCATATTGAGTCGGGGAATTCGTAGCGGTCATCGGAATCTGGGTCTTTCTGCGGTGGAAAACTTAGCCACGACCGAGGTAGAGTTGATCTGTCGGCAAGACGATAGCTTCGAGGAAATTTACATCCGGTGGAAGAGTGAGCATTGCGAGAGCGGCGGAGGCGATGGTTTCCATTTCCATCATGGGTTCGTCGTCGGAGTCTTCACCAGTGTCGATTCGGCGTTCCACTCGGACATTGCCGGGATGCAAACAACTGCATTTGATGCCGAACGGTCGTCCGTCGATTGCGGTTGCTTGGGTCAAACCCCAAACGCCGAACTTCGCCGACGCGTATGGCGTACTGTTCTCGCGGGGACGCTGGGCGGAAATCGAACCGATGTTCAAAATCTGTCCACCGCCCTGTTCTTTCATGACCGCAAACGCGGCCCGACTACACAGGAAACTTCCGGTAAGACAGGCACCGATCACGTTGTTCCACGCCTCGAGCGAAACTTCATCGATCCGCCCGCCATCAAACGCACCGGCATTATTGACGAGAATATCGACGCGACCAAATTCCGCAACGGCTTGATCAAACAACTGGGACACAGCGGTTTCGTCAGTGACATCTGTGGGGATGCCAAGGACAGGAAAACCAGCCGCTTGGAGTTCGCTTGTGGTGGCGTTGAGTTTGTCTTCATTGCGTGCGCACAGAACGAGTTTCGCACCGGCTTCGCACAAGGCTCTGGCGATTGCCTTGCCGATGCCCTGATTGCCACCGGTGATGAGAGCCACTTGTCCATCGAGTGTTTTCGTCATAATTCCGATTGACTATCTAATGGTGTGTCACAGAATCGTGGCACGCTTTTGACTCTTTGATCTGAATATTGACTTACCAGCCGACACGGTGGTTCAGTGGGTCGATTAGCCAGAGCCAATCGTCGAATAGGAATTCGAACCGGATTGCGAGCAACGCGATTCGCCCCATGACGGTGAACCCGAAGGCGGCTCCAAAGGTAATCATCAACACCCAAATCCCGACCCGAGCGACTTTTCCAACCACGCCTTTGTGCTCGATCGAGAAGAAGAAGTAGACCAAACACGAGAGCACACTCAGCAGCATGACGACGTTGGCAATCGTTGGTCCCCATTGAATTTCCTCTCCAATGACCACCAGCGGGACGATGCTGATGCGAACTTGGTTGAGGAAATCGGCTTGAATGAAACCGATCAACCGCAAACCGGCAGTGGCACCAATGATGAGAGCTAACGGCCAGCGGGCGATCCAATTCCCTTTCGGCGAAAGCCGCATCAAAAGCATGATGCCGAGAATCAATGGGACAATGTAAAGCCAATCTTCGGATTGGCGGACCGGCGAGATTCCCGGCATCGCCCATGATTGAATCCAGCCGGGAAACAATTTACCCAGCAAGTTCGGCACGATGGTGGTCCAGAATCCCACGACCATCCAGTAGGCGGCGGAAACACCAACGACAATCGCCTCGGCGAATTTATAGAACGGGTTGTCGCCATACAGAAACGAAAAAATGCACAGGGTCATCATGGCGGCAACCCAGATGCCGACCGTCCGCGACGGACTGAATTCAGCAATTCCGGCAGCGGCATCGGAAGCGTCCGCGGTGACCCATTCCTCACCGGATCGCTGTGCGAAACCATAACCCATGCCACCGTTGGCGAGTCGCACAACGATGTACAACCCGGCGCATCCCAATAAGATTGTGGAAATCAAAGCGTTGCGAGTCATCAGTCGAGATCTCCTCGCCGAGTGCGTTGAAAATAGACGTAATTCCCGGCGACGATGAGTGCGATCATCAGCACATGGGCAATCAATTGCGGTCCCATGCGACGTTGAGCCTCAGTGTATTTCGAGTCCGGATCGTCGCCGATGTACTTCTCGACAACGAGTTTCTCGTATTCCGCTGCCCCTTTGATCGCCGCTAGCAATCCCATCAATTGATCGGGGTAGTACGGGTACATCAGAGGCGATTGCACACCCGTGCAACCAGAGACGATGCGGATGTCATCCGGGTAAGGTGTGGCGGCGTATTGCACCCACTCCTTCGTACCGGGATAGCCCGCACTCACGTTGCACACGAGGTCGAAGTCCTGCACGTTTTGAATGCCTCGGCACATCGGAATTTCATCAATATTCGTGCCGCGGTCGTCGGTGGTGTAGAGTTGCCGAAGGTCGGTGACAATCACTTTGATCACACCTTCGTAACCGGGTTTGAAACCAAGGTTCACGTAGTCTTCGCCATAGATGAGTTGGGGAAAATCGGGTTTGATGACCGTTTCGATGGATTGATCAATCATCTGAGGGCCGACTGGCCAAAGCGTGAGAAAGTACATTTTGACTTTTTTCTCACAACAATGCCGCACGAACGCGGTCGCCATTGGGCCGAGTTCGCCTTCGCTGGCCGGGTCGAAGTCCATCGCGAGCAGCACCTTGTCGCCTGGTTCGAGTTTTTCGATTTCTTCAAACACGGCCAATGCCAACCCGGTGGGTTTTTCCGGAAACTGCAATTGCAGCAGAATCGGAATGCCGACGGCTAATGCCATCAGCAAAAACACCATCCGACGATCGAGTTTTTTCAGCAGTTGATACACGGTTGATTCCGTATTCCGTTTCGCTTGCGGTGAATCACATTCCAAAGCAAAAGTTAATCATCCGACGAGCCAAGGTAGGACCGGTCGATCCCCAGTAGCACTTTCAAAGATGTCGAGACCACGCCCAAGGCAATACCGATCATGATCGCTCGCATCCCCGCGGTGTTGAAGACTTGGCCGATGAATACGCTCATGTTTTCAATGCGGAACGGGGAGGTCTCCGGCAACCATTGTGTGAGCCAGACACCGGCGTAGGTCCGACCAAGCAAAATGATGAAGGCGGTCCCCAAAAGCAATGCCGCCTCGACGTTCTTCGCGCGGAACGCTCGGAACGCAGCCGACGCAATGTAGAACGCTAAAAGCGCGAACATCGTCGCCGTCAGTGGTTTGAACAGATATTCGTAAATCCACCAAAATGGACTGCCAGCGGCGGTGTAGTCACCCGACCATGGATACTTGGTTTGGTGGGCGGCAAAGAACACATTCGCAATTGCGTTCGTCCAAATTGTTTCGCGGCGGGCGTCTTCGGTGAGCAGTTGTTTTTGCTCTGGTGTGAGTTCGCCTTCGGTCGCGAGAGCTTGAAACAACTTCACATTGCGTTGCCCAACCGTTGGTGCAGACTTCCAGAAAGACCGAATGGCCGCCTTCTGAGCATCCGTCAATTCGCCTCGATCCGCCATCGCCTCGATCAGCTCATCGACATTCTGGGAATCGGATGCAGCAAACTCTTCAATGGCGTCGATTTGGGCGACGTTCAATTCCACGTCGTCCGGTTTCTCCTTCTTCGGGTTGACCGCGAGCGCATCGCTGGATTGCATTTCGTCCAAGAGTTCGCAGGCCGTTTTTTCAGGGGCTTTTCCGATTCCCGCTTGATTGATTGCCGCTGTGAATTGTTCGACGGTCCAAGCGGTATCAAGAGTTTTCTCGAACGCTACCTGTTGTTCTTCCGTAAGTTCCCCACCGGCGGCTTCGATTTCTGCTACGAATTCCTCCCGGGCGGCGGCATCGAGTGGCTTGATTCGCGGAAACTGATCGGCAAGTGTGTCGCGTTGTCCAGGCGACATCGGGCCGGTCCACGCAAGTTCCCGTGTTTCCGTGTTGTAGTCGGCGACGGTGGTCATCGAATCCGGCAGTGTGAACGAGCCCAAGACGTCCGGCAGCGTGTTCTCGGTGGTTGTTCGCGTTTGCTCGTACAACTTGGCGACGGCGTCTTGCCATTCGGGCTCTGAACTCAGGTCGAGCAATGTCTCGCGGTCTTCGCCCGTCATCACCCCTTGAAAGGACAATGCTTCGTGATCTTTTCGAAATCGAATCTTTCCACGGAGCGACTCTGGCGGTTGAGCTTTCTCGGCGAGTTGCTCGATCCGACATCGCCAAGCGAGACTGGAATCGTAATCCCGCAGGTCTTGTGCTTGGTTGCGTTGCATCCAACCGGTGAATTCGATTTTCCCATCTGTTTCCCGAAGTTGTCCGTGAACTGACGGTGGCAACTCGTTGTACTCGTCGTCGGTGTGAACCGGGATTTCACCTTCCACTGTGAAGACTTGCGATTCAGGAAACGCGGTGAGCGAGAGGTCCGCGAAGACTTCGCCATAAAACTCTTGATTGGTGGACGGCGGTGCTCCGAACTTGGCGAGTCCAAGCACGAGCGTAATGAGAAACGCAACGAGCGTGACAACCGCGTATCCCCAGCCGGCATTGCGATTGCTGATCTTCTTGAGATTGTGCATCAACAAGTTGCCGCCACCGAGGACGAACGCAATCGCAGCAAGAATATCGAACCAAACCGCCGCCGTCTCGCCCCAACTCACCGTCGCGGGAATGAACGACGCAACGATCAGCACGAAGCCAGTCGTGGCGGTAATCAGTAGTGGAACCGTGTTTTTCAGCATGAATTCGTCGTCAGTTCAACAGGTAGGAGGTTGATGATCTTGCTCACGAATCATTTCAAGATAACATCCCGCAGATGCTCGACGGCGTCGGAAAATATTTCCGATCCCGTGACCTGATACAGCGTCGCGAGCACACTCCCGACGATCAATGTGAGCCCGGTGAGCACTTTGCCAAAGTCTTGCCCCTTGAGACTGCCCAACTGATCCGGGTCGCCGGAGAGATAGGCCGACGCCGCGAAGAATTCTTCCCCGATCAGTGTGTAATCGCAAGCGGCGACGAAGAACGGCAACTGAGCCGGCATCGCGGTTCCGGCGACTTGGATGGCACCGATACTGTTGCCCATCTCGGCCAGAATCAGAGACTCCGCATAAAACACGCCGAAGTAGAAACACGCGGCCGGTTCCTCGCGGACCATATGACCGGAGAGGAACGCAGCGTAACCAAATTGCTCATCGGTTACGTAGTAAATCACATCGGGATTGAAACCCTCGGGACGACCGGCCGCAAGATACGCGGATTCCACGGTTTCGCGAGCGGCCGTCATGACGAGCGAACGACTGGTCGGCACTTCAACTTGGACGTCGTATTCGGCGGAGGTTTTGGCTACATGCGAGAGCACCGTCAGTCCGGCGATCGTTTGGATGTCGTTGATATCTTGCACGCCGGGCACGAATAGGCACGTCTTCCCCATCTCGCAGGCCCGCCCGACGGCTTCGTCAACGGCTTCCAAACCGGCGATGCGACGGACCCTTAAAGGACGCCCCGACCGGGCCCACGCAATAAATCCGACCACGGCTCCACAAATGACGAATGTGATGAAGGCCAACCATCGGCGATCGGCGAGGAAAAACTCTCGGGTCGGAATGGTTGGATCGTCTTCAGCCGTGTACACGAATTCGGAGCGTGTTCCGTCTTTACCAACCGCTTGCACACGGAACCAATAGGGTTCTCCCCGGCGATTCTTTCCAATGACGATCGAGGCTTTTCCGGCTTCGAAATCATCTTCCAGGGGGATCACGCCGCCGACGTCTTCGTAGAGCCCACCCCACTCGGCGGTTCGCTGAATCGTATACAAAGCGACTGGGGAGGCGGCAGATTCGTCTTCCGTGAATTTGTCGTCAGGAGAAAGCCCAAACGTCACCACGATGCTCGAACCGTCATCGCCGCCGTAGTCCTCGGCTTGCACGTCGGTCGGCGGTGCAGGCGCTGCCCATGCGTGGGTGGCCCACAGCGACGCGATTCCGAAGGCCAATAGTTTCGCAACCAAATGGTTCATAGTTCGATCAATTCCACATTCGCTCGGGGGACGCGGACTTGTTCGCCGTCGTTGAGTTTGACATCCAGAACACGGGCCTTCGATCCCGATCCAAGGATCGCCGGTTCCGCTGGCAAATCGGCCACTTCACCGAGTCGCCCAAAATAGGGATCGCGAATAATTCGGACCGGCCGACCGACTTCGAGTTGACCGCCGAAGTGTCTTGGTTCTTGCACTTGAGACAATTCACCCGCGGCTAAGGGAATCAGAATTTCCGGCCGCATCACACCGGCTCGGATTTGTGTGGCTCCGTTCACCGCAGCGGACTGCCCGACGTGCGTGCGGAGCAGGTCGAAGGTTCGCTCAGCCATTGCGATATCACCAAAGCCCTCGGTGATGATGACGGTCGTGCCGACGTGTTCCGATCCGGTGACCGCGACACCAAGATCGTATCCCAAGATATCTTTAAGATCGGAGTCGTCCATCCCTCCAGAGATGATCGCGGCGGCACCAATCTCGATCGCTTTCCGGACGGCATCGCCCGTCATGCGGGCTCCACCAATGATGATTTTGTCTTTCAAGTTGTCGGTCACACGATCGGCGGTCAGTTCGTCGTGCGGCGTCTCGCAGACACTCTCCAGCACCCCATAAGCTTCGCCGCCGATTCCAAAGATGCCCTGGACATAGCAGATGTCCGCTTCGATGACGCAACCTTCGTTCGGCAAAACTTCGACGACTTCACCCGTGAGATACGCCAAAACCTGAATCGGTCGCGGTTGGCCCCGAAGAATCACCTGCCCCGTCACACCGGAAATCGATTCGACAACCCCAGCCGTCTTCGCTTGGTACTCACTCTTGAAGAATCCAAAGATGCCCTCGGATCGTGCAATCGTTTGACCGACTTCGACCGAATCCCCTTCTTTCACCAACAAAGACTTCGGCACATCGCCTGGCGAAATCGCCAGTACGTTCGCCAAGTTCACCGGGAAAATATCGCCCGGCATGTCGGTCTGGGCGGCGACATCTCTCGCCTGGACCTTGTCGCCTTTTTTGACCATCACATCACCCGACAGCGGTAGAATCCGCCGCACCTGGTGGCGAATCCGCGGGGTGACTTTCAATCCGGGAGTGTAGGCTTGAGACATTGGTTTGATTCAGTCGTTTGAATTCAGTCGTATAGTCGTAGGGCTTGGATCCACTTCGTTACGGTTTCTCGGGGTTGATCGGGCAGTGCGAGCGGGCGGCCACGGGCGTCGAGGATGAGACCGACTTCTCCGCCACGGACGTCCGCTTCGTATTCCTTCCCCGGTCCCGCACCGACATCGAACCCACGAGCCGGTTGAATCCGAATATGGGCAGTTTCGTCGGGAGCTAACGGAAACATGCGGAGTTCACCGAACGCCATTTCGCCGTGTTCGTTCAAATTCGGGGCTTGCAGATCATAGCTGAAACAGCGTTTGCCAACCTTGCCCTGCCCCTTCGGTGCGACGCACGTTCCGAGATAAATCAAGCAGTCTTTCTCGAAGACTTCCAGAGCCGCTTGAGCGTGCACTTGCGCTAGCACGCCGAGATGGGGCATCATGAAGATGCTGTCTTTGGCGAGTCTTGTGACTCCTTCGGGTTCAAACGCATCGATCAGCATGGCCGCCGTCTGGTGCATTCGCGGTGCGTGCGACAACACCCCACCGGAAGCAACGAGCAGATTGAGTTTCATGTTGTCGACAATGGTTTCTCCACCGCCGGATTGCGTGAAGGTATCGCCGACGGTCCGCTGTTGCTGCACACCTTGCAGAGTGGTGGCGAATTCCTTGTGCTGGAGATACGCCAACCGCAATGCTTCTCGTGAGACCGCTTGCTCGAAGACCAACGCTTCGAGTGTCTGCGGGATCGTGGTCGGGCGGATCATCTTGTTCTTCACACGGTTTCGCAACTCGCGTTCGTCCATGTCGAGATGCACCCACCGCAGGACGGAATCCAGGGTGGCTTCGGCGACGACATTCGAGATGGAGTAACTCATCCCGAGATTCGCTGACACCGTTCGGTTGAATGTGGGTTTGCCATCAGGACCGGGAAACACACTGAACACGTCAGTTGTCGCTCCGCCGATGTCCACCGCCACCGCGTTCACGCCTTGTCGTTCGGCGATCGTGCGGAGAATATCGCCGACGGCTCCCGGCGTGGGCATGATCGGCGCGTCGGTCCAGCCGATGAGTTTGTTGTAACCCGGAGCGTGGGCCATCACGTGTTCCAGGAACAGATCGTGAATGGCATCGCGGGCGGGTGCGAGATTCTCGCGTTCCAACACCGGGCGGATGTTCGGCACGGTTTTCAGTTCGACATTGTCGTCAAAGACGTCCTCCACCAGCGGAGCGGCTTCCGCGTTGCCGGCGTAGATTAGCGGCATGCGGTATTGGCTCCCAAACCGTGGTTGCGGTCGGGCGGGAGCGATGAGTTCGGCGATCTCGACAACTTTCCGTGAATTCCCACCATCGGTTCCGCCGGAGAGCAGGATCATGTCCGGACGGAGTTCGCGGATGCGTTGGATTTGCTCGTGTGGCAACCGTTTGTCGTTGGCGGCAATCATATCCATCACGATCGCCCCAGCTCCGAGTGCGGCTCGTTTCGCACTGGCCCCGGTCATCTGCCGCACCAAGCCAGCGACCATCATTTGCAGTCCGCCACCGGCGCTCGACGTGGAGATGTAAACATCACAGCCGACATCCCCGTTGGCGGGCCGGATGATTTGTCCGTCGTCATCGACCAATTTTCGACCCGCGAGTTCCCCGACTTCCGTGACCGCGTTGATCACGCCCGCCGTCACGTCGGCCACCGGTTCTTCCACCGTCGTCGGGGCTTCGCCACGATACGTTTGCCGATACTGACCGTCGATCTTTTCGATCAAAATCGCTTTGGTCGTCGTGCTGCCACAGTCGGTGGCGAGAATGACTTGGATATCGTCGGGGTTGGGCATGGGGATTGTGAGTCGTCAGTGGACCGTTATGGGTTATCAGTTGACAGCGTTAATCATCGAACTTCTGGTTGATTTCGATTGGCAATCCGTCTGGATCGGAAATCTCCAATACCGTTTCTTCGTCATAGAATTCAATGGGAACACCTGCATTGACGCAACGTTCGTGCAAGGCTTGCAGGTCATCCGTTTCGAGCCAAAGAAGGAATGTCGACTGTTCCGGGTAGAACCCGGCTGGCATCGGGCGACTTGCGTTTGGCATGATACTGATGGTGATGTCGCCAAGTTGATACCACCGGCATACGCCTGGTTCCTCACCACCTCGAACGAGTCGGAATCCGAGAACGTCGATGTAGAATTCTTCCGAACGCCAGCGGTCGGTGCACGATAGGCACACGCACAAGCCTCGACATTCCACCGTTCGTGGTTTAGCCATCGGACTCACCCCCTGCGTTGGAATTCACCGCCGCGTCATGTTTTTCTTCCGCGTCTTCGAGTTGCTGGATCAGGAATTCGATCGAGCCCCGGTGTTCCAGCATTTCCGCCAGGTGCGTTGACGTTTTCGAGTTCGTCACTGTCGTGATCATCGGATTGAAGAAGTGCAACGCCTGGGAACTGAGGAAATTCAGCGGGCGGGACATTTCTAGTGTGACCAAGGCCGGCGCCACCAGCCGTCGCCGGATGACTTCTTGCACTAACTTGTCGACAAGTTCTCGTTGCTCGGGTGTTGGTTCGAAGTCCTCGGCTTTTTCCACCGCGAATGCGTGACGGAGCCAATCGGGAATGCGGGGTTTCATGCGACTCCCTCCCGGTTGGGCTTGGAGGAAGTAGGTGTCGCCGCTGGTTTCCACGACGCCGCGTGTTGACGGTGCTCAACGACGATCTCCGACGCATGGCGACCAATTCGCTCGACTACTTCCCCGCAATTGCCAGCGAAGGTGAGCGTCAATTCCCGCGTTTGCAAGTAACGGCGTGACGGACGTCGCAAGCGGACCAGCCCGCCTTGTTCGTCGACGGTCACGCTCAGAATCTCGGGCCAAGCAACGGACGAGTCCGCGAGGCCCATCCGAATCTGGATGCCCTCCGCGTTGATGAGGTACACCGTCGGCCACCAGAATTGTTGTAACGTCCAGAGGAAGACGACGGCGGCGAATCCGCCCCACATCCAATGACTGCCCCACAACGCAATGCAGTATGAGCAAACGATCAGCGAACCGAGGACGAGGACCGCAAGCCACGGGTGCTTTCGGGCGGGGTGAACAGTCCAAGTGTATGTGGTATCAGCCGTCAACGAAACAATCCCTGCCGGGTGACGGAAATCGAGTGCGTTAAGAACATACCAAGCTGGTACGCAAATTGCGACTTTGTCGGCCAAACGGAAATTTTTTGCTCGCTATGACCAAGACCGAAAAAACGGGAATTTGTGATCCGAGCGAGCAATCCCAACGTTTGCCTATGTCTGAGGCGAAATTCTTCCCACAGAATTGGCACCGAAAACGTAAGTTGATAAGACGTAGTAAACGACTATTTGGAATTTAGGAATCACCCCATGTTCTTTGATCCACTCTATTTCCTCTTCATTGCACCAGCAATGCTTTTGATGCTCTGGGCGCAATACCGGATCAAATCGACGTATCACTCGGCGATGCAGGTCGATGCGCGACTGACGGGAGCGGCAGCAGCGCGGTACATTTTGGATCAAGCTGGTTTGCATAACGTCACTGTTGAGCAAACTCCCGGGCATCTTTCCGACCATTACGATCCGCGTGGCAAAGTCTTGCGGCTAAGCCCGGAAGTGTTCAACAGCCGATCCGCTGCGGCCGTCGGAATTGCTGCCCACGAAGCCGGGCATGCGTTGCAAGATGCCAAACGCTACGCGCCTTTGGTCGTGCGGAACATCGCCGTTCCGGCAGCACAGTTTGGGCCAATGGCGTTCTTCGGGTTGGTGATTCTTGGGTTTCTGTTGCAGCAGCCAGCGTTAATTTACCTTGGGATCGCTGCGTACGGCGGTTTGGTTTTCTTCCAGCTCGTGAATTTGCCGGTCGAATTCGACGCCAGCAATCGAGCCAAGAAGATCCTCACCGATTATCAAATCGTCGACCAACAGGGAGCGGTTGCGGTCCGGAAGGTGCTGAACGCGGCCGGTTGGACGTACGTTGCAGCCACATTGCAAAGCGTCCTTACGCTGATCTACTACATCTTCCGATTGACCGGCGGATCGAACGACTGATGCAATGACCCATTGCGATTTCCACTTGGAGTAGCAACGTGGCGTACATTGAATCCGGTCAAGAACGCATTGATCCGGCAAGCGACGACGACCTCGACCGCCTTTTCGAGGAATCCCGGATTTTTTGGGTCTCGGTCCATCGGGATCGAGACCATGCGATTCAAGCAACCGTGACGGGCGGCTCTGCGATGTTGCTGTTTCTCGACCACAAGAATGCCACCGCCAAGTCTCCTGTCGAGAAGATCGATCGTGAAACCGCGATCGCCATCTTAAAGGTCTATCTTCACGATGGAACGCTGGACCCCGACTTTGCTTGGCAGAATGTCAAGTTGCCAACAGTACCGGACAAAGGCGGCTGCCGAGGTGGAGCCGCGATGATCGTTGCGTTCGTGCTGTTGACGGTGGCGGTTCTCGGAAGCGTGACCCAGCTCTGATAACGGCTTATACAACGCAATCTACTGAATCTGCGTTGAACACAACGGACTCGCTTCGTCGTAGATGCCAAAGCGTTTGAAGATCAATCGGGCCATTTCTCGATGACCGGCCCGACTTGGTGACAGTCCGTCACTGGCTCTCCATTCGGGTTTGCCTTGCGTCTCCGGAGCGATGTCTTTCCAGTGACGCCAATGGTCGATGCAGGGAATACTCAATTTCTGAGCGACTTCCCGGATGCCCCGCACATAAGATCGAATCGACGCGTATTCGGGATGTGCCGAGAAGTCGAACCGGTGCGGAGTTTGGAGCACGACTGCGGATCCACGCTGGCGGATTTGGCCAATGAGATCGGTTAGCGATGCGCGAAATTGATCGAGATGTTCCCGACCGCGTCGGCAATCGCCAATGCCGAGCATCAAAGTAACAACTTCCGGACGGAATCGAAACACGCGGTATTGCAGGTTGGAAAGTAGTTCGTCGACGGTGCCGTCCGTGGTGCTCGTGCTGATGACCACATCCTGCGAGCGACCAAGCTCCCGACGAATCCGCTCCCCAAATTGCTCGGAAAAGTCTTGCCAACCGCCCGGAACGTTCCCATCGTTTAATCGATCGCCCGTGAAAACCCACGTGGCCGGTTGCGGATCGTCCACAAGCCGTTTCAGCGTCCGAAACGTGGGCACATACCAGGATGGAAACCGCGGTCGGTCGTCGTCTGTCGATTCGACCGGAAAAACCGACTCTCCGCCCTCGTTGCTGGAATCGTGCCAACGCAGAATTTGGGACTGCTCACCCGAACGTTTCGCTTGTTCTTCGAGCAGGTCGAAAATCTGGGAGTTGTCATCCGATGGCGAATGGTGCAGGCTTTCGTCTTCATCCAAGACGTTTTCGCTCACCAAGCCCGATCGCAATTGCTCGTTCCGGAGTTCCGCCGACTCGAAGGTTTCGTCAAACTCGCTGATATTGACGAAGTCTTCCTCCGCCAATGTTTCGAGTTGGTCGTCGTCGAACTCTCGGGAATCGTGTCCGGCCCAGAATTGGTCGAGGGCGGCTTCATCTGCGATCGAATCGTCTTCGTCTTCGAGTTCCAATTCCGGATGCGGAACGACACCGAAGTCGGGAATCAGCAACAAACGTCGGCGAGTCCGGGAACTGCGAGCCAACGGATATGAGGACGCCGAGTACGAACGCCAAGGCATAAGCCACTCCTTCTTTCATTCAGGCAGGCCGAGTTTCAGCTCTCCAACATTCGGGCCGAAACGGCAAGGCGGGGGAAACGCCTTGGGAGGTTACGTTCATTTTACCCGACGCGATGGGGGGAAGCGAAACAAATCCCGAGACGCCTGAAGTATCTTATTGGATCATTTCGATCACCCACAAATTGTAGCGATTTTTCAGCAAGCCAGGGGGAAATCTTTCCAATCAGGCGTTTTCGCCAAGCCAGAATGGTTTTCTGTGGAGTCGAATCATGGAAAGCGCTTGAGATTCGGTGTACGATGCTCGCCAACCTGCCGGGGTCGTGGGACATTCGTCGCACGGTCAATCCGGTCTTCACTCATCCTGATCGACGCTCTGAGGAGAATTTCACCATGTCTGACGCCGGAAGCGCAGCGGCCTCACCAACCCCATCGGTGACCGCGAACGAACCCGATTATACCCTGTTCTGGGCGTGTTTTATCGCTTTGATCGCGACTGCCTTCGGATTTATCATCCGAGCCCTGATCATGGATGACTTGGCCGCCGAGTTTAATCTCACGGAGACGCAGAAAGGGGAGATCTTCGGTGTCGGATTGTGGCCGTTCGCGATCAGCATTGTGCTCTTCAGCTTAATTATTGACCGAATCGGTTATGGCAAAGCGATGGTGTTTGCCTTCGTCTGTCACGTGGCGTCGGCGATCATTGCGATCATGACGCCGTCACTGGCCGCGGGAGATAGCCAAAAAGCCTACTGGATTCTGTACCTGAGCAACTTCGTCGTTGCGTTGGGGAACGGTACCGTTGAGGCCGTTGTAAACCCCGTGGTGGCTACGATGTTTGCCCGTGAAAAAACCAAATGGCTCAACATCTTGCACGCCGGTTGGCCCGGTGGTCTCGTTTTGGGTGGGCTTCTGACGCTGTTGCTGACGAACCTCGGTGTCTCTGATTGGCAGTACAAAATCGGTTTGATTTTCATCCCGGTTCTGGTCTACGGGGTGATGATGATCCCGTGTAAATTCCCTGTGAGCGAACGGGTTGCCGCTGGCGTTTCCTACCGGGATATGCTTCGAGAATTCGGTATGGGGGGGGCACTGATTGTGTCCTTCTTGATGGTCTCGGAAATCGGTCGGGTGTTCGGTTTTTCAACCATGGTGAATTGGTTGATTATTGCCGCATTGACCATTGGATTTGGCGTGTGGATTGGTTTTGCGATCGGCCGACCGTTGTTCCTCTTCTTGCTCGTGATCATGGTGCCATTGGCGACCACCGAACTGGGAACCGATAGCTGGATCGCTGGTTTGATGGAACCGTTGATGGAACGCGACTTCGGCATTTCCGGTGGTTGGGTGTTGGTTTACACGTCGCTGATCATGATGATCCTGCGATTCTTCGCCGGACCGATTGTTCATCGAATCTCCCCATTGGGGCTTCTGGCTGCAAGTTCTGTGATCGCAGCTGGTGGTTTGGTCTTCCTTTCGCAAGCGGCCGGTGTGACGATTTTGATCGCTGCAACTCTCTACGGGATCGGCAAAACGTTCTTCTGGCCGACGATGCTCGGTGTGGTCGCCGAACAATTCCCGAAAGGGGGAGCTTTAACACTCAATGCAACCGGTGCGGTCGGGATGCTTGGGGTCGGTGTGGTTGGGGCCGTTTTCTTGGGGTATATCCAAGACACAACAGTGGAAAGCCGAGTCAAGGTCGAAGCCACCGAAATTCACGCCGACGTGACCGAAACCAAGAAATGGGTCTTTGGGGAATTGCAAGCCGTCAACCCAGACGCGGTCAAAGAACTTCCCAAGGAAGACAAGGAACAGATCAACGAGATCTCGAACGAAGCCAAACAACAAGCACTCGCGACAGTTGCGATCTTCCCGATTATCATGCTCGTGGCTTATCTGATCCTGATTGGTTACTTCAAAAGCCGTGGTGGATATCAGGCCGAAGTTCTCACCGGGCATGCGGCTAACGATGAGGAATTCACGGGCGGTGTCGAAGGACCGGCGGATATGTAGCCGTTGGAACCAATGAGGTTTGACTAGTCGATTTGTCTCGAGGGTGGGTTCTGGGCCGCCCTCGAGTATTTTTGCAAGAGGGTCGCTTGAGTTCCACGTCACCGATACCCACGGATCAACAAGGACAGGAGACTCGCAGTCGCGTCACCTGGATGACGATGGTCGTCTTAACGGCGATCGTGTTTCTGCTCGACTTGGTCTTTCCTTTAGGGGTAGCCGCCGGTGTCCCGTATATTACTGTCGTCTTCTTGGCCTTGTGGATGCCCGACCGTAGCAGTGTGGTCGTCGCGGCGATCGTGACCACGCTCTGCACGGTGATCGGCTTTGCTATTCCTTGGCCTGCGGGAACGGCGGAATTCTGGCTCGGGCTGGAAAACCGAGTCATTGCCCTGTTGGCTCAGTGGACCATCGTGATTTTCGGTCTTCAGTTAGCGCGAAGAACCGCGGAACTCCAAGTTGCAAACCAACGAGCGTTTCGCATTGAACGTCTCGCGGCGATCGGCGAGACGCTCGCCGTGCTATCACATGAGAGCCGGAACGAATTGAATTCGATCCAAATGGGAATGGAACTGCTCCGCCTGCAAACGGCTGACGTTCCCGACGTGGAAAGTTCGCTCGATTCGATCCAGAAAAGTGCGAACCGATTGCAAGTTTTGTTCGATGACGTTCGCTCGTTCGCCGCTCCCGTGGCCTTGCAAGTTGCGAAGTCTGATATCGCTGCGATCTGGCAGCGAGCATGGGAATCGATTCAGAAGAGTCACCGTGATCGGGAGATTTCCCTTGTGGAACGCTCCGAGTCCCCGATTGAATGTTCGATTGACGCCTTCCGCATCGAACAGGTGTTTCGCAACCTTTTTGAGAACGCCATTGCGGCTGGCAGCGATCCGGTGCAGTTGACGGTGACCACGACCTACAGCAAATTCGAAGGGCAGCGTGCGGTCATCGTTTCCGTGCAGGATAATGGTCCGGGACTTCCTGAGGAACTTCGAGCGAAAGTCTTCGAACCGTTCTTCACGACGAAATCCAAAGGGACCGGACTTGGGCTTTCGATCTGCCAACGCATCGTAGAAGCCCACGGTGGCATCATGACTCTGGAACCATCCGAGCAGGGAGCGAAATTCATGATCACGCTCCCCGTCGGTCTCTGAATCGTTTACTTCGCTTCGAACTGATCGGGGTCGAGTAGTTTCTGATACTTTTCCTCGTTCATGTTCTCCGGAGTGACGAGGTAGACTCCCGTGTCGATCCGTTTCTCGACTTCTTCGCCTTCCAGCTTAGCGACCATTGTTTTAACGGCAAGGTAGCCCATGTTGACCGGGTCCTGCAGGATGACACCGTCCACCGAGCCGTCCTTCAATCCCTCGACGATTCGCGGATCCGAGTCGAATGCGATGAATTTGACATCGCCAGCCATTTGCAGGTTTTCCAGGGCCTGTAGCATCCCCTTGTTGTTCGGTTCGCACACGGTGAACACGCCAGTGACATTGTCCTTGTGATTTCGCAAGAGTTGCTCGGCAATCTTCAAGGCTTCCTCCGCTGAAGAGTTCACTCGTTGACTTTCCGAAAGAACTTTGACGCCATCAGCCGCTTCGATCTCCTCAAGAAAGCCTTCCTCACGTTGCTCCGTGCTTTCGCTCCCGGCTTGATACCGCAGCAGGATCACGCCGCCCTTGCCATCCATCAGCTCGATCATCTTTTCGCCAGCGAGATGGCCGCCTTTGGAGTTGTCGGTGGCGACATAACTCACAACATTGGTGAGGTCGCGGAGTCCACTGTCGAAGACCACCACCGGAATATCCCGCTGTTTCGCTCGTTTCACGACCGGCACAAAGGCGTCCCGATCGATCGGGGCCAGCACGATCCCGTCAACTTTACGGCCGACGAACGTGTCAACAATCTTGATTTGCCCTTCTTTGTCGGTTTCGTCCGCTGTGCCCTGCCAACTGATTTCGACGTTCCCAAGTTCCTTGGCTGCTTTCTCCGCACCAAAGTGGACCGACTTCCAAAAGTCGTGACTCGTGCCTTTCGGAATGACGGCGATTCGGTATTTCTTGGCGCCGTCATTGGCGGTTCCGTCGGCATCCTGGTTTGACGAACAACCCCAGACGGAAAACATCAGCAAAATCAGGAGGTACCGCGAACGCATGGTGTTGTCTTTCGTTTGATAAATCGGTGTGGAAGATCGCCTTGAACGGACGTCGTCTAGGCTTTGCGAATCTTTTCCCGACCGTTGCTGACCGATTTGGTGGCATTGCGAGTGTCGAGAACAAGCGAAGCGTGACGAACGATGTGGTCATAATCGTACGCAGAATGATCGGTCGCAATCAACACGCAGTCCTGATCGGCTAAGAACTCTGGCGTGAGTTCTTGGCTGTGCATCTCGGGGACGTCGTAGTGTCGCATCCGTGGCAGCGTTGGGATGTGCGGATCGTTGTAGGTCAAATCGGCACCGCGTTCCCGAAGCAATTCCAACAACTCGAACGACGGACTTTCCCGGGGGTCATCCACGTCTTTCTTGTAAGCCATTCCCAGCAGGCAAATCTTACTGCCGCGAATCGGTTTTGCTTCATCGTTCAAGAACTCCGCCAAACGAAGCACAACGTACTCTGGCATGGTGCGATTGACTTCACCGGCTAGTTCGATGAATCGCGTGGACAGACCCTGCTTGCGTGCCAGCCAGGTGAGGTAAAACGGATCAATCGGAATACAGTGACCGCCTAACCCTGGTCCAGGATAAAACGCCTGAAATCCGAATGGCTTCGTCTTGGCGGCGTCGATCACTTCCCAAACGTCGAGCCCCATGCGATCGAACAGCACCTTCAACTCGTTGACCAACGCAATGTTGACCGCTCGGTAGGTGTTTTCGAGAATCTTGCACGCTTCCGCCGCCTCTGGGCTGGATACGGGGACCACTTCCACGATGGCATGTCGATACAATGCAGCGGCCAATTCCCCACTTTGCTCATCAATGCCGCCGACCACCTTTGGGATGTTCTTCGCACTGAATTGTGGATTACCGGGATCTTCGCGTTCCGGACTATATGCTAGGAAGAAATCTTCACCAGTCGTCAGACCACTTTCTTCCAGAATCGGCAGCAGGACATCGCGGGTAGTCGTGGGGTACGTGGTGCTTTCCAGTACGACCAATTGACCGGCACGAAGTGTTTTCGCGATGGCGTGGGCCGTTCCCTCCACGTACCGCAGATCCGGGTCACGAGCCTCATTGAGCGGTGTAGGCACGCAAATCAACAGGACGTCGGCTTCGTTCAACCGGGTCATGTCGGCAGTTGGATCGAGTTGCTTCTTCTTGATCCATTCGCCCACCGTTTCCGACGAAATGTGCTTGATGTAGCTTCGACCGGCCGAAAGCTGCTCGACTTTTGTCTGATCGACATCGTAACCGATGCAGCGAAAACTGGCCGATGTGAAAGCGTGAATCAGTGGCAGCCCGACATATCCCAAACCGATCACGCCCACACGAGCCGATCGATCTGCAATTTTCGCCGCGAGATCGTGTGACATCTTCATCCCTGCTGTTGATGCTCCCGAATTGACAACAGCGGGCGATGCTAACTCCGGTCCTATACGTCGGTCAAGATTATGGGCGATAGACTTCTGCTGGGAACTTGCCCCGCCAGAGTGACAAAGCGCGTCCGACGTGCGACAAAAACGGATAAAAACGGCTGAGTTGCGACGGCGTCAACTCTTCCACACCTTGCACCAACCATTGCCCTGCTCGTTCGATGACTTCGGTGGGCGGAAGACATTCTGCCGGGGCAAACGCCCACCATTCGAGTGCATGACCGGTCGCCAAGAGTCGATCCGCCTGCGGTCCCATCGGCGAAACCAGACCATCAGGTTGCGGGCCGTCGAACTCCTCACCTGGCCAACCGCCGTCCCAATATCCCTCAGGCGATTGGGTGGCGACGAGACGTCGCGTCACGTCTTGGAGATGAGCGATCACTTTCGCTCGCCCTTTCTCGCTGAGCATTCCGAATTCTTCGTCCGCCCGCAGCAGCAACGCCAACGCGTGCAAACGGTGGTTGCCGAAACACACACCCTGGGCGAGTCGTTGTCGCATCAATCGATCGGCTAATCGGTCCCACGTGATTTCCTGGCCTTCGGTCGTGCGGAAACTCTTCGCGTGCGGCAAATAGTGCAAGTACGCCAATGTCGACCACTCGTATTCGACCTGGTTCAAACTGAACTGATCCAACGACTGTGCCAATCCAGCCCGCAATGTGGTTTCACCGTTCGGGGTGATGACTGGGTAATCCAGCGGGGTTCCGACTTCCGCCAGTCCGGCTAACGTGTGATCAACGTGACTTGCTGAGGCTTTCCCCTGCATCGTCCGGAACTTCAGGCTTTCGCCGGTCGTGTCGGGCACAAGAAATGGTTTCTTGTCATTGCCCCATGCGGCGGCAAATCGTCGATGATCAAGCAGCAATTCCCGCATTTCGACTCCGGAGAGACTTCGCGGGTCGGAAAACACCGCTTCCACCCCCCAGAACCGCAACGCATGATCCACATGGTTGATCTGAGGATTTCGCCCTCGAAACCGAGGTTCCAACAATCGTAACACCCGTTGGAGTTGGTCGTCCGAGACAACGTCCGGTCGATCGTACAACGGCGTGATGCGGATCGGTTCGTTTCGTGGAACCGGCGGTAGGTTCGGCTTGGTCATCTCTTGATAACGCCAAGCCGCATACGCACCGACACCGATCAAGAATACCACCTGAATGGCTGCAAATAATACAGCATGACGCGCGACCGGAGTTCTTGTTGGCTCAGTTTGCGACATGTCTCAGCGACTTTCGATCAATGTGTCTTCAGGAAGTCTGTAAACAGCGGACGGTTCGGCGTGGGGCCGGTTCAGATTTCCGGTTTCTCAGCAACCGCCGGAGACGGAATCGCCGGGACGAAATCCGGTTCGGCCGTTTTCTCACCGCCGCGAACGGCGATCAGAGCGAGATCGTCTTCATAGGTGACTCTCCAGCCCGGCAGTCGGCGGACGGATCGTTCGAGATCTGTTTGCAATTCCTTGTGGACAATCAAGGTGTTGACGCGGTATCGGTCGAGCCGGCGTGACAGATCCGGTGTCGCGTTGGCGATGCGGAGATAGTCCTTCCAAACTTGGGGAGGAGCCACATGCACGGCATTCGTGGTCATCATCATTTGGATGCCCTCCGGACCATCCCACGCGAGCCAATCGCCCCACCACTGCGGACCGGCGACCAATCCGCTCGGTGGGTTCTCACGCAGGTAATCCGTGACCGCTAGAGGCGTGTCACTGTGATAAAGCGTGCTGTCCGCCCGCGCTTTGCCACCCAGAACGAACTTGCTGACCGGCGAAAACGCAAACGCCAACCACAAGACCAGAGCCGCGATCAGCGTGTAATGCGGAGATCGAGTGAAGAGCACGGCGGAATCGTCGCGAAGTTTCTGAACTGGTTTCGTCGCCGCAATTTGTTCCAGCACATCACGCAGATGCGGAGCCAACATCAACATCCAAACGGGACCATACCACGCGACCATTCGCACACGCATGATGACCGCTAGCGTGAAGACGCTGAATGCGACCACATCGGTTGCTCGCAAGGCTGCTCGGCTATGACGTAGCACCACAAGCGTGATGATCCACGAGGCCCCCACGGTGATGCCTTCCAGCGAGACCATCTCCAACGAGTACCATTCCATGATGTCTTTGAGATTCGGATTCTGCGGGAACAGCAACGTGTGAAGCAGAAGATCGAAACCGTAGGGATTGATACACGCAGCGACCACCGCGAGTTCGGTCAGAATTACCCAACGACGAAATGTACGATCCGCGAAGATCGCCCAAAGATTTCCGGTGGAAAGCAAGACTTCGATACCGCGTCCGACGGTGTAACAGCCGAGCAAAACGAGCCCAACGACGAACGACCCGTGCAGGTTCGCCCACAATGTCATCACAAGCGGAACGGCCAGCCACACAAACCACGGGGTTTGGCCGTTATCGGTTCGGCTCGTATCATCGGCATCGCGTTTCCGACGAGGGTCGGCGGCAATTAGGCAGGCGATCAGAATCGCAAAGCACAAGCCGCCAAACATCTCCGGACGAATCACGGCATGACGGCCCCAATTCACAGCCCACACCAGAAACGACGCCAAGCACGCCCAGCCAAATCGCCCGATTTGCATTCGGAATGCCAACGCGTAGACGGCATAGGTTAGCGTCGTGACCACTGCAAAAAGGGCGGAGTATCCTTCCGCACCACCGCCCCGCCCTGCCAATGCGAGCAGAATCTGTCCACCCCAGGCCGTCGCCGTGACTTCCACACCTTCGGCCAACGGCACGAACGGTTCAGATGTCGGAAGTTCCTGGTGATCGAGAATCCAATTGCCGTAGGCGATGTGTCCCCACACATCCGAATAGAACAATCGCATGTAGTTGTGATACATGAAGAACAACGAGCACGCGACGACCAACCCGACTTGCCAAGCTTGCAGTTGCCACTTTTCGGGCAGATGCACTTGCAACGGTTCGGGTTCGTCGGCGTCGGAAGCGTCGGTGTTTGGGGCCGTGGTATTTTGATCAATGACAGTGGTCATGATGAAGGTCTTACGAAGTTCAAAGGCATGTGCAAACGAAAGGAACAACCTGCTAGCGCCAATTGTTTCCATCTGGAAACGGTTGCCCGGCTTGCGTGTTTGCCGTGGGCGATGAAAACCGGAAGGGATCGAATGTGACAGCTTCCTCTGTTTCGCTGGAACCGGTAATTCGATCGATCAGAAATGTGGGTCGCCCGCGAACTTGGTCGTGGATTCGCACAACGTATTCCCCGAGAATCGCCACGCCGAAGGCGTTCAACGCACCGAAGAAAGAAGCGGTCATCAATCCCGAAGTCCAGCCTGGCGTTGCCGCTCCGCTGAACAGTTTGTGGTAGAGAGCAAACCCCGTCAGGCTGAAGCACACCGCACACGAAATGACGGCAATGAAGTAGAACAGCGAGAGAGGAGCGGTCGAGAACGAGAAAATCGCGGTCTTTGCCAGACGTACCAGACCCCAGAACGAGACTCGCGGGTTTTCGTCGTGTCGGTCCAATCGTTCGACCGGCACTCCCGTCTGACGTAAACCGACCCAACTGCGGAGGCCGGGGAAGTAACGATCTGTCTCACCGAGTTGCAAAAGCGACTGGACGACTCGTTTATCGATCAGCCCGAAGTTGCCTGCGTCGAGCGGAATCGGTGTTCGCGAAATGCGATTCAACATGCGATAGAACGAGCGGAACAGGAACCGTTTGACGGCGTTTTCTTTTCGTTGCACACGGACGGCGTAGACGACGTCGAACCCTTCCCGCCAGCGTTCCGCAAAGCGAGTGATTGCGGCGGGATCGTCTTGGAAATCGGAGTCCATCACAATGACCGCATCGCCGCTGGCAACACTCAGTCCCGCTTGTAAGGCAGCCTGCTGACCGAAGTTTCGAGCCAAATGAACGACCCGCACGCCCGGTGTTTCCTTGGCGATCTGATCGAGCAAATCTTCGCTGCCGTCGGAACTGCCATCGTTGACGTAGATGACCTCGAAGTCGCAGCCGGTCCGCTCCAGATTCTCTACAAGTGCCTCGGTCAGTCGGGGCAGAATCGACAACTCGTTATACACCGGCAGCACGACCGACAGCCGTGTTTGGTCGGGATTTGGACGCGACGGAAGAGATAGGCTGGCGTTCTCGATCGGCATGTTGCAGCACTCCGGCGATAGACAATCCGCATGGCATTCCGATCCGTAGAAGCAAGCTCCGTTCCAATCCGGCACAACGCAACAACAGAGAGTTCACCCACTTCGGCACCCGTGGGAACTCGGCGGCGTCTCGTTGGGGGCGAATTCGCTCTTTCAGTCGCATTCCCATCGCAGCAGGCAACGTGAATGAATTCCAGTGCTGACACCACGCAAGATCGAGTCCGGCTTGCTCCGCGTGTCGCCGAAGTGTTCGCTTCGTGTAACGGCGATGGTGGCCGAGGATTTCATCCCATTTGCCGAACAACATCGGATACGCCGGCACCGTGAGAATCACCACACCATCGGGTTTCAGGACACGAGCGGCGTGTTCCAGCACCGGGACCGGTTCGGCCATGTGTTCGAGAACATCCAACATCACCACGGCCGAGACGGAACCATCTTCAAGCGGCCAAGCGTCGTGGAGGTCTTGTCGCCGAACGTGTTCAAGTCCTCGCTGCTTGGCCATTTCGATGGAAGCGTCCAGCAGATCATAGCCATGGACATCGAATCCAAGTCGTTGAAATTCCAATAAGTTGCGTCCGGAACCGATTCCACCCTCAACGACGATGCCAGCCGTCGGGGCATGTTTCTTCAAGAGTTCAACTACCAGATCTCGTTTGGCAACATGCCACCAATACGTGTCTTCGAGGTGAGCCATTTCCTGAAGGTGGCGCTGATCCATGGTGACAGTTTCCAAATGGAATCACTTGGGTGGTTTCATCTGCTTTTTTAAGTGGATGTCAGTGGGCTGACGCACTTCTTGTTCCATTGCGTTGGTATGCGATTCGCTTTGACAACCGCTCCGGTGTGTTGAATCGAGGAACGAAAACCATGTCGAATGTAAATACAACGAGTTCGAAGCCGGAGTCCGTCGGTCTGGCGATTTTCGTGCTTGTGGCAATTCTGGCGGTTGCCGTCCCTCCGTTCTTGCGGACGCCACTGACCAACGACGCGATCTATTACGATTTACAGGCTCGGCATCTCGTTGACGGTGGAAAACTATATGAAGATATGTTTGAACCGAACCTGCCCGGCGTGGTTTGGTTGCATGTCGCGGTTCGCTCGATTGCGGGGGACTCTTGGGAAGCCCTGCGAGTGTTCGACCTGCTGATGTTCTCAGCGGCCGTTTTCATCGCGGTGCGGTGGATCGTCCCCAAAGGGGTTTCAGCGCGATCACGATATTATTTGGCGGCGGCCTGTTTTCTGTTCTACTTCTCGCAAACGACGTGGTGTCATTGCCAACGCGATGTCTGGATGACCGTGCCTGTGCTCGGTGCGTTGGCGTTACGAATCCGGCAGACCGAACGAATTCAGAGCGGGACTGTCAGCAACACGATTCTGTTCGGGCTAGGAGTCCTTGAGGGGTTGGTCTGGGGAGCGGGAGTCTGGTTGAAACCGCATGTCGTGTTGATGGCTGGAATGGTTTGGATTCTTAGTGTGACCATGACCCGGCAGTGGCGGCGAATAGCTGTGGATTCGGCTGGACTGCTCGTCGGAGGGCTGATCATCGGTGGTGCGGGTGTTGGTTGGATGATGTCAGTCGGATGCTGGTCGGCCTTCTGGGAAACAATGACTAAGTGGAATCCCGAGTACGCCACGAGTGGTCAAGCCCACAAGACATTCATACGGTATCTCGAATTGCTCTATTTCCTGTCGCCGTGGGTCTGGCTGCATGTGTTGGCTGTTCCCGTCGCATGTTTGGCGATTCGGCGAAGTTTCCGGGCAGATCGCACCGACAGTGATCTTCCGGTCGCGTTGCTTTCAATTTGCTATCTGACTTGGACCATTCAGGCATTCGCGCTTCAACACTTATTTCACTACATTCATGTGGCACCGATTCTATTGGGGATCGTGGTCGTCGCGATGTCCTTTCGCTCTCGTGTTTCGAGTCTCGGGCGTGTTGGCGTTCTTGGGTTTGTCACAGTTGCAGTTCTTTGTTCTCCGCTTCTGCGATTCGAACGCCTGGGGCTATGGTGGCCAAGTATTCGGTCACCCCTGCCGGTTCGTGTTGCTGAGCGACTTGGCGGAGCAACCGCAAACCGACAACTCGAGGACATTGACAAAGTCGCGGACTTTTTGGCCGAGAATGAGGTCGGGACGCGGGACGTATGGTGTTACAACTCGGAACTGGTCGCGTTGTATGACCGCATGAGGCTCACGCCACCAACCCGGTATGTGTACACGTTGGAATTGCTCGTGTTTCTGCCAAGCCGTCGTCAAGAGATTTGGCAAGCTCATCGGAACACACCGATTCGCTACCTGGTTGCGAATATCGAGACGTCGCTTCTTCGTGACCAGCAAATTCGAGAGGTGAAAGATCGGGCTCGAAGTCTTCGGACTGGTGGAGACATGCCGGAATCGGACATTCCCCTGCCCTACCCGTTAGATTCGCCGATTGTGTATACGGCTGGAAACTATTATGTGTTCGATCTGGGCACCAATCCGCAAACGTTGGTTAGCGATCGGCCTCATGCGACCTTGAAATAGACTCAGCCCGATGGAAATTGAATTCCATCGGGCTGATGTTTTCGGATTCGATTGTCTGTGGTTCCGTCGTCCGTGATGGTGTCGCTGGGAATCAGATTCCTGGGATGCTCAGCGGTGCGGCTGGAGCCGGGGCCGGTGGTTCGTATTCCGGCATTGTTTCCGTTCGGGGTGGAGCAGGAACCTTGTTGGATTGGCCACCGACCAAGTCTTCCAATTTGGGGAGCTTGGCATCGAACGGACGCTTCTCATCTTGAGGCGGAAGAGGCGAGTTCGTCGCGAAGCTTTGGAACATTGGCTTCAGGAACTCGGTGCTGTATGGAGCCCGGACATCACCGCCCATCGCCGCCGCGAGTGCTGCATCCCGTTCCACATGGATGTAGTTGTAGGGGCGGAAGTAGTAGTAGCCGTGGAACTTGGGATAGTAGGCGTAGTGAGGATACAAGTCGCCAGGGCCCACACAATTTTGCATCAGGTGATCGTTCCAGCACTCGTCTAACCAGCAGCAGCCGTTGTTGCAATCGTCACCGGCATATCCGTATTGCCAAGCGTGCGGAGAGCCACCTCGACAGGCTTCGCAATAGCCGCTTCCATCGCCATACTGGCTGCCATAGCCAAGTCCACCTCCACAGGCGAGACACGCGTTAGTCGAGACGCATCCGCCGTAGTACTGACCTCCATGAGACTGGCAAACAGAGTCCTGGGCGAACGGTCCACAGACGGATGTTGCACACGAAGTTGGGGATGCGGTGCAACTCGGGGCGCAAGCGCTGACGTGTTGTATTCCTGGATGAGACACCACATGGGCGCTGGTGCCGTTGTAGCTGGCGAAGTCGATGACTTGAGGCTGAACGGTATGAATGACTGGTGCGTTTGATTGGGTCGAGACTCCGTCAAAGGATGCGACGTCCGCTCCTAGGGAAGCTCCCACCAGGACTAAGGGCAACAGATACATGAGCGGGATTCCTTTCCATGCTCAAAAAGGCCAGGGATTTGTTCCCCATTCGGGCAGACGACCGTACTCCGGTCTTCTGTGTCTCCGGCGAACGTGAAGAATTCAGTGTTCTGCACATTCCCGGGAGACAAAGCACGCCATGAATACTTGTTAGCTGCTCTGCCCTTGAACATCGGTCAGGAAGGAACCGCGAATTCGATATTACGTGATGCACACCGATAACCGTCACAACCGGAACAACAGGACCATTGCGGAAGACACCGACAAACCGGACAGTCGAACCCATCGGCATGCAACTTGCATCTCGTTGGAAATTGAATTTCCACAAGAAAACAGGTCGGTACACGATGAGTCACCTTGTTGATCGTATTCTCCGCGT
Organism: Thalassoroseus pseudoceratinae; assembly: GCF_011634775.1. NCBI lineage: Bacteria > Pseudomonadati > Planctomycetota > Planctomycetia > Planctomycetales > Planctomycetaceae > Thalassoroseus > Thalassoroseus pseudoceratinae. The sequence goes on from NZ_JAALXT010000002.1 coordinate 1,220,806, forward strand.
TCCGTCGGTCCTTCTGTGCCTGGTGTGCGGACTCTGTTTGAGCGGTTGTGGTCAGCAAGCCACATTGTTCAACGTCGCCAAATCCGCCGAAGAATCAACCAAGACAGAATCCACAACGGATTCCCTGGGGTTGGATTCCGTAATTGATCAACTGCAAACTCTTTCTCCGATTGCAGTTCCGGCGGAAGTCCAGAATGGATTGGAACAAGCGAACGAGGCTCTTCGCAAATTGGAACGGATGAAACGATCCAATCGGGAAGCCATCCGTGACGCCAATCGCCAGGTCCGTGTGATGAACCCGGCACGTTCGCCGAATATCGTGATGATTGTTGCCCCCCGCTTGGCTGCAAATGATTTGGGGGTCTATGGACAAGAACCCACGATCACGCCGAACTTGGATCGAATGGCTGAGAATGGGGTTCGATTTCTGAGTTTTCACGGTGCGAGTCCTGATCCATTGGCTTCCCGGTGGTCGCTGCTGACGGGACAACTGCCGAGTCAAGCCGATGAGGAAGCCGAACCACGTTTCCAACTTCGAAACAGCCGCTGCAATGTCGCCGAGACGCTTTGGCAGGCCGGTTATGACACGGGCTTCATCGGCGTTTGGGGCGCTCCGGACAACGCACCGCTCGACACCCCGCTCAATCATGGATTTGATGAATGGATGGGCGTGCTGCCCTACTCTGCGATGGATGATCCCACGCCAGACAATATCTGGCTCGGTGAGGAACAACCCCTTCAACCAATCGCGCAAAACAATGCACAGCCTGGGTTTACTGCGGGCGACTTATTCGTGCGGGAATCGCTACGGTTCTTTCGGACACAGCGTGGCGGACGACGTCCGTTTTATCTTCAGCTCCATCTGCCCAACTACATGGGGTATCCCGCAGCGTTGTTGGATCGAATTCCACCGACCCGCGACGGGTTGGGTCAAACTGCAAACCGCTATGCCGCCGGTCTGATGATGATGGACCAAGATGTGGGACGGATACTCAGTGGTTTGGAGGTCCTGGGACTGACAAACCGAACGGCTGTCTTTTTCACCGCGTTCACCGGTCCAGACCCGAACAACGCCGCTGCTTTGAATGGACTCGGAAGTCTGGGTCCGTATCAATTTGCACCGCACGGGTTGGGGCAGGCCAACCTGCAGGTTCCGTTGATCGCTCGATTCCCCGGCTTCTTTCCCACGAATCGCCTCGGATTGCCACCAGCGGTCGTTTGGGACTTGCATCCAACACTCGCGGAACTGGCCTGGGCAATTCAAAAACCGACATTTCTCCCCGGAACTTCTCTGATGCCAGAGATTTACGGCCGGAGAGAATTAGCCGAACGGGTTTTGTATTGGCGGTACCGGATGGCACAGGCGGCTCGTTTGGGGCCATGGAAAGCCGTGAAATCCGCGGGTGTGAACGATGTGTTGCTCTACGACTTAGTGAACGATCCCGGTGAAAGAACGGATGTCGCTGCGGAGCATCCGGAAATCGTCAACCGTCTGACAATCGCGGAATAGTCGCTGGATTGGTTGCGTGCAATCAATCGAAGCGGAACGGGTCGCCATGCATCTCGTAGCCGGGGTGCATACCGATATTGATCAGTAGACCGATCGAAAAACACGTCGCCACCAAGCTTGAACCACCGTAGCTCAGGAGCGGCAAGGTCAGGCCGGTGATGGGCATCAGGCCAACGGTCATTCCGGCGTTGATGATGGCCTGAGTTGCGAATTGCGTCACGATTCCAACAGCCACCAATCGCCCAAACGGTTCCCGAGTCGCGGCAGCGACGAGAAGTCCTCGACCAATCAGACACAGATACAGCCCCAAAGTCAGCACACAACCCCCGAAACCCCAGCGTTCGCCGATCAAACAGAACACAAAGTCGGTCCGAGCTGCCGGAAGGTGGTAAGCATACGGATTGGTCACCGACATGCCGCCCAATTCACTCCCCCACGGGCCCCCCAACGCCAAGACTTGCTTCGATTGGTGAAGGTGGTAGCCGTCACCACGCGGAGCCGGTCCACCGTCAGCCTGTGTGAACAATGTGACCACCCGTGATTTCTGTTCGGCACTCATGCCCATCCAAAGCACAGGCGTGAGACTGACGCCAAGCAAGACAAGCGAGATCAAATGTCGGGGGCGAGCACCGGCTGTGAACAGCATTCCGAACAGGACGGGAATGAAGACAAGCGATGTTCCCAGGTCGGGCTCTCGCAGGATGAGCCCAATCGGCACCATAGCCACCAGAAACGGGATCAGTAACCCCGTGAGTTGCCGGTAGTTCCGGCGATACATCAGGTAACGCGACAACGCCAAAATAAACGCTAGCTTCGTCAATTCGGACGGCTGAAGACTAATTGGCCCCAGCGGAATCCATCGTCGAGAACCGTTGCGTGCCGGCAAGAAGAAAACCGCGATGAGCAGGATTACACTGACCAGAAACAAGGGCCATACGAGCGGTTTGAAGAGTCGGTAGGGAATCCATGTCGCGGCCAACATGGCGGGCATCGCGAGACACATCCAGACCGCTTGCTTGGAGAAGTAATCTCCACTTGTTGCCAATGCATCGCCGCGATCGATACCGGTCAGCCCGATCAACATCAACGCCAGCGGGCAAAACACCAGAAGCCAAGGTGTCCTGCGAATTCGTTCGTTGTGATCCCTTTGTGACATGCCGGGAGGGCCCAAATCGACTCGGTTGCGGTTCGGGTATCTGTGTAACGGAAACTCGCTTCCGCGCGAACAGCGATTTCATCACGCCCTTGGCAGCTCGACCGTAACTTGCGATTTGGTCAAGTGTTCGCCACAATCGAGGGCATCTAAGACAACAACTGTCGCGGAATAATTTATGGGCCTGACAATGAGACAATACATCCATCCCTGTAGCCGGTTACTGGTTTTGGTTCTGGCATTATGCACGGCGGTTGGCTGCTCTTCCTCGAAGACGGATGATGACAACGGCGAAGTCAAACCTCCGCAGGAAGACTTGGGAGGACCGTTGCCAGGTGAGCCAGAGGTCGCCTACCAACCGTGGGCAGAAACTGCCGCCTCGATTGAGTCGTCACCCGGTTCGGTTACGGCGGTCATGTTTTGGAGTGAAGGAACCAAGTTCGTTGAGGAGGAAATCAACGAATTTGTCCGGATGGCGAAGATCTTCCGAGACGAAGACGTCGAGTTTGTGAGTGTCAATCTCAATTCCGCGCTCAACGATACCGACGATCGTAAAACTCGTGTCAAAGCGGTTCAGAAGTTCTTGACCGAACATGAAGCGAACTTTCGGCATCTGCTTTCTGTCGCACCGCAGTTTGAATTGTTGATGTCCACCGGCTCGGTTCGCTTTCCGGCGATTTTCCTGTACGACAAGACCGGCAAGTTGCGGCACAAAATTAGTGTTTCGCTCGATAGTGACAAAGACAGCCCGCTGCCAATTCGTTCCGACGTGATTCCGCAAGTCAAGTTGCTACTCGAAGAAGAAACGCCCGCGGAAGACGCAAACAAGACGCCCGAAAAAACGAACGAATCCGAGGAAAAGCCTTCTCAACCAGAGAGCAAACCGGTCGCGAAAAGCGATGTCGAGTTGCAAACGCTCAACTGGGAGCAAACCCAGGAAATCGTCGCCAAACACCGTGGAAAAGTCGTGGTCCTCGATCTTTGGTCGAACCATTGTCTGCCTTGCATGCAGGAGTTTCCCAACCTTGTGAAATTGCAGGCGTCTTATCCGGAACAGGTCAAATGCATCTCGTTCAACATGGATTACCAGGGGAACGGCAAACCGGAATCGAACCGGGAATTTGTCATGGAGTTCCTGAATTCGCAGAACGCAACGCTGACGAACGTGATGTCGAATGTTGCCGACGAGAAACTCTACGACAAACTCAAATTGGGATCGTTGCCGGCAATTTACGTCTACGGGCAGGATGGGAATGTGGCGAAACGATTCGATGCGAACAGCGCCGGGGAATTCACGTATGAAGCGGATGTGATTCCCTTGGTCAAAGAATTGTTGGCCGCCAAGTGAGTTTGTCACAACGTTGGAAATTGCTGAAGGAGTCCGCAAGAGATGTTGGAGACGCCACCGGAAGAAAGTTCCGTTCCACTCACCGAACTCACCAGACAACAACGGCGAGTGATTGGCACATTGATTGAAAAGGGGTTAACCACCCCAGATTCTTACCCGTTGACGTTGAAAGCATTGACGACGGGCTGCAATCAGAAAAGTAACCGGGATCCCGTAACCGGGTACAGCGAAGACCAGGTCGCTGATGTTCTCGAGCAACTCCGAGAAATGGGCCTGGTTGGGGAGATTCACACCGATTCTGGACGTGCCCCCCGTTATCGGCATTACATTCGGCATCGGCTGACGATTACCGAACCGCAGTTGGCAATCATGGGCGAACTTCTGCTCCGCGGCAAACAGCGGCTCGGTGAACTTCGTGCTCGCGCAAGTCGAATGGTTCCCATCGAGAACCTGGAACAACTCCGTGAAGCACTCGCGGGCATGTTGGATCAAAGCTGGGTGCAAAGCAGCGGCAACCTTGAACGCCGCGGCACGATGGTCGATCACGGTTTCTACCGAGCCAAGGAGAATATGGTTCTCCAGCCGACGGACGACGCAGACGAATCTCAGGACTTTGATGAACCCGTATCGGCCCCACGATCGCAGGCAACCCCCGCAGCGATCGCGGCAAATGCCGTGACGACTGAGCAATTCACCGAACTCCAAAGCGAAGTGGTCGCCCTCCGGGAAGACAATCAGAAGTTGCGGGATGATGTCCTCACGCTTCGGAATGAACTCGGGCGTTTGGGTGACGACTTTCAGCGACTGCGTCAGGAACTTGGTGGTTGATTTTCGGCAACATCTTCACCGGATCGATACACCCTGAGGAAGTTTCCCCGAAATCTCTGGCGATTCGATCACCAAAAACTTGAGTGTCTCGCGATTGGCTGGTAATTTGGGAGAGTCGCGGGAGATATTGCGCCGCGTCTTCGGTTCGAGTTTGCGGTATGAACTTCAAGAATATTCACCAGGGGGAATGGTATGAAACAACTGGCATGGCGAATGTTGAGTGCGTTGGCAATGGTCGCGTGCATGACACAAATTTCTGCGGCTCAAGAAGACGCGGCAGCCGGAGCTGCCCCGGCATATCCTGAATCGGAAGTATCGGATTCGGCTGACGCCGGTCAATCGGCTGACAGCGGCCAACCCGCCGACATGAGTGCCTATGGATGCTGTGGGTCTTATGGCTTCCAAGGCTGCTACAACACCTGCGGATACTCGATCTACGGCTACAGCGGCTATCCGGCATACTGGACCGCCGGCTATCTCTGGGCACCGTATGTTGACTACTACGCCCCAGTGTTCACCTACTCCAATTACGTGCCATTCTCGCCGGTTGCCTATCCTGTTTACGCCTATCCGCCAGGATACGGCGGTTTCGGATGGGCTGGCTACGCTCCGTATTACCCTTACGGCTACGGTTATGGCTACGCCGCATATGGTGCTTGCGGTCTCAGCCCTGTCTATCTCGGCTGGTGAGACGACTCACGTGATCTGAGAAATTGAAAACAACGAAGCCCGTGAACTTCGCTATCAGAAGTTCGCGGGCTTTTCGGCTTTCGCCGGCAGTCGCTCGGGGATTCGCAGCAAGAGAGCTGAAAGTTCCTCATAAACCGCCTGAAACTCCGGGATGTCCTTCGTGAGCGGCTGGATTCGAGTGATTGTCTGCCGCAACAAATCCAAGGCTTCGATTCGGGTTTGCAAAGCAAGGGAAATGCCCAGCGTATCCGACCGCTGGATTGCGTCACAGAGATCGATGCACAGCATTCCTTGCTGGTACACAATTGACATCGCGTCTGCATCGGTATGTGGGAATTTTGCAAGCAGCTGAATCGCAGCTATGTAATTCTCGACGACAGCCGACGGTTCACCGAGTGTGGCGAATGCCTTCGCGGTATCATGGTGCAACGTGGCACGGTCCCAAATGTGTTGTGGTGCGATGGTCTGACTTGTTTGCTCATGCTGTTGCCAATGCGACAGTGCTTTCTCGAACTGATCAACCGCTGCGCTATGCTGACCGAGTTGGGAAAGGACATGTCCTAGCGCATGGTGTGTCTGAGCCGCCGCCGTCATCAATGGAGCCGAAGGTGAGCGACTCAACAGCGGGAGCAACACCTCCAACGCTTCGTCGTAGGCAATGCTCGCCTTGCGAAAGTCTCCCACATCGCGGTGCAGATCCCCTAACGTCAGTTGCGTGACCACGTACTCTTGGGCGTAGTCATCGACCTGACGGTTTTGAACCGTCAGAACGAAGAACTCCTCGGATGCCTTCTTGAATTCGTCGATGGCCGCTCCAAATCGTTCTTGTTGGACGAGGTCATCTCCCAACGCTCGGTAGCAGAGCGCCAAGCGGAAGCGGTTTTGCTGATCCGCCGGTTCCGCCTCGATGACTTTCCGGAACGCTTCCGCCGCTCGCTCGTATGCCTCACGGGCTGCCTCTGCGTTATCGAAAACTTGCGCTAAGTTGAACCATCCCTTGCCGAGATCCCGTTCGAGTTTCAGTCGCTGCTGCTCGGACGTGTCGATTCTCTGAAGAGCCTGCTCACGGATTCGCTGTGCTTGTTCATAGTGCTCTCGTGCCTGGACTCGTTCGTTTTGGCTCTTGGAATCTTGCTCGATAATCGCCAAATTCATATACGCGTTCGCCAACTCTCGCTGAGATTCCACAGCTTCCGTTCGCTCTGCCAATTGTCTCCGAATTTCGAGAGCTTCCAGGTACGAATCCCGTGCCAATTCTTCGTTGTTGTTCTGGAAGTAGACCCGTCCCAATGCCGTCAGAGTGGCACCCAACGACTGCATTCGATTCACGTCGTTCGGACTCTGTTTCAACAAAGCCATCTGCAAATCCCGCGCAATGAGCAGGTCGGACATCGCTGCTTCCGGGCCGTCAATCACTTCCGTGATCAAACCGACTTGGTAGTGCGTCTCCGCGAATTCGTCTTCAAGCTGGGAGTCCGCGTGTCGATCATTCAGGAACTCCCGGTAGTATTCGAGTGCTTGCCTTAACAGTTCGTGCTGTAGTGGTTGCATACCGGGTTGATTGAGTAGCGTATCGGTGCTCACCCGGACAAAATACTCATCTACAGCGGCCCGTGCTCGCCGAAAATTCTGTTCGGCCTCACGAGCACGACGCGACGCCGTCACCGCGTAATACGACGAAACCGCCGTTCCTAGAATCAACATGATCAACAAAGCGATGCCCATACCCGCAACGGTTGGATTCCGTCGACACCACCGCCAAACCCGCTGCGGCCGACTCACCGGCCGGGCGACAACTGGCACACCCGAGAGGAATCGCTGCAAGTCGTCGGCGAAGTCTTGCGCGGATGCGTATCGGCGGTCCGGTTCTTTGGAAAGGCACTTCAAGCAAACCGTTTCTAAGTCGATGGGAACATCGGAGTTCAATCGTCGAGGCGGAACGGGGTTGTCATTGACGACCTGCTTCAATGTCTGCATCAGAGAGGCCGCTTGGAACGGCGGACGTCCCGTGACCAAGCAATAAAGAATGGCACCAAGTGAATAGACATCGGAATGGGCACCAATCAGATTCGGTTGCCCCATTGCCTGTTCTGGTGGCATGTATCCGGGTGTCCCAATGACTTGACCGGTTCTCGTAGTGTCCAGTCCTGCCGCATCAGTCCGTTTCGCCAGACCGAAATCCGTGATTCGCGGCTGACCCGTCTCGTCAAGCAATACATTGGCCGGCTTGAGATCACGATGAATCACACCGCGCTGGTGAGCATATTCCACAGCCTCGGAAATCACCCGACAGATCTCCGCTGCCTCTTTCGGGGGGAGCGGCTGATCTCGAACGACGTTTGACAGACTATCACCGTTCACAAGCCCCATCGAAAAGTAGGATTGTCCCCCGTGCTCGCCGACCTCGTAAATCGGCACGATGTTGGGATGATCCAAATGAGCCGCGATTTTGGCTTCCTGATGAAATCGACGCACATCGTCCGGACCGGCGAACTGCCCCGCCAAAATCATCTTCAAGGCTACTTCACGATTCAGCTTCGTTTGAATCGCTCGGTAGACAACGCCCATTCCTCCTCGTGCAATCTCGTTGAGCAGCAAGTAGTCGCCAAAGTGCCGATCGGCCAGCGTTTCTGGCAGACTGATCGCCGAGGAAAGCGGAGCGGTTAGGTCGTCGTCCTTTTGAGTCTTCGCGTTCGAACGAAACGGGGGATCGATCGGCAGCGTCGCATCGGCATCAGTGTCCGTAGCCGGGGCCGGTGCGGTTGGGGCGTCGAAGGACCCCGTCACAGGAACTTGCACATCAACCGTGGCCGCAGCCTGATCGACGGTCACGTCAGCGGCTTCGACTTCGACCCAGAATTCCTCAGGAAGTTCCGGGAATCGGGCTCGCAGGTCTTCCAAGTTGTTTGCCAACCCATGGGATTGCCGGGTTTGCAAGTCCCCTGCAATCAAACGTTCTTTTTGGCGATCTTCACCATCGAGTCCTGGGAGAAGTTGGAAGTAATCGTCGATATTACGAGGCTGCGACGCAGACGCTCGAATCGACTGATCGGCCAACGCAACTTCCACAAACGCGTCCGTCGAAATTTCCGGGAAACGCCGCAGAAATTCCTCAAGGTTGGGGATATCGCCAGCGGACTTCACCGACGCCAGGAATCTCGCTACCCAATCAGTTTCAGGAGGTGTCGAGTCAGCACTGGACATTATGGATCGATCATTGCCGCAGAAGAAGAAGAAACCATAAGCTCAACCCGGGAACGAATCCGAACCCACTAAGCGACTATCGTGTCATCTCAAGCGAACCGTGACAACACCACAAGATCATCGAACCAACCCCACTCGTGGACCGTCAACACAACAGAATCCGAGCGGTTGCCACGAGGAGTGCAAAACATGCGTCGGGAACTGACATTACCGTATGAAGCGACAAAAGAGGTCATAGAACTGGCATTGCACGGTTTTGGCCGTCAGACTGCCGTTTTCGAGCAACCAGGAATAAAACCCATCCCAGCGGGCACCATCTCCCGTTGCAGTTGACCAGAACGCTCCGCAGACTATAATAGCCGTCCGCGCAATAATTCAAATTTCGCGAACAACCCAGAATCGGGGCGTGGCTCAGCTTGGTAGAGCGCTGCGTTCGGGACGCAGAGGTCGCTGGTTCAAATCCAGTCGCCCCGACTCTTAACTTCAATCGTTTCAACACTTTCTGGCTTTTTCCCCTTCACTCGAAAATACCTCCGAGATACCATTTTGGGTCCCAATTTCCCGAAAAAGGTATCTCCGAAGGTATCTCGCGATGTGAAGGGTGTTTTTTATGCCGCGTAAGATTCAGCTGACCTAGCAACCTGGTGCTGACGGTCGGAGTGGACGCTGGAAGAAGAAGTATCGAGGCTAGACGCTTTACCTGGGAACGGCCCCGTCCAAAAGCGATGTTCCAGCTTACAAAGTTGCGTTCGATCGCTGGCTGGAAGAAAAAGCCCGGCTCGATGCGGAGCGAGCGAAGCAGCCCAAGCCGCTTCTTGCGGAGTACGAGCAAGCGATCTCGGAATGGATGGCCGTCTGCCAGTGGTGTGATTCTCATGGAGAAAGTGAACTCGCGAACCAAGCCCGAACAAAGATCGCCGAACTTCAACATCGGCTGACCAGTTCGTCACCAACGGCTCTTGAGTGGGATGATCGCTTTCTCAATCGTTTCGAGATTCCGCCGGAAACATTGTCTGGCATCCTGGAGCAAGTCCAGCGTGCCGACCGTGAACCGATCGACGTTGCAGCGATGCGGACCGCTTTGGAAGCCAGCCGAAAAACGCGACCAGCGGGGGCCGAGTCTGGAGCGGCTCGGATCGGAACGGATGAAATTCGCATCCAACAGCGAGTCTGGCAAGATCGTATTGAGTCGAGTGCTGAGCCAGCAAATCCCGATCTCCGATTCTCCCACCAACTTGATCTTCTGCTGGCGGAAGAGCAAAAGCGTGTGCAAGCCGGGACGTTGTCAGCCGGTCGCTTCACTTCCAAGCGAGTCAATCTCAAACATTTCGGTCAATGGTTTGGCTCGACGCGGGCGGTCGACGAAATCACCAGCGAGGTGATTCTGGCATACCGTCAATTCTTGCTGGAAGCGATTGGGGAGCAAACGTTGGCCCGGGCTACGGCTCACAATCGGCTCCAAGATGCAACGGCGATGATCCGCCGGCTGTGGCGTGCCGACCTGCTCACGAATCTTCCGCGTGTACTGACCGGCAACACTCGCGAGTTGGCCATCGGCACCGATACCCGCCGACCAGAATTCTTTACCGTTAGTGAAGTTCAAACTTGCTTGAAGAACGCGAACGAACGTTTGGAGTTATACCTGCTGCTAATGCTCAACTGCGGGATGTACCAGGGAGATATCGCGGCGCTGAAGCCTGCGGAAGTGGACTGGAGACACGGCATCATTATTCGCAAACGCAGCAAGACAGCTCATCATGATTCCGTTCCCGAAGTCCGTTATCGCCTCTGGCCGCGGACGTGGGAACTGCTGAAGTCTCATCGGCAGCCGCAAGGTCAGATTGTGTTGTGCAACCAGCAGGGAAATCCGTTGGTGAACCGATCGATTCGTGACGATGGAACCGCGACAACCAATGACAGCATCAAAAATGCCTACGATCGGCTGAAGAAGAAAACGGGTATCAAGAAACCGCTCAAATTGCTGCGAAAAACGTCGGCAAATCTCATCGCCAATAATCCTGATTTCCGAGGTCTGGAGAATCTTTTCCTCGGCCACAGTCCCTCAAGAACGGCCGATCGCTTCTACGTTGATGCTTGTGACCAACTCGATCACGCAATTTGTTGGCTGGCAACGCAATACCAGGTCGACCAGTGTGGGCTTCGCGATCAATAAACTCGGCAATCTAGCATTATGGGGCGATCTTGGCCAATCACCCATTATAGACGCCTCCACAAACGAACTCGTCCATCACTCACGTTGCTGTAACCTAGGCATTTCCCTATGCGTCCAGCGAGAATGATGAGACCTGATTCTCGTAGGCTCTGCCAAGCAACATTCGGACCGCAGCGTACGTTAACGGTGGCTGTCTGCGGTTCGGTCCTGATGGCTTGCTTTACATCTCGACGGGCGATGCGAGTTCGCCGAGCCCCCCAGATGGCTTGAACACCGGCCAGGACATTTCTGATCTGCTCGCGTCGATTTTGCGAATCGATGTCCGCGGTGCGAGCCAAGACCGACCGTACCGAATCCCGCCGGACAATCCGTTCGTCAACCGCGACGACGCTCGGCCGGAAGTCTGGGCGTACGGCTTGCGCAACCCGTGGAAGATGAACTTCGACGACGCCGGTAACCTGTGGGTGGGCGATGTCGGCCGGGAACTGTGGGAGATGATTTATCGCATCGAACGCGGTGGCAACTATGGTTGGAGCATCACGGAAGGCCCGCAACCGGTGCGTCCGGAAAGCCCCCGTGGACCGACGCCGATCCTGCCTCCCGCAGCCGCCCATTCGCATATCGAATCGCGTTCGATCACCGGCGGGGCTGTGTATCGCGGCGACCGTTTGTCGCAACTCCGTGGGGCCTACATCTACGGCGATTACGTCACCGGCAAACTCTGGAGCTTTCGTTACCAGGACGGTCGGGTGACGGAGCGGCAGGAGATCGCGGACTCTTCGCTCGCGATCATTACCTTCGGCGAAACCCGCGAGGGGGAGTTGTTCATCGTCGGATATGACGGCACGATTCATCGTCTGGTGCCGAATCCGGCGGAAGCGACGAACAGCAAGTTCCCCGTCCTATTGAGCGAAACCGGTTTGTTCGAATCCGTCGAGCAGCGAACTCCGGCGACCGGCGTGATTCCTTACCGAATCGTCGCTGAACCGTGGATGGACGGAGCCCATGCCGAGCGGGCGATCGCGACCCCGGGAACTTCTAAACTCGACGTCTACCGCAGCAGCAACGCCCAAGTCGGCAACCTCAAAGGCCAATGGGCGTTTCCTGCGGAAACCGTTTTTGTGAAAACGCTCTCTTTGGAAATGGCTCCGGATCGCTGGCAGCCCGTGGAGACGCAACTGCTGCACCGCGACGGCGAAACCTGGCGGGGATATACGTTCGCCTGGAACAACGACGGCACTGATGCGGAACTCGTGCCGACCGGCGGAACGGAAAAAACTTACCACGTCGTCGACGAGTCGATGCCCGCTGGTCGTCGACAGCAGACGTGGCGGTTTGCAAGCCGGACGGAATGCCTCGTCTGCCATACGACCCGCAGCGGCTCGATCCAGAGCTTCCGTGTCGAACAGCTCGATCGACCGATCGGCCCCGGGCAAAACCAATTGACACATTTCGTCGAGATGGGTCTGTTCGATGACCCCGACCCTCTACTCGCGAAGCTCAAAGTCCAGCCGCACCCGCTGACCGGTCCGTCCGACACGAGTGCGGATCTACAGGCCCGGGCGCGGTCTTACCTCGATCTCAACTGTGCTCATTGCCACATCCGTGGCGGCGGCGGGACGGCGAATTTCGAAATGCGTCGCGAGTTGCCGTTGGAGCGAACAGGCCTCGTCGGCGAACGCCCGACGCAGGGCACGTTCGAACTGTTTGCTCCGGAAATCGTGGCGGCCGGCGATCCTGACCGCAGTGTAATGTTCTATCGAATGGCAACGCTCGGACGCGGCCGCATGCCGCATGTCGGCTCACGCGTCATCGATGAAGCCGGTCTTGGATTAATTCGTGAGTGGATCGCTTCGCTGCCCGCGGAACAACCGTCACTGGCTGTTCGTAAACTGCGGAAAGAACAGGCGGCAGCCCTGGCGAAGCTGCGAACAGACGAATCGGCGGCCCGCGAACTACTGGCGTCGACGAGCGGGGCCTTGCAATTGCTAACCGCACTTGACGAGGGCACACTCCCGCCCGCGGAACAACAGCGGATCATCGAAGCGGCAACCGACGGCAGGCCGCCCCACATCCGCGGCCTGTTCGAACGCTTCCTGCCAGAATCGCGGCGACCGAAACGGCTGGGGGAATCGGTCGATCCGGCGATGATCCTCAGCCTCAACGGTGATGCGAAACGCGGCCGGGATTTGTTCTTAAACGCCACCGGCGTCCAATGCCGGAACTGTCACCAGGTTGGCGAGCAAGGGCGAAACGTCGGCCCCCGGCTGGACGGCGTTAGCAAGCGACTATCGCGTCGCCAACTGCTCGAAAGCATCCTTGACCCTTCCGCGGTCGTCGACGAGAAGTTCCGCACGTGGCTCGTGCAGACTGCCGACGGCCGCGTGATCTCGGGACTGCTGATCAAACGGACGGACCATGTAGTCGTGCTCCGCGGCACCGATGGAAAAGACGTTCGCGTGCCGATGAGCGATGTCGAGCAATTGGTCCCAGCGCAAAAGTCACTCATGCCGGACCTGCTCGCCCGCGACCTGACGGCCAAAGAATTGGCGGATCTCTTGAGCTTCCTGCAATCGTTGGAATCTCCGCCGACCGAACCCTAACAGCAGCGTTCCTACGACTGCGATTCATCAAGCGAAATCTGCCGTCGCCTGCGTGCTACTACGGGGGCGGTATTTAACAACCAATTCGATCGGCGTCACGCATAAAAATCTTCCGCGTCAAGATGACGTCACAGGCGGAAGCGTTCTTGAAGGCGGCGGTGCAATCGGTCTGCTGCTGGAAGGAAATGGGACGCCGTTGAAAACTTGTGTTCCGAACGATCCACACACGGAGATCGTCAACGGCGAAGACTGTAGACTACTGCCGGTTCGGTTCTTTTGGTTACATGTGTGCTGTACTCAAGTATCACCCGTCAGTGAGCAAACGTTAGGGGCCGAGTCACACAAAACAGCGTCAGCAAGTTCGATCGTCGACGACAGAACTCTGAGATGATCCTTGGTCAGAGGCATGATGGCGGCGACCATGTCAAGACTTGGGAATCGCTCCAGGAGCCCCTGCGAGACAGATTTCGCGACACGCCGAGGGAGAACAGCTCCTAGAATGCCGGAATTTTGATTTTGGTCTTCTGGGGCTTTCAGTATCCGATCAAGCTCTATCCCCTTCAACTTCAATTGGGGTTCAATCGTACCTCGTTCACCTCGATTTGGTGGGTAAGACTCCGACTCGTTTACCTTGATTGAGGTTCAGATTGAGGTTCGGCAACCCCAACTGGACCCAGAATCTCCAATCGTGTTGACACGTCTGGAAAATGGCTAGCCCGCTCTTGCGATTGGCAAGCGGGCGAACCTATTGTTTCCACTGAGTGAAAGCGGGAATCGCTCGGCAGCGAGCCAGAACACGAACACCGTGATGCAGAGCATGCAATCGGCAGAGCAAAGCTTGAATGACCAAAATCGACTGTCGTCCCAATCCCAACTCGCGTCTACGGCCTCGTCAACTTGCTCAAAAACGACTCGACACGGACGCTAGCACCCTGCACGGCCACGGCTCACGGAAGAAAACACGTGGCATGACGCGTTGGTTTTTCGTAGCGCGGAATGTGCTTTTCACGCTAGGTCCGGGGGGACCTGCGAGGCTACGCCAACATGTCGTCTGGCGGCACGATTCTACTCACCTGCGGCGCCCGAATACGCTTACGATTCGTGGCACAAAAACGCATGCATTTATCCACGCGTCACGCAGGGGGCTGTGAACAACGGTCGGAAAGTGGACCTTCGGCAACTTTGGTGAAGTGGGGCGTAGAATGGGGGATTGATCGATCTACGACCACGTACCTCAGGAGCTTGCGTACGTTGTTACCCTTGTTGCCGTCTGACGTTGGATTGCGTTTGGACCGTGTGGAAATGAATGATGTTCTTGTTACGTTTTCGTTGAGCCCTTTGGCTCTAACCGCCTCTTGCCCCGGCTGTGGCCAGCAAACCGGCTGCGTTCATAGTCGTTACACTCGAACGGCCCGGGACCTACCAATTCAAGGACGCCCGGTCCAGCTACTGATGACGGTTCGCCGCTTTTTCTGCCGGAACCCCGATTGTCTGCGTCGAGTTTTCTGTGAACCCATCCCGCAATTACTGGCCAAGCATGCTCACTCGACCACTCGGCTCGCGGATACCCATCGAACGATTGGCCTGACGCTTGGCGCTGAATCAGGGGCTCGTTTGGCTGGCAAGTTGGGCATGCCCGTCAGTTCGACGACACTGCTGCGACGGGGCAAGAATGGGGGGCCGAATACGACGCCTGCTCCACGCATCGTTGGGGTCGACGACTGGGCCATTCGGAAGGGACAGCGGTACGGGACGATTATCGTCGACCTGGAGCGAAGAGAAGTCTTGGAACTGCTGCCGGGACGGGATGGAAGTGAACTGCGAACTTGGCTGGGCCAGCACCCCGAGGTCGAAGTCCTCTGTCGCGATCGCTGGGCTCCATACGCCGAGACAGCGACCGCAGCCGCTCCCCAGGCCCAACAGATCGCTGACCGTTGGCATTTGCTGGGAAACATTCGCGAGGCACTCGAGCGGTTTCTCGATCGCCACGTGGGGAAAATCAAAGCCGCATTCACTCCGACGATTGTCAATCCGCCAGATTCCAACTCTGATCCGGAAACGCCAGCGGAAGTTTTACCGCCAGCAACTGACAAGCAGCAGCAACGACATGACCGTTGGCGAGAGGCACGTCGGCGTCGCGATGAGGGACAATCGCTTCGTCGAATTGCCCGCGAGATGCAATTGTCGTGGCGAATCGTGCAGCGTTACCTTCAGTCTGATCAGCTTCCGAACTGGCGGCCTGGTCGTGTAGGCCCCTCGCAAATGACGAACTACCGGGAACGCATTGAGGCTTGGTTAGCGGATGGGAACGACAATGCGGCGGCCCTGCATCGGCCGTTGCTCTGTGAAGACATCCGGTTGAGTTACACCACCGTGCGGGCCTACGTCAGCCGACAATTGGCGAAACGCGGTCTGACTCGTCAGCGAATCAACGCAGCCAGACCTCCTCGGTCACGTGCTCCGTCCACCAAAGCTCTTTCGTTCGCCGTGATAACTGATCCCCCCCGACGAACACCGACGCAGCAAAGCCAGGTGAATTGTCTGCACAAATTAAGTCCTAAAATCGCGCGAGGCGGTCGACCTTGTCGAAACATTCGCAGCCCTAATCCGCAAGTCATCTTTTTTGACGTGGCGGGAATGGCAAGCGAAAGCGTGGGACAGCCCATGTTCGGAGCTGCGAAGATTTGCCGAAGGGCTCGAACGCGACCGAAAAGCGGTTCAGGCAGCGTTCGACGAACCTTGGAGCAGCGGACCGGTCGAAGGGCACATCAACCGCTTGAAGACGATCAAGCGTCAAATGTACGGCCGGGCCGGCTTGGCACTCCTTAGAGCCCGAATGATCCGTGCCAGGTGATCGCCCCGCTTCACCAAGTTTGCCGAAGAGCCACTATCCAACCGTTGTTCACATCTGATTCACGAGTTGCCTTCGACTCGGGAAGTGAACGAGTGCTTGTGGAAAAACTGGCTCTACATAGACCAAAAGTTCTCCAAAACTGCCGAATCGGGACCGATCGGACGCATCTTTGCAACGAATGCAGCACGAATTTGGCACGAAATCGGTCAAACGACGGCGTCTGAGACCGCGAAACAGTCTCGGGAAAGCTCAGTGTCTAGCCCGGGAACGGCCCAACAGCATCAAGTTGGAAAAGCTGCGTAGGCAGGAGAGGACCATGGAGCCAGCCTAGCGGCCAAAGAGTTCGATTCTTTAATTTGTAGGAGACCATCATGTACCGACCACGAAAGCCGACGCGTTCCCCCCGCCGCACTCTCCGCGTGCGAGGCAAAGTTCGCACGTTCTCCTTGGGGCCCTGGGCAAATCCAGCAACTCAAGCAATTGTTCAGGCCGAGAGCGTCAGCGAAGCCATGGCAGAAGCCGCCCGGGCCTCCGCCGAGAGTGTATTGACCCGGTTGGAGCAACTCGAACCCTGCCAGCGGTTTCTCGACTACAAAACCAAGAGGCTGCTGAGCCGTGTCCGCCGAAAGCGGCAGCTATCCGGCGTGGTCGCACTGCTCGACTCATCCGTTCATCCCACAACCGACGAGACTCCCATGTTTCGCCACCAAACCCGTCAGCGTTCTGCCCATCTCCCCAAGATCGATCGCGACGACTGGGACGAGTTGCTTGAACGCGTCACCGATGGAAACGCAGATGCCTTGGCAGAATTACAGCAACGACTGCGGCGTCACCCGCAGCTCCGTGATTTGTTAGGCGACGTCAGCCGTTATGTACAGGAAGTGTTGATCGACATGATCGGATCGGAATCCGTCTTGGTGCGAGAGTCGTTGCTTCAACGCCACGCTGAGCTTCGCGAGCAACTGCAAGTCATCGGTACCGACCCTCTGGAACGACTGCTGATTGAACAGACGCTGACCACCCTTCTGGATCTCTCGATCCAGCAAATGGGCTTCTTTAAACGGGCGGTGACAGAAAATCAAAAACGCCGTTGGGAACGAAACATGGAGCGAGCCCAGAAACATCATCTAGCAACAATTGCCAGATTGAACGAATATCGCCACATGTCTAATCAGAATCGCACTCCATGACGAAGGAGATCACAATGTTCCGCAAGCCGACTTTGCTCCGTCTGCAGCGAGAGTTCCTTTCCAGGTTAGAACAGCGAAAGAAACTTGGACTATACGAGTCATTCGTATCAGGATTGGATATTTTTCTGACGTTCTGCGAACGCGCACGTCGTGATTTTCTCAATGGAGCACGAGTGCTCGAAACGGATTTTGAGAGGATCCATTGGTCCGCCGTTGTATTCCGATTCAATGTTGATCAGTTGGCCGCGAATGCGTACAGGCGCCAATCTCTACCCTACCGTTGGAAGGTAGTCCCTTAAAACCACATGTCCCAATGATGTTTCCGTTGACTTCTGCCAAGTAGCAAATCCACGGCTTGAATGCCTCAACGGTCGAATACAGGTCCCTGCTGGCCACGACAAGATCGGCGAGCAACTCTGGAACGCTTGTCAGCAACGTGTCAGGCACAAGGCCAGCGTCAACTTCCACCAATCGAAATGCCAAGTATGTCTGTCTCGTGTTAGTGGTTCTCGCCGACGAACGAACCACATCACCGGGCCGCGACGAGTGATTGTCCACTTGAATACGCCCGGCTTTGCGGCTTCAGTGGATTGAATTGTTATTTGGCGTTTTGCAGGCCAACTCTCAACCGGAATCGCCTTGGTATGCGCCCGCCGAATACGTCAGTTCGTAACTGTGTGAATAGATTTCGATCAGGTTTCCAAACGGGTCTTCGCAGTAAACCATTCGGTAAGGTTTTTCGCCGGGATAGTATTCGCGAACCGGCATTCTCTGTTTGCCTCCATTCTCTACGATCCGTTTCGCAAGCCCTTCCACGTCTGGGTCTTGCACGCAAAAGTGGAACACGCCCGTCTTCCAGTATTCAAAATTGTTTTCAGGCTTCTCAGCGTTCTTGAACTCGAAAAGTTCAACGCCGATTTTGTCACCGGTCGCCAAGTGTGCGATCCTGAACCGTTCCCATCCTTCCCCAAAAACATCATTGCACATTACGCCAATGGCAGAATCATCCGACACAACTTCTGTCGCTGGCATGATGACGTACCAGCCAAGAGTTTTCGTGTAGAACTCGACAGCTTGGTCCAAGTCCGTAACGGAGATGCCGATGTGCGAAAAGGTTCGGGGAAACATTATGAAAATTCTCTCGGTTTGATATTGCAGTTGTGACGTCGTCGGAAACGGAGTTCGCTGAGACTGCTTAAGCCGAATAACGACTTTGATCAGCGGGTTGTGGCCGTTGATCGTTGCATGTCAGATTGACAGCGGACCACAACTCCGTTGGATCATTTTGTGTACGCCCGGCATGGGCGTGATTTTATGGGGTGCAAGTCCCCTGTCCGAGACTGGGAGTCTTAAGGAGATCAGTATACCAAATGATCGCTCCGATCGACAAAGTACGAGGTGAGGGCAACTGCGGTTGGGCGAGGAACCGTGGGGAGGAAGCCTGTGAATGCGTGCGTAAGGACCGGTCTGATTTCGCCGCCGGTCGCACTCTCACCAAAGCTGCGAGGCTACGAACAGGAACGTCATACAAGGCCGGTGCGGGTACGGGCGACGGTCAATGTCGCGGCGAAGTCCGTCCATCAGTTCAAGCAACGTATCCGCGCGATCACCGGCCGCAGCCGGGGCATCTCCATGGAACGCCGCCTGAGCGAACTGCGAAGTTACGTTCGCGGCTGGATGGGCTACTTCGGGCTGGTGTCATAGTTGAAGCTGTTCGACAAGCTCGATCAGTGGATACGACGTCGAATCCGGATGTGCTACTGGAAGCAGTGGCGTCGGCCCAAGCGTCGACGCGAAATGCTCATTCGGCTCGGCGTTCCCAGGCGTCAGGCGATCCGCCATGCACGCAGCCGCCGGAGCTACTGGCACATGTCCAAGACAATTGCCAGCGGCGTCGGGCTGACCAATGCGTGGCTGGCCGAACAAGGACTGCTCAGCCTGAAGACACTATGGGCCAAGCTTGCTCAACTTCGTTGAACCGCCGGATGCGGACCCGCACGTCCGGTGGTGTGGGGAGAGTCACCGGCAACGGTGGCCCTTACCCGATTATGCGTCCGCGTGGTGTTGATTCTTGAATTCTCGACGCCGCTGCCTGCCGGATTTGGCTGAGCCAGTAAATGTACGTTGAATGCGCGATGCGGGCACTGATTTAAATACCTTGATCTCGTAGTCTTCGAAAACCCAACGCATCCAGTTGGGATCAGTCCTGAGGCGATTGTACGCCTCAGGATCGGCTTCGACTACTTTGCGACCCAGTTCGGCTTCGTTGCCAGAACTGCTATCTGCAATGGTTTCCCCAATACGCCAGAGGATAGTGTCACGATACTCCGCCGTCAGTTCGTCAATGGACTGATACATCGGAGCGTGCTTGCCGTTATCGATCGACCACTGAATCCAGTGGCAGAATGTTGCGGGCATGTCATCATCAGTTAGACGAACGACGAAGCCATTGTATTGCGTGCGTGGACGCCAAGAGCGGAATGCTTGCGCCCACCATCGATCGACTGAGCGGTGGCCAGTCAACGGAAAGAAGTGGGAAGCGGAGTCTTTCCCCGCAGTGATCCCATTGCGGAGGATTCCCTTCGTGTTCTTAACAGGCGACCAATGGACTACGAGCATCGACTTTGACGCATAACGATGAAGCTCAGCCGCCGGGGGCGGCACTACGCCTCAAAGTAGCACGTAGACGCCAACGCCGCAAGAAGGCAAGACCGTCTGGCCCACGGTCGGCTGCAGCGGTGGGTTCTACGGCATTGCAGAGGCCCCATGAGGTACTTGGCGAACTCGGGTTCTCGAACTCGTCGAGCTGTTTCGGCCGCCTCGCATGCTCACGGCGCGACGGTCGTTGGGCCGGAGATGAACGGAACCGACGGCGACCCTACCGACTCGCGCTCGTGGGCGCGGCCCCAGGCCCGCGGCGGTAGGTTAAACTGGCGGCTAAACTCACGGCTAAACTGCGATGCGCTCGCGTACCCGACGGCGTACGCGGCTTCGCTGACCGTCGCGCCCTGCCGAAGCAGCAGCGCGGCGTTGTTGAGCCGCATCGCCTTGATGAACTGCAACGGGGCATAGGTCGTGGCCGCCTTGAAGCGGCGATCGAACACGGCCCGACTCATCCCGGCACGCCGGGCGAGGTCGTCGACCGAGATCGCCTCGTGGAGGTGGTCGCGCACGTAGCCCACAATCCGCGCCATCTCCTGTCCCCCGCCAAGGTGGCTCCGGATGCGTGCGCCAGCCTCGCCCTGGATTGCGGCGTAAACCACCTCACGGACGCGCCCCGGCCCAAGGACCCGGACCGCTTCCGGGTGGCCAAGGAGGTCGAGCATCCGCCGGAGCGCCTCCGTGAAGGCAGGATCCCACCGAGCGACACCAAGCCCGCTCAGGCTATCCGCGCCCGCGGCGCTCGCAACGGGGGCGTTCGACGTACGCGCGGCCTGGCAGGCAACGATCGTCTCGGCCGCCACCCGGCTCTCCAGGCTCAGCATCAGCCCCAGGACGGGGGCTTCTGGCGTGGCTGCCAGGATCTCAGCTTCGACGGGGATAGACATCGCCACGAAGAGGGCTTGGCCGGCCTCGTACACGTACGTGCGCCCGTTGAGGTACACCCGCTTCGTCCCCTGCAAGATAACGCAAAGGCTCGGTGGGTAGACGGTGCTCACGCGGGAGAGAGGGGCGTCGACCCGGAACAACTGGACCCCGTCCATCGGGGTGTCGAAGAAACCCGGTGCGGGGAGGTGCCGCGCGATGAGGGCAGAGAGATCGGTCATGCCACAATGTATCACGCGCGACTCCCCGATTCAACAGGATTGAGGAAATCAGGCATAAACATGAGGGGATGTGGAGCATCCGTCGCAAAAAATGAGGGTATTATGCAAACACCGATGCCGATGCAGGCAGGACCACAAAGCTATCGGCACTCAAACAGAGCACCCAAAACAAGAAGTTTAAACAATGACGACCGAAAAGCAATTTGGCCCCAAGGGCTGGACCCCGGAGCGACTCGGCAACCTCAAGGGCAAGACCTACCTCATCACCGGCGCGAATTCCGGCGCGGGGTTCCAGGCGGCGCGGACGCTTCTCAGGAAGGACGCCAGGGTTGTGATGCTCAACCGCTCGGCCGAGAAATCGCAAGCGGCGATCGCGGAGCTGAAGAAGGAACTCGGCGCGGGTGCCGAGGTGAGCTTCATCCTCATGGATCTCGCGTCGCTGGCCAGCGTGCGCGAAGCCGCGGCGGTAGTACGGAAGACCGTCCCCCGGATCGATGCCTTGATCTGCAACGCCGCCATCGCGCAGGTGCCGACCCAGAAACTCACCGTGGACGGCTTTGAAAGCATGCTGGGCACGAACCATTATGGGCACTTCCTGCTCTGCGGGCTTCTTTTTCCGCGGATCGAGGAGTCAAAAGGTCGGATCGTGGTCGTCAGCAGCCTTGGCTACAACATGGGGATCAAGACCATCCAGTTCGACGACATGAACTGGGACAGGAACTACCACCAGAACAAGACCTATTCCCAGAGCAAGCTGGCGCAGATGATGTTCGCCTACGAATTGCAGGACCGGCTGGCCGCGGCGGGCAAGACCGACGTCAAGGTCTATGTCTGCCACCCCGGCTCGTCGAGGACATCGCTCATCTCGACCAGTGGCAACCTGGCGACGCGTATCATGTTCGGGCTCATGTCGTTGTCGCCCATGGTGCAATCAGCCGAGAAAGGCTCTTGGCCGGAAGTGATGTGCGCCACCGAAGAAGGACTGGAACAGCGGGCTCTTTACGGTCCCACCGGCCGCATGGAATTCGTCGGACCGGTCGGCAAGGGCACCCTGTATCCCCACGCCTATGACAAGCCCGTCATGGAACGGCTTTGGGACGTCTCCGAAAAGGCGGTCGGATTCGAATGGAAACTCTGAACCAAAACACCTGACGCCCCTGGGCGCGACGCAGAGAGAACGCGTATGTCTACAACTCACCTTATCGGGATCGTCCTGGCTGTCCTTGGCGTCCTGGCCGCCGTGTTTCCCACCTGGTTCGGCCCCCTCACGGGCGGCCCCGAGCCTCCGGTCGACGTCTTTGAGGCCGTCGAGCGCAGAGTTCGGGGAGGCATGCTGCTCGGGGTGGGTTTGAGCTTCATCGCCATACCCGCGCTTCATCGCCATACCCGCGCTTCGTCCCTGGTCGACCAGCATTCCCACTGCGCTCTTCTATTTCATGGCCGGCGCCCTCGCGGCGCGCCTCCTCGGCCTGCTCGTCGACGGCGCCGTCCCGAAGCAATGGCTCTTGGTCGCTGTGGAGGCCGTCGTGATGGCCGTCGCCGCCCTCTGGCTGTGGCACAGCAGCGGGTCCGCGCCCTGAGCTTCGTCGTCGATCCGTCCTGGGCGACTTCAGGGGTGGCGACGAGCACGGGGAGCTAGGGCCTCATAAGCATGAATGTTGGAGAGCCGTAG